>DATKEW010000213.1:0-19243 GCA_035511785.1 Mycobacterium sp.
TCCGTGCTGGATGCGGGCGTCGCCCCGGAGCTCTACGACAATGTCGCCGCGTACGCCAGCTACCCGGGTTACACGTCGCGCCAGCGTCTTGCCATCGAATACGCCGAGCGCTTTGCCAACAACCACGCGTCGATGGACGACGCGTTCTTCGAGCGGCTGCGGGATGTGTTCTCCGACGAGGAGATCCTCGATCTCACGTTGTGCGTCGCGGTATTTCTCGGCCTGGGACGTTCGTTGACGGTGCTCGGCGTCGACCAGTCCTGTGCGATCGACCTCTGAGCGGAGCGGCGCGCACGCGGCGGGAAGGACGGCATGGATATCGCGTCGGTCGACGAACTGCTCACCACTACGCGGGCGGTGCGCAAACGCCTGGACCTGACCCGGCCGGTCGGTCGGGACGTGATCCTCGACTGCGTGCGGCTGGCGATGCAGGCCCCTACGGCCAGCAATGCCCAGGATTGGCGCTGGTTGGTGATCACCGATGCCGACAAGCGCGCTGCGATCGCCGACATCTACCGCAGCATCGGCGCGCAGTACATCCCGCTCGCCGCCAAGAATGCGTCCGATCCGCAGACCCGGCGGGTGTACGCCAACGCGCTGGGTTTTACCGAAACGCTGGCCCAAGTGCCCGTGCATGTCATCCCGTGCCTGCAGCAGCGCATTGACGAAAGTGATCGGCTGGCCGCCGCGTCGGCCTGGGCGTCGATCATCCCGGCCGGCTGGAGTTTCCTGCTTGCCCTCAGGTCGCGCGGCTTGGGATCGGTGTGGACGACAATGCATTTGGCGAAGGAGCAGCAGATCGCCGAGATACTGGGGATCCCTGCGACGGTCACGCAGGCCGCCCTGTTCCCGGTCGCTTACACGATTGGCACTGACTTCCGGCCGGCCGCGCGGCCGCCCGCGGAGACAATCACCTATTGGGACAGCTGGGGAGAAAGCTGATGCAGTCCTACACCGTGCGATTCCACGTCGATGCACCCCCGAAGAAAGTGTGGCGGGCGTTGCACCCGCCGGCGCCGCCGGACGCGCCCCGGCCGAGGGTCCTCAAGTGGCCTACCGGCAGCATGGAAATCCTGAACGAAGGCAACGAAGCCGGTGAGGGTCTCGTCCGCACTTGCATCTTCCAAGTGCCCAAGTACCTGTTGTCCGGCGGCAAAGCGCGGTCGTGGGAAACCGTGACCGAGGCGGAGATCAACAAGCTGTCGCGATATGTGGCCGTCGGTGCGCCGCTCTGGTCCCGCGCCGAGGGCTATCACCAGCTCGAGGAGCAGCCCGACGGCACCACCGTGCTGACCTTTCACGAGACGTATCACGCCTACAACCCGGTGCTGCGGTTCTTTCTCGAACGTCCGGTGCACGCAAAGATTTCTCGCGACAACCTCGAGACGTACGAGCACGCGCTGGGCTACGCCGGCAAGGTGCAGCGGCTGACCTAGGCAGTCCTTTTTGTGCCGCCATCGCTTCCAGCCTGATTCGACAGCGATGTGAATTCGGCTGCTCACCCCGGTACGCTGCTGTTCTATGGGGTTCAAGGCGAGAGCATCTGTTGCGGCAAGGTTCGCCGCCGCCGGTCTGGTCATAGGAGGCTGCGCTGTGTCCGCGGGCATTGCCTACGCCGATCCGGACTCGACGTCACCACCCGCGCCGTCACCGGCGGCGTCACCCGCGCCCGGGGGTAAGACGACCATCGACCACGACGGCACATACGCGGTCGGGACCGATATCGCGCCGGGTACCTACAGCTCGGCCGGACCCGTTGGAAACGGCACATGCTACTGGAAGCGGACAGGCAATCCTGACGGCGAGCTCATTGACAACTCGATGAGCAAAAAGCCGCAGGTAGTCCGCATCGAGGCGACCGACAAAGCGTTCAAGACGGACGGCTGCCAACCCTGGCAGCTGACCCCCGATGCCAATCCGCCTGCCGATACACCGCCTGCAGGCGTGCAAGGCACTCTCGGCATCCTCAACGGGCTGCTCGGCGGCCAGAATGGCCAGCAAGCCCCCCATCCTGACGGGCCCTGACCGCGGCTGACGGCGACCAGCCGCAATCCCCCGGCTGATCCGGCTTGGCTACCGTTGCGCCGTGGCCAGTGCGCAGCAGATTGTCGTGGTTGGTGCCGGTGTAAGCGGGTTGACATCGGCGATATGCCTCGCCGAAGCGGGGTGGCCGGTGCGGGTATGGGCGGCGGCAATGCCACAGCAGACGACCTCGGTCGTGGCCGGGGCGGTGTGGGCCCCGCCGCGACCGGCCGAACGTGCCACCGAAACCCTGGCCTGGACCCAACATTCCCTCGGGGTGTTCCGGGAGCTGGCCAGCAACCCCACCACGGGGGTGCGTATGGCGCCGGCGATGGCCGTCGGCGAATTGACCGGGGCCGAGGCGATGTCGTCGGCGGCCGAGCTGATCCCCGACCTCCGTCCGGCTGATCCGGCCGACCTCCCCGCGGGCTTCGGTATCGGGTTTCGCGCCACCATGCCGATGATCGACATGCCGCAGTACCTCAACTACCTGACAGATCGACTCGCCACGGCCGGCTGCGAAATCGAGAAGCGTGCGGTGCGGTCACTGGCCGAGGCCGCCGACGCCGCACCGGTAGTGGTCAACTGTGCGGGTCTGGGTGCCGGAGCGCTGGCGGGCGATGACACAATGCGGCCGTTGTTCGGCCAGCATGTCGTCCTCGCCAATCCCGGTGTGCAGCAACTGTTTCTGGAAATCAACGCCGGCCCGGAATGGATCTGCTATTTCCCCCACCCACAGCGTGTCGTGTGCGGCGGGATCAGCATCCCCGGCCGATGGGACACCACACCCGACCCCGAGGTGAGCGAGCGGATCCTGCAGCGTTGCCGCCGGATCGAGCCGCGGCTTGCCGAGGCCGAGGTGATCGAGACGATCACCGGTCTGCGACCCGACCGTCCGTCGGTGCGAGTGGAGGTTGAGCCGCTCGGGCGGGCGCGGTGCATCCACAACTACGGCCACAGCAGTAATGGCGTCACCCTGTCGTGGGGTTGTGCGCGCGACGTGGTGCGCTTGGTCCGCGGTGATCGGTAAGGAGACCCGATGAGCATCGACTACACACTGCGCGCCCACATCGCCACCATCACGATCAACCGTCCCGAGACACGCAACTCGCTGGACATGGAGCATTTCCGCGATTTGGCCCACGCGTGGGCCGCCTTTCGCGATGACGCCGGAGCCTGGGTCGCCGTGATCACCGGTGTCGGCCGGGATTTCTGCACCGGGGCCGACCTCAAGAAATTCATCCCCGAACTCACCGGCGATCTCCCCAAACCTGACGGGTGGGACAAGGACGATGCCATCCACGCCGTCCTACATCGGTTCCCGGTGTACAAGCCGATTGTCGCCGCGGTGAACGGCACCTGTGTGGCGGGTGGCTTCGAGATGTTGGGCTGCACGGACATCCGAGTCGCCGTGCCCGAGGCGCGATTCGCGGTGATGGAGCCGAAGCGCGGCCTGTTCGCCGGCGGCGGAAGCACGGTACGGCTGCCGCGCCAGATGCCCTACGCGCTTGCGATGGAGCTGCTGCTGACTGCCGACATGGTCGATGCGGAGCGGGCTCTGGCCATGGGACTACTCAACCGGGTGGTCCCGGCGGATCGGCTGATGGATACCGCGTACGACTATGCCGAGCGCATCGCGGCCAACGCGCCGCTTGCCGTCTTCGCGACGAAGCAGTCGGCCGTCGAAGGGCTGGCACTCGACCTGGAATCGGCATTCGACAACGAGACTCGGCACAGCGACCGCGTTTTCGCAACCGAAGACGCCAAGGAAGGACCGCGCGCCTTCGCCGAGAAGCGACCGCCGCGGTGGCGGGCGCGCTGACGATTACCGGCGAGTGGCCCGTCGGACGTCGCGACTCAGCAGCCCCAGCAGCCAGCTCACGATTGACAACGCGATCGCCGCCCAGATCGCGGTCCACCAGAAGTGATCGATCTGCAGTCCCCAATGAGTGGTGTGTTCGGTGATCCGGGCGGTGATCCACAGCATCAACGCGTTGACGACAATGTGGAAAAGACCAAGGGTCAGGATGTACAGCGGGATCGACAGGATCTGCACGATCGGTTTGATGATCGCGTTGACCAGACCGAAGATCACGGCGACAACGAAAATGATGCCGATCTTCTGCAGCGTCGTATCGCCGCCCACGAACGTCAGCCCGTGGACGAAGTGGGTGATAACCCACAATGCAAACCCGGTCAATGCGGCGCGAATAAGGAAGGGGCCCATGTCGGGAGATCCTGCCATCGTGTGTCTACCGGAGGGGTGATCTGGGCCGAATTGAATGCCGGGCAGGCTGATTCGCTCGGTCTAGGGCCTTTAGTTCAGGGCATAGAAGCGCTGTGCGTTCAACCCGCCGATCTTTTCGCGTGCCTCGTCGCTGATGTCCGCGCGGGTTCGCAGGTGCTTGGTGCTTTCCGGCCATTCACCGTCCCAATGCGGGTAGTCGCTGGCGAACATGATGAAGTCGGCGCCAAGCACATCGATCACGCCGGGCAGGATCGGCTCTTCTGGCTCGCAGGTCACCCAGATGTTGCCCGCGGCCAGATAATCGTGCGGATCGCGACGCCAGCCGCGCTCGACCCAATCCCCGCGCTTCTCGTAATGCTCGTGCAGGCGATCGATGAAGAACGGGACCCAGCCCGCGCCTGCCTCGAGGAAGGCGACCCGCAACTGTGGATGCCGCTCGAAGACGCCGCCGGAGACGAGTGCGGTCATCGCCGTCATCTGGTCGAACGGAAAGCTGATGCAGTGCACCTGGATGTAGTTGGTGAAGCGGTCGACGCCGATCTTCGGCAGGTGAATGCCGGGGGCGCCGTGAATGCCCAGCGGCATCTGAAGCTCCACGGCTGCGGCGTAAAACGGGTCGAGATCGGGATGGTCCAGGTTGCGGGTCTTGAGGGCCGGCGGGACGAGAGTCGCTACCAAACCGAGGTCCTTGGCCTCGGTCATGACGTCGATGGCGAGCTGCCCGTGCTCGAGCGGGGCCACGGCGACACCGCGCAACCGGCCACCCGACGACGCGCAGTAATCCGCGATCCATTGGTTGTAGAGCCGCGCGAATCCGGCGGCGAATTCGGGGTTTTCGATGCTCGGCGCGCACAGCCCGAGACTCGGATACAACACCATCGTGTCGATGTGATCGCGGTCGGCGTCGCCCAGCACGCCTTCGGGCGACGAACAGTTGATGTTGGGCGACTTGCTGATCCCGTGCTCGGGCGGACAACCGGCGCCGGGGCCTCGGTCCTCCGGGTAGTTACGGCCCTCGATCATCAGCCGTAGGCGCCTATCCGTGCTGGGTTTGACAAATTCCGGCCAGCGCTTGATTGCCTCGATCGCCAGTGAGGAGTTCTCGGCAACGTGTCCATCGGCATCGATGATTCGCATGTACCCGGAACTTACTCTCGCGGATTGCATGATCAAACGGTTGTGCGTTGGGCATTCAGGCTCACCCGGCCCGCCTCGGCCGCGTGGAACCGGTGCAGTGCGCCCGGATGGAACCCGCGAACCCGTCCGAGCCGAACCATTTTGCGACGATTGGTAGCCATCGCCGACGTCGCCATCTTCTTTCAACGTCGAAATTGGGGGCGCCTATATAACAAGCTCCAGCAATGCGCGAGAAAAGATCTGCACCTCCTGTCGCGACGAAGACCAAGTAGCCAATCTGTCTTCTCCTCGCCCGAGTGCGAATCGATGAGATTTCGAAATAGTCACAGACGAGCAATGATTCACTCCCACGGCCGTCGGTACCGTACCCTTTGCCTGTCAAGCCCAGAAAGGGAATCGATGAGCAGGGAAATGGCGCGTCGATGCTTCCTGGCAAATGCCGCTTTAATCGGTGGCACCGCATTTCTCGCGCCATGAGCTTCCCCGGTGATCGCAAGCGCCTATCCGATCGAGCCGGCCGAGGAGTCTCCGACAGGATTCGACCCGCAGTTCGCTCTCGCAGTCACCGTTCCCCTGGCCTTTGCCGCCTACAATGCAATGACCGGGGGCCCCTTGAACCTCCCGCCGGGATACGACGCGACCGCTCTGATCCAGGCCGACCGTGCTCTTGCTGTCGCAATGGCCGACGAACACCCTGTAGCGGCGAAGATGGCGCTGGAAAACAACATATTCGGCGTGATGGGACGTAACTTGTCCACCCGCACCGCCTTCGTGGCATTCCGCGGCACGGCCGACCTTGACGACGTGCTAGCGGACTTGGACGTAATTCCCGTGCCCTACGAATTCCTTCCCAGGTTCGGATTCGTGCACGCCGGCTTTCGGGCCGTTTACAGTCTCGTCCGCGCCAGCATCAACGCCAACCTTGCCGCCACGTGCGCGGGTTGCGATACGTTGCTGGTCGTCGGACACAGCTTGGGCGGGGCTCTTTCCGTGGTTAGCGCGCCCGACATCTTCGTGAACATGGCGCCGCACATCGCACCCAGCCTCACCACCTTTGCCGGGCCGAAGTCTGCGTTGGGCGATTTCGTTAAGGCCTTCAGCCGGCTCGTCCAAACCTGCCTCCGCGTGGTGAATTTCCTCGATGTCGTGCCGTTCATACCACTTTGGCCCGACCAACACGTCGGCACCGCGGTCCACGTCGACAGCGGCGGCCCTATCGGACCGCTGTCGCGTCACAGCCTTTTCGCCTATGAGCGCGGGCTAGAAAAGCTTTTACCCGCGAGCGCCTGATGACGCCCGTGATCGCCACCAAGCGTCACGACATACGCAATGTCGCACTTCGATTTCGGGGACCGGCAGCTACTGCTCCCGACCGGTGAGAGCACCCCGGCTGATCGGCATCGACTGGCCTGGATTTCGCGCACGCCAGACTCGCGATCCCGCGGGGTGTCGTGCACGATACAGGCGTGACAACACAACGGATCACCGCCGATCAGCGAAACTCGTTCATCGCGGCGTTGTTGGGCTGGACGATGGACGCCTTCGATTACTTCATCGTGGTGTTCGTCTACGCCGACATCGCAAAGACGTTCCACCACAGCAAGGCTGAAGTCGCGTTCATCACCACGGCCACCCTGGTGATGCGTCCGGTGGGCGCCCTGCTGTTCGGGCTGTGGGCCGACCGCGTTGGCCGCCGGCTCCCCCTGATGGTGGACGTGATCTTCTACTCCGTGGTCGGGTTCCTGTGCGCGTTCGCGCCCAATTTCACTGTGCTGGTGATTCTTCGGCTGCTCTACGGCATCGGCATGGGCGGCGAGTGGGGACTGGGTGCCGCGCTGGCGATGGAGAAGGTTCCCGTCGAGCGGCGCGGCTTCTTCTCGGGGCTGCTGCAGGAGGGTTACGCATTCGGCTATCTCCTGGCCAGCGTGGCATCGCTGGTGGTGATGAACTGGCTGGGACTGTCGTGGCGCTGGTTGTTCGCGCTGTCCGTCATTCCGGCCCTGATCAGCCTGATCGTCCGGTATCGGGTGCAGGAATCCGAGGTGTGGGAAGCCGCCCAGGATCGGATGAAACTCACCAGCACCAGGATCCGCGACGTGCTGCGCGACGGCGCGATCATCCGCCGGTTCTTCTACCTGGTGCTGCTGATGACCGCCTTCAACTGGATGAGCCACGGCACCCAGGACGTCTATCCGACTTTCCTGGGCGCGACGGCCAACCAAGGTGCGGGCCTTTCCAGCGTGACCGTCAAATGGATCGCGGTCCTCTACAACATCGGCGCAATCATCGGTGGGCTGTTCTTCGGCACGCTGTCACAGCGATTCAGCCGCCGCTACACCGTAATCTTCTGCGCGATATTGGGTCTGCCGATCGTGCCGCTGTTCGCCTACTCGCGCACCGCGGCGATGTTGTGTCTCGGCTCGTTCCTGATGCAGGTCTGTGTGCAGGGGGCGTGGGGGGTGATCCCCGCTCATTTGACCGAGTTGTCGCCCGACGCCATCCGCGGCCTCTACCCCGGCGTGACCTACCAGCTCGGAAACCTGCTCGCCGCGTTCAACTTGCCCATCCAGGAACGCCTCGCCGAGTCGCACGGCTATCCCTTTGCGCTGGCGGCGACGATCGTGCCGGTGCTGATCGCCGTGGCGTTCCTCACGCTGATCGGCAAGGACGCCACCGGAATTCGCTTCGGCACCACCGAAACCGCTTTCATCCCAACCGAAGTGACGTGACCTGGCCGGCTGTTAAGGGGGAGGGGCGTCGCTCAGTATGCGCCGCAACAGGTGCATCGCCACCGTCGTCGAGCGCTCCCGGATATCGGCTCGGTTCCCGGGGAGCCGCAGCGTCCGGGTGACCTTGCGGCCTTCGCCGCCGGGACGGCCAAGCATCACGCTGAAGCAGACCGTGCCCACCGGCTTTTCCGCCGTTCCCCCGCCCGGACCGGCAATCCCGGTGGTCGCGACGGCGGTGTCGGCGCCGAAGCGCTGCAGCGCGCCCGTCGCCATCGCCTCGGCCACCGGCTCGGACACCGCACCGTGTGCCTGGATCAGCGCCGGGTCGACGCCGAGTAGCTGCTCTTTGGCCTCGTTGGAGTAGGCCACCACACCGCCGGCCACGTAGTCGGACGAACCGGGCCGGTCGGTCAGCCGTGCCGCCACCATCCCGGCGGTACAGGACTCCGCCGTCGCGATCCGGCGACCGGCCAGCAGCCGCGCGATCAAATCGTCCACCTGGGAGCCGTCGTCGGAGTAGAGCTGTTGTCCGTGCCGGTCGCGCAGCAGCTTCGTCAGCTGCGTATACACATCGGCGGCGTGCGGCTCGTAGCGAGTGACCATTTCAATCTCGCCCCGGCGCAAGCAGGTGGTGATCTCCAGCGAGTCGAAGCCGGGGATGGACGCCTCGGCGCCGCGCAGTGTTTCGGCCAGCCCAGACTCGGGCAGCCCGAACATGCGAATGGTGTCCTGCCGGTAGATCGTTCGGCCGGCGATCGCCTGCTGTGCCGCGGGGGTCTCTATCGCCCTGCGCCACATCGGCTGAAGCTCACGCGGCGGTCCCGGAAGCACGATCACCGCGGGCTTACCAGGCACGACCACACCCGGTGCGGTGCCCACCGGATCGAGCACCTGCGCACCGGCCGGAATCATGGCCTGCTTGCGGTTGGCGGCTCTTATCGAGTCGAAGGTGCCGGGATCGAAAGCGGTATTGCGCTCCATCAAGCGCTTGAGGATGTCGGCGATCTTGTTCTCGACTTCTTCGTCGAGCACCAGATCGCGGCCGCAGAAGCGGGCCACCACTTCGACGGTCATATCGTCGGCCGTGGGTCCAAGGCCGCCGCTGGTGACGATCAGGTCCACATCCTGAGCGGCCATGAAGCGCAGCTGCGCCTCGATGTCGGCGGGGCGGTCACCGCAGATCGTGATGTGCGCCAGCTCGACGCCCAGCTCCAGCAGCCGATCGGCGATCCACGGGCCGTTTCGGTCTTGAATTCGGCCGGTGAGGACCTCGGTTCCGGTGACCACGATGCCTGCGCGTGCGCTCACCGCCATGAGCCTACGCATGAACTAGCCTGAGGCCGTGGCGCGGGCTCCACGGATTCGCTACGCGAAGTGCGGCGATATGGACATCGCCTACCAGGTGCTGGGTGCCGGTCCGACCGACCTCCTTGTGTTGCCAGGGCCTTTCGTTCCGATCGGCTCCATCGACGACGAGCCGTCGATGTACCGCTTCCACCGGCGGCTGGCGTCGTTTTGCCGGGTGATCCGGTTCGACCATCGCGGAATCGGCCTTTCCTCGGGCATCCCCTCGATGAACCTGTTGGGGCCCAAGTATTGGGCCGAGGATGCGATCGCGGTGATCGATGCCGTCGGATGCGGGCAAGTGACGATCTTCGCGCCCACCTACCACGCGATGAATGGACTGGTCCTTGCCGCCGATTACCCCGAGCGGGTGCGCGGCCTGGTGATCGTCAACGGCGCGGCACGCACGCTATGGGCACCCGACTACCCGGCTGGCTTCCAGGGTCGTGGCGGATTCCAGTCCGTTGCGTTCGAACCCGACGCCGTGGAGCAGGGTTTCGACGTGCTGCGGATGGTTGCGCCGAGCGTTGCCCACGACGACGCCTTCCGCGCGTGGTGGGATTTGGCCGGCAACCGTGCGGGGCCGCCGAGCATGGCTCGCGTGGTTTCAAAGGTCGTCACCGAAGCCGACGTGCGCGAGGCCCTCGGGCGCATCAGCGCACCGACTTTGATCCTGCACCGGGTCGATTCGGCCTTCATTCCCGTGGGGCACGCGCATTACCTTGCCGAGCACATCGCCGGATCACGCTACGTGGAGCTATCGGGTGCAGATGCCCTCTACTGGGTAGGCGACACCGCGCCGATGCTCGACGAGATCGAGGAGTTCATCACCGGCGTACGGGGCGGATTCGACGCCGAGCGGGTACTGGCGGCGATCGTGTTCACCGACATTGTCGGCTCCACCGAGCGGGCCGCCGCACTGGGCGACGACCGATGGCGCGACCTGTTGGACAACCACGACACTATCGTGCGCCGCGTGCTGCAGCGGTTCGGCGGTCGCGAAGTCAACACGGCCGGAGACGGATTCGTCGCCACGTTCGTCAGCCCGAGCGCCGCCATCGCATGCGCGGACGAACTCGTCGACGCGGTGCGGGTACTCGGCATCGAGGTGCGGGTGGGGATTCACGCCGGCGAGGTCGAGCTGCGCGGCGCCGACGTCGCCGGCATGGCCGTGCACATCGGTGCACGGGTGGCCGCGCTGGCGGGACCGAGCGAAGTGCTGGTGTCCTCGACGGTGCGCGACATCGTCGCGGGCTCGCGGCGCGCGTTCGCCGAACGCGGCGAACGCGAACTCAAAGGCGTGCCCGGCCCGTGGCGGCTGTACGCCCTTGTTCGTGAGCCCGCGACCATCACCTGATTGCTCGTCTGCGAGACAATGAACCGATGATCGAGTTAGAGGTACTGCAGGCTGACGTGACCAAGCTCGAACTCGACGCGATCACCAATGCCGCCAATACAGAATTACGGCACGGTGGCGGCGTCGCGGCGGCGATCTCCCGCGCCGGTGGGCCCGACGTGCAACGTGAATCGACCGAGAAAGCACCGATCGGGCTCGGGGAAGCGGTCGAGACGACAGCCGGCGACATGCCCGCTCGCTACGTTATCCACGCGGCGACGATGCAGCTCGGCGGCCCGACTTCAGCCGAGATCATATCGCTGGCCACGGAAAATACCCTGCGAAAGGCCGACGAGCTCGGTTGCCGCTCGCTGGCGCTGGTGGCGTTCGGTACCGGCGTAGGCGGCTTCCCGCTCGAGGACGCGGCACGACTCATGGTCGACGCCGTCCGGCAACACCAGCCGAAGTCGCTTGAGCGGGTAGTGTTCGCGGTCCACGGTGACGCGGCCGAGCGGGCGTTCCGAGACGCGGCGCACGGGTAACGGGCCTACCCGTCGAGCGGCCGGGACAAGTAACGCTCGACGCTCGCGACTTTCTGTGTCATCGCGTCGGTGGCGCCCTTTCGCCAGTCCGCCTTGATCACCGTGCTGACCCGAGGGGCGCGCGCCGCGACGGCCTCCACCGCGCGCTGCACGACCAGCATCACTTCTTCCCAGGTCTCGCCTTCGATCACGGTGAACATCGAGTCCGTCTTGTTGGGCAGGCCGGAATCGCGGACCACCCGAACGGCTTCGGCAACGATCTCGCCCACGCCCTCGCCCACCCCGAGCGGGGTGACCGAAAATGCGACGAGCACAGACACCCGATGAGCGTACCCAGCCGGCCTGGCAGCATCGAGCCCCATGCGGGTTCTGGTGCAGCGTGTCTCATCAGCGGCGGTGTCGGTGGATGGCCGGGTGGTAGGCGCCATTCGGCCGGATAACCAGGGACTGCTCGCATTCGTCGGTGTCACCCACAGCGACGACACGGACACAGCGCGGCGGCTCGCCGAAAAGCTGTGGAATCTGCGTATTCTCGCCGACGAACGGTCGGCCGCCGACGTCAACGCGCCGATCTTGGTGGTCAGCCAGTTCACCCTGTACGCCGACACCGCGAAGGGGCGCAGGCCGTCATGGAACGCGGCCGCTCCCGGGCCGGTCGCCGAGCCGCTCGTGACTGCCTTCGCCGAGGCATTGCGAGGGCTGGGAGCCCGCGTGGAGACCGGCGTGTTCGGCGCGAACATGCAGGTCGAATTGGTAAACGACGGTCCGGTGACGGTGTTTCTCGAGCTCTGACCCCGACCTGCCGGTACTTTGGTTATGTCGGCTACGTTTTTCGCCGATTTAAAGCGGGAGGGACGGCCTTTGCATGAGTACGACACCTGAATTTGGGTCGCTTCGCTCCGACGACGACCAGTGGGACATCGTCAGCAGCGTGGGCTACACCGCGCTGCTGGTGGCGGGATGGCGCGCGCTGCACGCCGTGAGCCCGCAACCGCTGGTCCGGGACGAATACGCGAAGGTTTTCATCGCCGCCTCGCAGGACCCGTATCTGGCGGGGGTGCTTGCCAATCCGGGAACCTCCGAGGACGAGACGGCCTTTCCCCGCCTTTACGGCGTGCAAACCCGGTTCTTCGACGACTTCTTCACCTCCGCCTGTGACGCCGGGATCCCGCAGGCGGTGATCGTCGCCGCCGGATTGGACTCCCGGGCGTATCGGCTCGAATGGGCTGGCGGTACAACGGTTTTCGAGGTCGACCTGCCGAAAGTCCTGGAATTCAAAGCGCGTGTGCTGGGCGAGCACGGTGCTGCGCCGAAGGCCCGCAGGATCGAGGTCGCCGCCGATTTGCGTACCGACTGGTCGAGGACGTTGGAAGCGGCCGGCTTCGACACGGAGAGGCCCAGCACCTGGTCGGTGGAGGGAGTGTTGCCCTACTTGACCGACGAAGCCCAAAACGCGCTCTTCACGCGGATCAGCGGGCTCAGCGCGCCGGGCAGCCGAATCGCCATTGGCGCTCTGGGGACACGCTTGGACCGCGATCAGCTCGCCGCCCTGGAGACGGACCACCCCGGGGTCAATATGTCAGGCGACGTGGACTTCTCCGCGCTGACCTACGAGCCCACGTCTGACCCGGCTGAATGGCTGGCCGCGCATGGCTGGGCGGTCGAACCGGTCCGTAACACCCTTGAGTTGCAGGCGGGCTACGGGATGACGCCACCCGCGGTGGACGTCAAGATCGACGGTTTCATGCACTCGCAATACATAACCGCGAGCCGGTCGGGGTGAGTCGAAATGGTCGCGACTACGAAGCTCTCCCCCGCCGACGCCATCGCGGAGATCGGCGCCAGTCCGCCCGGGCCGGGGATCGGTGCGGTCTTCGACCTCGACGGCACGGTGGTCGACGGCTTCACCGCGGCGGTTCACGTCGGCGATCGGATCCGGCGCCGGCGAGCCGGGATCGGCGAGCTGCTGGGGGTATTCGAAGCCGCGCTGCGGTATCGATTCGGCCGCTTGGAGTTTGAGCACCTCATCGTCCGGGCCGCGGGTTACCTGCGTGGCGAATCGCTCGCCGACCTCGACGAGTTGGGTGAGCGATTGTTCGTCGCACGCGTCGCCTCACGCCTGCACTCCCACATGCACGAAGTCGTGCGGGGGCATCAGCAACGCGGGCATACCGTAGTGATGAGCTCATCGGCGCTGTCTATCCAGGCACTGCCCGTCGCTCGCTTTCTGGGTATTTCCAACGTGCAGTGCAATCATTTCGAACTCGACGAGCACGGGCGTCTGACCGGCGGAATCGTCAAACCCATTGTGTGGGGGGCGACGAAGGCTGATGCGGTGCGTCAGTTCTGCGTCGACAATGATGTTGCGGTTCAACGTAGTTACTTCTACGCCGACGGCGATGAGGATGCGGCGTCGATGTCGCTGGTCGGCTATCCGCGGCCGGTGAACCCCCGGTCAGGGCTGGCCGCCGCGGCAGCGGCGTACGGATGGCCGGTGATGTGCCTCGCGTCGGGCCGTGGCGGGCCGGTGTCGACATTGCGGTATCTGGCCAAGCACGTCCGTCGCGACCCCGAGAGAGACACAACTAAGGGGTAAGCAGAATTTTCACGTCGGCGCCGGACCGCGACTCCGCGATCGCGTAGCCCTTGGCCGCTTCGTCCAAAGGCAGTGTCGTGGTGAAGATGCCGTCGACGTCCAGCCGGCCCGATTGAAGCAGTGGGATCAACTCCGGCCAGGTGCGCTGCACCGGCGCGGTGGTCATCCGCAGCGTGATGCTGCGAATCAGGCAGCCCAGGGCGTTGAGTGGAAACGGATTCATATCGTGCACACCGACAACGGAGACGGTGCCACCCGGCCGCACCGCGTTGAGCGCGTCGGTCAGGGATGCGTCCGTGGCGACGGCGTCGATCACCGAGTCGGCGCCGCGGCCTCCCGTCGCGGCCAGGATGGCCTCGACCGCCGGCGCCTTGATTGGCGTTGCTCCCCACTGCGCGGCACGATCCAGGCGGCCGTCTACCCGATCGACGGCGAAAACCGTTGCCGCACCCTGAAAAAGCGCGCTGCGCAGCGAGCATAGGCCGACGGCTCCCAGCCCAATGACCGCCACTGTTCCCCCATATGGAACTTCGGCGCGCTGCGCTGCCGCCCAGCCGGTGGCGAGGTTGTCTGTAAGTAGCAACGCCTGTTCGGTGCTGATCGCCTCGGGGATCTTGAGCAGCTGGAAGTCGGCGGCGGGCACCGCGAGCAGGTCCGCCTGTGCGCCGGCAAGCACGCCGCACCCGAAGATCTGAAACCCGGAGTAGCACATGACCGGGTCGCGGGTCGCGCAGCCCGGGCACGCGCCGCAGCCGGTCACCGTCGACACCATGACCTGATCGCCAACCTTGACGGTGCGCACGTCCGGTCCGACTTCGACGACGGTGCCCACCGCCTCGTGGCCGAGCGTCATCGGTTCGGCGAGTGGGAAATCGGCCTCGTAGAAGTGCAGGTCGGATCCGCAGATGCCCGCGGCGGTAACCTCGACGATCGCTTCGTCGGGGCCGCACAGCGTTGGATCGGGACGGGTATCGACGCGGATGCTGCGGGGCCCGTCGACGACTACGGTGCGCATATTGGCGTGCTCGCTTTCTTTGTCGCACTCACTCTTTTTGTCGCACAAGGAATTGCGACCAGTCGGGCTCACGGATCGCGGCCCAGTACTCGTTGAGGCGCCACGGGCTGACGGTGTGGATCTCCCCGTCGGCGTTCTTGAAATAGGAGTGCTTGACCGCGGGATGCGACCACACCATCTTCTTGATCTGGGTCTGAGTGCGTTGATGCCACTCGGTGGCGGCCTCGGCCCGCGGTTCCAGAGAGTGCAGGTCCGTCTCCGCCAGCTGCTTGAGGCACTGGTCGATGTAGCGCATCTGGAGTTCAGACTGGAAGATCAGGCTGCCTCCGTGGGCGAGGTGAGTGCCGGGCCCGTAGATGATGAAGAAGTTGGGGAACTCCGGAACGGTGATGCCCAGGTAGGCGTAGGGCCTGCTGCCCCACATGTCGCGCAGGTCGATTCCGTTGCGGCCGGTCACTTTCAGTGGCCACAGCACATCGGTGTGCCGGAATCCGGTGGCGTAGACGATGACGTCGGCATCGTGGGTCACACCGTCGTCGGTGACGACGCCGTGTGGGGCGACCTTCTGGATCGGCGTACGCACCAGTTCGACGTTGTCCCGTTGCAGTGTTTGCAGCCAGCTGCCGTTGTCCTGCAACGTCCGTTTGCCGGTGGCGGGATAGTCGGGCATCACCCTGGTCAGCAGGTCGTCATTCTCGCCGACTTGGCTGGTGATCCACTGGGTGAACATCATCCGGGCGGCGGCGTTGACGTCGCTGACCGCATAGTCCTGATCGGCATAACCAGGGTCGCCCTGCGCGGCGTCGAGACCTTTATCGGAACCGGGCCACAGTACGAGAAATCGGTACCACCTCCCGTAGAACGGTAGGTGGCGCATCGCCCAGCGCGCACCGTCACCGACTTCTTCGTGGTACAACGGATTCGGGAACATCCACTGGGCGGTCCGCTGGAACACGGTGAGCCGCTCGACGTCCTCGGCAATCGCGGGTGCGATCTGGAAGCCGCTGGCGCCGGCTCCGACGAGTGCGACCCGCTTGCCGGTCAGGTCGACCGAGTGATCCCAGGCCGCGGAGTGAAACGACGGCCCCGCGAAGCTGTCGGCACCGTCGAATTCGGGGATATAGGGGCGATTTAGCTGACCGACCGCGGTGATGAGGGCCCTCGCACCCAGCGTGCTCGTCTGCCCGTCAGCCGAGCGCACTGCAACGCTCCACATTCCGTCGTCGTCGTGCCACTCGGCCGCGAGAACCTCGGTGTTCCAACGGACGTGCCCGGCCAACTCGTGCTTGCCCATCACCCGGGTGAAAATGTCTTGCAGCTCGTACTGTTCGGCGAAGAAGTGTGTCCAGTCGTTGTTGGGTTCGAAGCTGTAGCAATAGAAATGGTTCGCTACGTCGACGCGGGCCCCGGGATAGCTGTTCTCCCACCATGTTCCGCCGGGGCCGGCGTTCTTCTCCACGATGGTGAAGGGGATGTTGGCTTGTTTGAGGCGCACCCCCGCCAGGATGCCGGATTCGCCACATCCGACGACGAGGACGGGAATCTCGGATGCGCGCTCGATCGGCAGGGGCGCCGGGCGGCGGGGGTCGACCCCGTCGAGGTCCAGCTCCTCGCAGACAAGTGGAAGGTAGTCGTCGGGAACGTGCTCGCAAGCCGCCCAGTCCATCATCTCCCTGATGAGCGCGGGGCTCAGCGGCTTTGGTTCGGGGCAACCGCGGTCTCGATACTCGGTGATCACCTGCAGTGCGGCGGCGCGCGCTCGTGCCTTGTCCTCCTCCGACATGAACCCCTGGACTTCGTTGAGGAAGATGCCCATCTGCTTGAACTCGCGGATGAATCGCGGATCGCCGGTGATGTGGACGAGCGAAAGCAGCAGCGTCGGAATGCTGACATCTTCCAGGGCGGCCGCGATTTCGGGTGTCGACGTGGTGAAGGGACGGCCGGCGTAACGGCTGCGCATCAAGCCGATCCTTTCGGCGGACGTGGAATTACGCTACGAGTGGTTTCGTAATTGGCAGCATTACGCTACCCTCCGGCGGCGCAGCGGATCAAGGGTCGTCACTGCAGAGCAACTTCTCGGGGTGACGAACGGTGTTGATGCGCGGTTGGCCGTGGTCGCAATGCGGCGGTGGGATCCATTCGGCGTCGCCGTTGGCGCGTTTTCGGGTGGTCCAGCGGCCGGGTTTGATCAGCCGATGGTGGGAACCGCAGGCGAACGTGACATTGTCCAGGCCGGTGGTTTGGCATGTCGCGTACTCGTCGACGTGGTGGCATTCGCAGAGATTGCCGGGTACGTCGCAGCCCGGCGCTGAGCAGCCACGGTCCTTGGCATGACCGTTTAGGTGATGCACCTTGTGGCAACGTGGGTGACTGCCTGAGAGTTTGAAACAGGTTTAGCCGCGACGGCCCGACTCCGCGCCGCTGACTTTCGCAGAAGTGCCCGTCTCGTCACTAGACCGCTTCAGACCGGACGACACCACAAGGACCGATAGGACGATGGCCACCAGGAAGAGTGCCAGCACATCTCCCCACAAATGTCCCATATGGTCGCCACTGAAGGATTGCATCGCCATGATTGCGCCGTGCACAACACTGGACCACACCGCGAACCAGATCAAGCTGAGGTTTGCTGCGGGGTTGCGCGCCGCGTTGATTAGGAAGACGCCTAGTGTCGCGTAGACGCCAACAATCATCATGAAGTAGTCAGACTCGTAAGGCGCGCCGTGATGCCATGCCCACCCCGCCGGCCAGACCAGCGCGAGGGGATAAACAAGGAGCATGATGACGCCAAATACGGCGAGTGCGAGTTGCAGGAGTCGATATGTAGACGGCATTTCGTGCCTCCGAGAGTGGGCATGCTGCTAAGCATTCTAAGTGCGTTTCGGTACCGGGAAATAGAGTCGTCGCAGCGGCCCTCGATCCTCTGCGCCGACAACACCAGGGTGGGCTACGCTCCTTCTTCAAGGGCCAGCATTACCTTTGTTTTGGGCGTCTAACACGATGCGCTCGTGTCTGTGCTACTTGCGTTTACGCGCGTCGCTGACGATGCCGCTGATGACCGGCAAGACGAACGTACGCCCAGTTGATGGCCCAGCCGTGACCGACCGCGATAAGCACTAGGCCGAGGATGAAAACGATATGACCCAGAAGTGGACGCTCCTCGCCTAGGCGCTTCCCCCACACCGAGCCAGCAGCGCCAGCCGGACCTATCAGGAACCACCAAAAGGGGCGTCGCCTGAGGAAGCTCGACGAGCTGGTGTCGTCTGCCATTTCTGTTGCCGCTCCTCTTACATGGCCCGTCGTTCAGTTTAGAGTGCAGAACCAAAACATTCATTGGCGTGCGCCGCTGTGCGCTAGATAGGCCGCCGAGCCCCAGCCCGACCGTACGGCGGATACTGGCTGGGATGAATGTTCCAACCCGGACCATGTCAGCCATCTATCCCTTGCGTCTTCGGACAGACCTGCCGCGCGATGTCGTACACGAGTACTGGGCGAACCAACACGCCGAAAAGGTCAAGCGGCTAGCGAATCTGGTTGAGTGCAACCAGTACTACTTCTCGCCCAGCGACCGCGGGTATTGGCCTACGGTCGGTGTAGCTGGGCTGACCGAGGTTCGAATCCCGGGCGTGGGGGCCGCAATGCGCATACCGCTGCACGTGCGCGAGGTCTTCCTCGACGAGCAGAACTTCCTGGAATATGTACTGGGCCATATGACAGGGCCAGGAGGCGGCCGATGGTGGACGAGCGGTCACGACGAATCTCTCGGTCACCGCACGGTGCTGCTATTGCACAGGCGCAGGGGCGTCCCCGGGTGCGCCTTCCGCACCTTCGTCCACAGCCAGTTGGGTCCGGCGTTGAATGCCGCTGGGGCGGGGGATTTGCGGACTTACACCTTTCTGCCTCTGACGGCCATGGCCCACACGACTTTCGGCGTGTCTCACGCCAATCCGGCATTGCACAGGTACCACGGCTCGGTTGTGTTTGGTGCCGACGCCAGAGCCGCCCTGGACGGAATCATTGCCTCGCCTGGGGCCGCAGGCGTGGTGCAGGACCAGCATTTGACTTGCGTCGCCGTACACGCCTATACAGTCGACCGGACCGTGCCGGTCATCCGAGTGCGTCCAGCACGCTGACCAGCTATTTCGCAACAAGTGCATAATTCACGCAGTTCCGGGCGAGACCATCTGGTCACTGCCCGAGCAGCCCGCCAGGGCGACGGCGATAATCCGTATGGCGGCAAAGGTTCTTACGCTCAATGGTTCAGTTCACCTCCG
>DATKEW010000214.1:0-3947 GCA_035511785.1 Mycobacterium sp.
CGGAACGAGCTTGGTGACCTTGCCCGGAACGATCTGGCCGATGGCGTGGGTGCGGGCGAAGTGCCGCCACGGGTCTTCCTGAGTTGCTTTGAGCGACAACGAAACCCGCTCGCGGTCCATGTCGACGTCGAGCACCTCGACGGTGACCTCGTCGCCGACCTGTACCACCTCGGAGGGGTGGTCGATGTGCTTCCAGGACAGCTCGGAGACGTGCACCAGGCCGTCGACACCGCCGAGATCGACGAACGCGCCGAAGTTGACGATGGACGAGACCACACCCTTGCGAATGGCGCCCTTTTGCAGCTGATTGAGGAACTCGCTGCGCACCTCGGACTGGGTCTGCTCGAGCCAAGCCCGTCGCGACAGGACCACGTTGTTGCGGTTCTTGTCCAGCTCGATGATCTTGGCCTCGATCTCCTTGCCGATGTACGGCTGCAGGTCGCGAACCCGCCGCATCTCGACCAGCGAGGCGGGCAAAAAGCCGCGCAACCCGATGTCGAGGATCAGGCCACCCTTGACCACCTCGATGACGGTGCCCTTGACGGCCTCGTCCTTCTCCTTGAGCGCCTCGATGGTGCCCCAGGCGCGCTCGTACTGCGCGCGCTTCTTGGACAGGATCAGCCGGCCCTCTTTGTCCTCCTTTGTGAGAACCAGGGCCTCAACCTCATCACCGACGGAAACGACCTCGTTGGGGTCGACATCGTGCTTGATGGAGAGTTCGCGGGCGGGGATGACCCCTTCGGTCTTGTAGCCGATGTCGAGGAGCACCTCGTCCCGGTCAACTTTGACGATGGTGCCTTCGACGATGTCGCCATCGTTGAAGTACTTGATCGTTTTATCTATTGCGGCGAGAAAATCCTCGCTCGAGCCTATGTCGTTGACGGCTACTTGCGGCGAGGTGACGGCGGGACTCGGCATGTTGTTGGGTTGCTCCGGACAGGTTGGGGTCGTAGGGATATTTGGCATTGTTGTGACCCGCCTTCGAGCGCACACGGGTACCTGTCGAGGTTACTCGACTATGCACACGCTGGACAAACCAGGTGTTCCAGCTGGTAGATGATGGTCAGGCTACCGTGCGCTGGCCCGTTTGGTAAGAAAGGGCGCCTCCCAGACTTTCCACAGCAGTGCGAAGGTTTCCAGCAGTATCAGGGGAACGTGCACGACCAGTGCGACGGTGTAGGCCATGCCCTGGGAGTTGGTCGAAACGAACACGTCGTTGGCGATGACGATGATCGACAGCGGAGCCAGGTGCGCGACCAGCAGCGCGGCGTTCCACAGCCGGCTAGGCCACCGGGTGGCGCCGATCAGGCACACCAAAGCGAGCAGGAACATCAAGAAATACGCCTGGAACAGGCCGACGTAGCCGAACGGCTGGCTCGCCAATACATCTAGCGGGCCGCGGCCCTTCCAGCCGAGCGTCGATCCCGTGGTCGCGGCGATCGTGACCACGAAAAGGCAAATCGCGTGCACGCGAGTCACGGTGGTGCGCAGACGCGAACCGGTGTCATTCGGTGCCGACGTCATGGTCGCTCCTAACCCCTGAGTCACAACGGCTCTCGTGGGTGCGGCCTCAATGCGCCGCTGAGTCCCAGCTGCGGCCATAACCCACCGAAACCTCCAGCGGGACGTCGAGCGGGTAGGCACCGCCCATCTTTTCGCGGGCCAGCGCTTCGACCTGTTCGCGCTCACCAGGGCCGATTTCGAACAGCAACTCATCGTGTACCTGCAACAGCATGCGGGACGCCAGTCCGGCCTCTTTGATCGCCTTGTCGACCTCGATCATCGCCACCTTGATGATGTCGGCGGCACTGCCCTGGATCGGCGCATTGAGCGCCGCCCGCTCGGCGGCCTCGCGTACCTGACGATTGCTGCTGTCCAGCTCCGGAAGATAACGCCGGCGGCCCAATACCGTTGAGGTGTAGCCGTCCTTGCGGGCCTGCTCGACGACGTCCATCAGGTAGTCGCGTACCCCGCCGAATCGGGCGAAGTATTGATCCATTTGGACTTTCGCCTCCTCGGTGGAGATCTTCAGCTGGGCGGCCAACCCGTATGCGCTCAACCCGTAGGCCAATCCGTAGGACATCGCCTTGACGCGGCGGCGCAACTCGGCGGTGACTTCCTCGATCGGCACGCCGAATGCGCGTGAGGCGACGAACGAGTGCAAGTCCTCCCCGGTATTGAAAGCCTCGATGAGGCCTTCATCGCGGGACAAATGCGCCATGATTCGCATCTCGATCTGGCTGTAGTCGGCGGTCATCAGCTCGGCGTTTGGCCCGTTGGGGCCCTTTCCGACCACGAACGCGTCCCGGATCTGGCGGCCGGCGTCGGTGCGGATCGGGATGTTCTGCAGGTTGGGCTCCGTCGACGACAACCTGCCCGTCGCCGCGATGGTCTGGTTGAACGTGGTGTGGATGCGCCCGTCGCCGGCCACCGAGTTGAGCAACCCGTCGACGGTGACTTTGAGCCGGGTGACATCACGGTGGGCGAGCAGATGCTGCAAAAACGGATGCGCGGTCTTGTCGAACAGCGATTGCAGCGCATCGGCATCGGTGGTGTAGCCGGTCTTGGTCCGCTTGGTTTTCGGCATTCCCAGTTCGTCGAACAGCACCACCTGCAACTGCTTTGGTGAGCCCAGGTTGATCTGCTTGCCGATCACGGCGTATGCGGCCTCAGCGGCGTCGCGGATCTGATCGCCGAACTGGCTCTGCAGTTCGGTCAGCAGCCGCAAATCCACAGCGATGCCTGCATTTTCCATGTGCGCCAGCACCTGCTGAACCGGCAGCTCCATCTCTGCCAGCAATGCAGTCGAGTCGATACGGTCCAGCTCGGCGTCCAGCGCATCGGCCAGATCCACCACGGCACGGGCCCGCAGTACCAGGGTCTGGACCGCTTGCTCATCCACCCCGTCAACATCGTCGAGAAGTGAAAGTTGTTGCTGCTCAGGTGTTTCCGCGCGCAGTTCGCGACGCAGGTAGCGCAGCGAGAGGTCGTCCAGGGTGAAACTGCGTTGCCCCGGCCGCACCAGGTAGGCCGCCAGCGCGGTGTCGGAGGTGACGCCGTTCAGCGTCCACCCGCGGCCCAAAAGGTCGTGCATGGCCAGCTTCGCCTCGTGCAGCGCTTTGGGTTTCGCCGAATCAGCCAGCCAGGCCGCCAGCGCGGCGTCGTCGTTGGGGGTCAACGTCGCGGTATCGATGTACGCGCCATCCCCGTCGGCCGCGGCGATCGCCAGCGCGGTGGCGTCCCCGTCGAAGGGCAGATGGGTGCCCACCACGGCCAGCCCTGACCGGCGCCCGTCGCTGGCGTGCTCGGCCAGCCACCGCCCCACCGTGCCGGCCTCCAGCGCGCCGCCTCGCACGTCAAAACCCTCGTCGACCTCGGGTTCGACGGCGGCCAGGGTGTCGAACAACCGGTCCCGCAGGACCCGGAACTCCAGGTCGTCGAACAGCCGGTGAATCTGGTCGCGATCCCACGGCTGCCGCCGCAGCGTGTCCGGGGTTTGCGCCAGCGGCACGTCCTTAACGAGGTCGGTGAGCTCGCGGTTGCGCACCACGCTGGCCAGATGCGACCGCAACGCGTCGCCCACCTTGCCGCGCACCGACTCCACGTTATCGACCAACCCCTGCAACGAGCCGTATTCGACGATCCATTTGGAGGCGGTCTTCTCCCCGACGCCGGGGATGCCGGGCAGGTTGTCGCTGGGATCGCCACGCAGGGCGGCGAAGTCGGGGTATTGCGCCGGGGTCAGCCCGTACTTCTCGACGACGGCGTCGGGGGTGAAGCGGGTAAGTTCGCTCACGCCTTTGCGGGGATACAGCACCGTCACGTCGTCGCTGACCAACTGCAGGGAGTCCCGGTCACCGGTGACCACCAACACGCGGTAACCCTCGTTTTCCGCCTGGGTGGCCAGCGTCGCGATGAGGTCGTCGGCCTCGAACCCCGGCTCCGCG
>DATKEW010000215.1:0-11120 GCA_035511785.1 Mycobacterium sp.
TTCCTCGACGTCGGCCACCGAGATGCCGTCCGGTCCGTCTAGGCGAGTGACCTGTACCGCGCGCATGGTCGAACAGCCTACTGTCGGCTCAGAATCCGCCGGCCACCCGCACCACTGCCCGGCCGGAATACTTCCCGTCGCGCACCTGGTCGAGCACATCGACGACGTCCTTGACGTCCACGTCGCTGGTCAGCGACTCCAGGTGACGCGGCCGCAGGGAATCGCCCAACAGCCCCCACAACTTCCGGCGCGGGCCGATCGGCATCAGCACCGAGTCCATCCCGAGCAGCGCGACGCCGCGCAGGATGAACGGCATCACCGTGGTGTGCAGGGCCGGCCCCCCGGTGAGGCCGCTGGCGGCCACCGCGCCGCCGTAATCGACGGCGCTGAGCACATCGGCCAGCGTCGCGCCGCCCACGCAGTCCACCGCCCCAGCCCAGCGCGCCTTGGCCAGCGGCCGCGGTTTGGCGTCGGGATCCTCGGGCAGCCGCCCGATAACCTCGGCGGCGCCAAGCTCTTTGAGCAGTTCGGCGGCCTTGTCCTTACCGCTGGAGGCCACCACCCGATAGCCGGCGGCGGCCAGCAGATCCACGCTGACCGAACCCACCCCGCCGGAGGCGCCGGTGACGACGACCGACCCGGCGCCGGGCTCGATGCCCCAGTCGATCAGCGCCTGCACGCTCATCGCGGCGGTAAAGCCGGCGGTTCCGATCGCGGCGCCCTCGTGCGGACTCAAGGCGCCGAGCGCCACCACCTGGTCGGCCGGCAGCCGAATGTATTCGGCGTAACCGCCGTGGTGGCCGGTGCCGATCCGGTACCCGTGGGCCAGCACCTTGTCGCCGACGGCGAAGTCAGCTGACTGCGACTCGACGACCTCGCCGGTCAGGTCGACGCCCGGCACCACCGGGTAGTTGCGCACCACGCCGCCGTTCGGTGTCAGCGCCAGCGCGTCTTTGAAGTTGACGCTCGAATACAACACCCGGATCGTTACCTCACCGGGTGGCAGATCGGATGGGCTCAGTGTCTCGACCGAAGCGGTGATCCGGTCACCATCTTGGCGCGCGACAAGCGCTTGAAAAGTATCCATTCCTCGACGCTAACCTCATCCTATGGATTCCTTTTCACTTGGTCGCTATTCGGTCGCCCGTATCGGGTTCGGTGCCATGCAACTACCTGGCCCCGGTGTGTTCGGGCCGCCGCGGGACCGCGACGAGGCGTTGGCGGTGCTGCGCCGTGCCGTCGAGCTCGGCGTCAACCACATCGACACCGCTCAGTTCTACGGTCCCGACGTCGCCAACGAGCTCATCCGCGAGGCGCTGCATCCCTATCCGGAGAACCTGGCCCTGGTGAGCAAGGTCGGCGGGCGTCGCGATGACGCGGGGGCCTGGCTTCCGCTGGCTGACCCCGCCGACTTGCGCCGCGACCTCGAAACCAATTTGCGCACCCTCGGCGTCGACCAACTTGCCGCGGTCAATCTGCGACTGTTCGAGAGCGAAGCGCCGGATCAACTGTTCGACGACCAGCTTTCGGTCATGATCGCCGCCCGCGACGACGGGCTGATCGGCGGAATCGGGCTCAGCGAAATCACCCACGAGCACCTGCTGCACGCGTTGCAGCGCACCGAGATCGCCTGTGTGCAGAACGCTTTCAACCTGGCTCACCGCGCTTCGGCGCCGGTGCTGGACGAATGCACGGCGCGCGGCATTGCCTTCGTGCCGTTTTTCCCACTGGGAGCGGCGTTTTCGGGACCGAATAATCCGGTACTCGGCCACGAGTTGGTGCGAAGCGCCGCTGAGCGACTCGGCCGCACTCCGGCGCAGGTCGCATTGGCGTGGACGCTCACCGTGGCGCCCAACGTACTGCTGATCCCGGGTACCTCGTCGGTGCGGCACCTGGAAGAGAACGTGGCCGCCGCCGACATCGAACTTGACGATGAGACTCGCGAGCAGCTGAACGCAGTAGCCGGCTAATGCCGGTTCGCGTGCGACCCGCGACGGCCGCCGACGACGCGGACCCACTGAGCCGATCGCTACTTGAGCTCAGACGATGAGAGCCCCAGCAGACGGCGGGCTACCACCAGCTGCTGGATCTGTTGCGTGCCCTCGAAGATGTCCATGATCTTCGAGTCCCGTGCCCACTTCTCCAACAGCGTTTGCTCCGAATAGCCTGTGGTGCCGACTAATTCGATGGCCTTGAGGGTGATGTCGCTACCCACCCGGCCGGCCTTGGCCTTGGCCATGGACGCTTCTTTGGAGTTGGGGATCTTGTTGTCCGCCTGCCATGCCGCGCGCAGGGTCAGCTGGTAGCTGGCCTCCCAGTCGGCCTCCATCCGCAGGAATTCGGCCGCGGCCGCGCTTTGGACGTGTGACGGCTTGTCGTAGGAGATCTCCACGCCGGCCTCGGTCAGGATCTTGCGCAGTTCCTCCAACGTCGCCCGGGCGATACCGATGGCCATCGCGGCCACGACCGGCCGGGTGTTGTCGAAGGTCTCCATGACCCCGGAGAACCCTTTCCCCGACTCGATTTCAGGGTTACCCAGCAGGTTGTCCTTCGGTATCCGTGCGTTGTCGAACCGAATGACGGCAGTGTCGGAGCCCTTGACTCCGAGCTTGTCCTCGAGCCGCTCGACGGTGACGCCGGGATGTTCCCGCGGCACGATGAACGATTTGATCGCCGGGCGTCCCAGCGACTTGTCCAGCGTTGCCCACACCACGATGTGAGTGGCGCGCGAGCCCGCAGTGACGAAGATCTTTTCGCCGTTGATCACGTACTCGTCGCCGTCGAGCGTGGCGGTGGTGGACACCGCCGCCGAGTCGGATCCAAAGCCCGGCTCGGTAATCGCCATCGCCGCCCACACCCTGCCCAATCGCTGCAGTTGCTCGTCGGTGGCCACACCGGAGATCGCCGCGTTGCCCAGGCCCTGATAGGGCATCGACAGCATCATCGCCGCGTCGCCCCAGCTGGCTTCCATGGTCTGTAGCACGGCAGCCATGTTGGCGCCGGTGCGGTTTTCTTCCTTGCTTTCGCTGCTACGGAACGCCTGGGCCCCGGTGAGACCCAGGGCGTTGGATTCGGTTGCTCCCTCGAAGAGGTTGGCCAGCGTGTCCAGCTCGACCGGGTACGCGTGCTCTTTGAGGTCGTACTTGCGCGCGATCGGCCGCATCATCTCCGCGGCACCCTGATGTGCCTTGTCGATCACCGCTTGCATTTTGCGGGGCAGTTCCAGATTGATTGCCATGATTGATCTTTCGTTAGATAACGACCTAGATGACTACGATGCCCTCGGCCACGCCGATGGCCCGCAGGTCGCGGTACCAGCGCTCGACCGGATGTTCTTTCGTGTAGCCGTGGCCGCCGAGCAGTTGCACGCCGTCGAGGCCGATCTGCATGCCCTTGTCGGCGCCGAGCCGCTTGGCCAGAGCCGCTTCGCGGATGAACGGCAGACCCTGTTCGGCGCGAGCCGCGCCGCGCCAGGTGATCAGCCGCAACCCGTCCAATTCGATGGCGATGTTGGCGCACATGAACGCTACGGCTTGACGACGGGCGATCGGCTCGCCGAATGCTGCGCGTTCCTTCACGTACGGCACGACGTAGTCGAGTACCGCGTGTGACGTCCCGACCGCCAGCGCCGCCCAGCCCAGCCGCGAGAGCGCAATCGCCTCGGAGTAGTCGTGGTCGGTCGCGTCGTCCCCGCCCAGCCGGGCATTCAGCGGCACCGAGACTCCGGAGAGTTCGACGTGTCCCAGGGCCGCCGCGCGGATCCCCATGCTCGGATCCGCCTTGACGGTAAGGCCTTTGGCGGACGACTCGACGATGAACAGGGCCGGCTTGCCGTTCAGTTGCGCGCCCACGATGAACAGCTCGGCGTCGGCCGCGGCGGGGACCAACGACTTCACCCCGTCGAGCCGGTATCCGCTCGGCGTGCGCGCGGCGGTGGTCTTCAACCGGGTGGGATCGAACAACGGCTGCGGCTCGGCGAGGGCCACACAGGCCTGCGGGACATTCTCGCCGGCGAACTCCTGCAGGTAGGTGGCCTGCTGATCCGCGCTGCCCCAATGGGTCAGTGCGGATGCCACGCCCCCCGGCGCCAGAATCGGCAGTGCCAGACCCATATCGCCATACGCCAGAGCCTCGGCCACCAGGACGTTGGTCACGCTGGAGCGGTGCGCGGCGATGCCCTCGAAGTCCTCGGGGATGTTGACGGCGGTGATGCCCAACTCGGCGGCCTTGGCCATCAGATCGGGCGGGTACGTCGCGGCCTCGTCTGCGTCGTGAGCCGCGGGTCGCAGTACCTCTTCGGCGAACTCCTCGAGGGTCTCGACGATCATCTTCTGTTCATCGTCGGGCGTCAGGTCGTAGTAGTCCTTGCCGCTTGACTTGAGCCGGGTCGGTCCGCCACGAAGGTTCTGGACCCGCTTGAACTGCCGGGAAGTGGCACCGGCAGTGGAGAAGATCGTCTTGGTGCCGTAGCGCAGGGCCCGGTTGAGCGGATCGCGCAGATGGTATTTGTCCAGAAACTCCTGGCCGACGAGCGGTGTCAGCAGCGCCAGGGTGATATCGATCCCGGTCCGTTTGTGCGGTTGCAGCCCGACGCCGGTCTTGCGGCCGCGCCGTCTGAAGCGTGAGCGGGACGGTTTTGAAGTCTGTCTTGAACCGGAACCAGTGTCGGTCATTTCAGCAGCCTCGATCGTTGGGGCAATGCGGATGACCCTATCTTACTCCGGAGTAAGATAGGGGAGGCGCCCTGTTAACTAATTCACATCGTTTTGTCGCCGATGTCGCTGAGCACCTGTTCGTGCAGCAGGCCGTTGGTCGCGACAGCGCTGCCGCGATGCGGGCCCGGGGCGCCGTCCAAGCCGGTGAACATCCCGCCGGCCTCTCGCACCAGGATGTCGAGGGCCGCCAGGTCCCACACCGACACCTCAGGCTCGGCGGCGATATCGACGGCCCCCTCGGCAACCAGGCAATAAGACAAAAAGTCGCCGAAGGCGCGCACCCGCCACACCGCATCGGTCAGCTCGATGAAGCGGTCCCGCAGACCGCGCTGCGCCCATCCCGACAGGCTGGAGAACGACAGGCTGGCCGAACCCAGCTGCGCCACCGAGGAAACCGACAGCCGGCACGGCGGGTCTTCGCCGACCGCGACGAACGCACCCTGGCCGCGCGCTGCCCACCACCGACGCTGCAGCGCGGGCGCACTCACCACACCCACCGAGGGGACACCGTCCTCGAGCAGCGCGATCAAGGTGGCCCACACCGGCACCCCGCGCACGAAGTTCTTGGTGCCGTCGATCGGGTCGATGATCCATTGCCGCCCGGTGAAGGTGGCTATTCCACCGAACTCCTCGCCGACGACGCTGTCGTCCGCCCGTTCGCGCCCAAGCACCGCACGCAGGTCGGCTTCGACCGCCCGATCGGCATCGGTTACCGGAGTCAGATCCGGTTTCGTGTCGATGCGCAGGTCGAGCGCGCCGAACCGGGCGCGAGTCAGCGCGTCCGCGTGGTCGGCCAGCGTTAGCGCGAGCGCCAGATCGTCCTGGCTCATGCCAGCAGTCCTACCATGGCCCTAACCTGGACGAGTGTGGGAATTCGGGTTGCTGCTCCTGCTGGTGGCGGTGCTGGTGTTATTTCTTGCCCAGCGGTTCATTCCACGCGGTCCGCGCGGTGAGCTGGCGAGCGGCACGCTGCTGGTGACCGGAGTCAGCCCACGACCGGACGCAACCGGTGAGCAGTACGTCACGATCGCGGGCGTGATCAACGGGCCCACCCTCAATGAGTACTCCGTGTATCAGCGCATGGCGGTCACCGTTGACGCGTGGCCGACCGTGGGGCAAGTGATGCCGGTGCTGTATTCGCCTAAGAATCCCGACAAGTGGAAGTTCGCGCAGCCCGAGCCACCTGTCGCCTAGGCCCCGCGTCGTCCGGCGCCGGTGGGCGCGACATCACCTAATGCCCCCGGGGAAAAGGGTTTCCGCCAATGACGTGGGAGTTAACCAAAGGGCCCGACGGGCGTTGACGCGCGCGAACTCGACGATTTCATCGTCACGCAAGGGACGCGTGCGGGTCTGGCTCCGGACCGAACTTGAAGTGGCGTCCGGTGATTTCGGACGGGATCACCCGGACGTAGTGTTTCTTGAGAGTCGCGGTCCACGGCATCAGCTGCGCGCGTTCGGCTTCCTCGATGTCCGCGGCGGCGCGCAGCAGCCTTGCGCGACCCCTGACGATCACACTCCAGCCTTCAGCGACGTTGTGGTCGTCGGCCTCGAACAGCACGGTGCGGTTCGACACGGCGGAAAACAATTTGGTCCCCTCGGCGGTTCGAAACAGTACGGTCCGCCCCTGCACCACATAGTTAACCGGGAAGATCTCGGGTTCACCGGCGAAACTGGTCACCAGTCGGCCCAGGGCGGCGCCGCCCAACCTGCGCCAACTTTCGCCTTCCGACAAAACGGTAGCCGGCTCATCAGTCATGGACCCAACCTTTCCTTGGTGCACCACTGACGTCGACGCTACGGCGAATCTGAGTGGGGCAGTAGGGGCCTAGGTCATTTCATCGAACGTCCCTTTGGATATTTCGTTACCTGTCCTGAACTGGCATTCTGAAAGCATGGCGCGTGGAGAAATCGATCCGGTCCGGGCGAAGGGTGCCCTTGCGGTGATCAAGCAGAACCCCGGGATAGTGCTTTTCGCAGTGTCGCCGGCGCTCGTCGCGCTGGGCTTCATCTGGTGGCTCGCCGGCGCCGGCTGGGCCATCGTCGCTGCCGTCCTGCTGCTGATCGCGGGCACGGCCGCCGTTGTCTTGAAACGCTGACGCTGTCAACATGCGTTCGTGGTGGGGTTGGGGCACCGTCGAGGACGCGCTTTCGGAGCGGGAAACACACGATCTGGTCTCACGCGTAGCGGCGCTGCTACCCGGGCACGACCTGACCGATCACCGACCGCCGGACCCCAACACGCTCGGATTGGCCAAGCCACGGATAACCCCGCCCTCATCGCTGGCCGAGCTGTGCTCGATCGACTCCGTCGATCGAGCGGCCCATGCGCACGGCAAGGCCTTTCGCGACGTGGTGCGCAACCTGCGCGGTCGCCTTGACCATGTGCCCGACGTCATCGCACGACCGCGTAGCGAGCGGGACGTGGTCGACATACTCGATTGGTGTGCGCACCAAGGGATCTCGGTCATCCCTTACGGTGGCGGCAGCTCGGTGGTTGGCGGTGTCGAGCCGCGATTCGACGGGCCTGCGGTAACGATGGACACCGCCGCCATGGCTGCGGTGCTCGAAATCGACCAGACCACTCGATCCGCCCGAATCCAGGCCGGGGCCCTTGGGCCGGCGATCGAAAATCAGCTACGCCCACACGATTTGACGCTGCGGCATTTTCCGCAGTCGTTCGGGTTCTCCAGCCTCGGCGGCTGGCTGGCCACTCGCGCCGGCGGGCACTTTGCCACCCTGTATACCCACATCGACGACCTGACCGAATCGCTGCGGGTCGTCACCCCGGCCGGGGTGAGCGAGTCCCGGCGGCTGCCCGGATCGGGTGCCGGCCCGTCACCGGACCGGCTGTTCCTCGGCTCCGAGGGAACGCTCGGCGTCATCACGGAGGCCTGGATGCGGCTGCAAAACCGGCCAAAGTGGCAGGTCACCGCGTCGTTGGCGTTCGAAGACTGGTCGGCTGCGCTCGCCACGACCCGCACGATCGCGCAGGCCGGGCTCTACCCGTCGAATTGCCGGCTGCTGGACCCGGCCGAGGCATTCCTGAACGCCGGGGTGGCGGTCGGGGGCGGGATGCTGGTGCTGGCTTTCGAATCGGCCGACCACCCGGTAGACCCGTGGCTCGACCGGGCCCTGGAGATCGTCACCGAACACGGCGGCGTCGTGACTGCGCGGCGTGGTCGCGAAAACGCAAGCGAGGCAACAGGACACGACGCTTCCGGGAACTGGCGCTCGGCTTTTCTGCGTATGCCCTACCAGCGCGACGCTCTTGCTCGTCGCAGCGTCATCGCCGAGACGTTCGAGACCGCATGCACCTGGGACAGCTTCGAGGCCCTGCACGACGCGGTCACCGAGGCGGCCCGAGCGTCGATCGGACGGATCTGCGGGACCGGCGTGGTGACCTGTCGCTTCACCCACGTCTATCCCGACGGTCCGGCCCCTTATTACGGCATCTATGCCGGCGGGCGCTGGGACTCCCTGGACGCACAATGGGACGAGATCAAGGCCGCGGTGTCCGAGGCAATCATCGCCGCCGGCGGCACCATCACACACCACCACGCTGTCGGCCGCGATCACCGCCCCTGGTACGACCGGCAGCGGCCCGATCCATTCGCGGTGGCGCTGCGCGCGGCGAAGTCCGCGCTCGACCCGGCCGGGATTCTCAACCCCGGGGTATTGATCGACGTGTGATCAGCCGTGGCCGATGCGCAGCAGCTCGGCCACGCTCGGCAGCTTCACGCGGGGACGCCCGTGCGGCTCGCCGGCGGCCCGCTCATGGCGATCGATGATCTCCCAGTGAGCGGAGGTGACCACCTTCGGCTGGCGTGAGGCCAGCCAGTCGGCCAGCTTGTCGGCATGGTCGTCCGGAAAATCGGCCAGCTCGCCCTGTTCGGCGCCGGTCAGATCGGCCAACAGCGCGTCGACGGTGTCCTGGGAGTCCTTCTTGTTAGTGCCGATCACACCGGTTGGCCCGCGCTTGATCCATCCGACGACATATTCGTTGCGGCTGCCCTCAACCCGGCCGTTGGTGTTGGGGATGGTGGCGCTTTTGTCGTCGAACGGCAGTCCCGGGGTGGGCACACCGCGGTAGCCGACCGACCGCACGACCAGCTGAACCGGCAGTTCCTCACGCGTGCCGGTGTCCTTGGCCGCGACCCGCCCGCTGTCATCGGCGACAAGTTCGTTGCGGCCGAGCACGATCTGCTCCACCTTGCCGTCGCCTTTGATCTCAATCGGTGATGTCAAGAACCGGAACACCATGCGACGGTGTCCGGGGCGAGGCTCGCGGCCCGCATAGTCGCGAAGCACCTTGATGTTCTGCTTGCAGACCTTGCCCACCGCGGCCGCGTCCTCGTCGGTAATGCCCTCCAGCTCCGCCGGATCGACCACCACGTCAACCCCGTCGAGGTCCGCCAGCTCGCGTAACTCCAGCGTGGTGAAGGCGGTCTGCAGCGGCCCGCGACGGCCGATGATCACCACTTCCTCTACGCCGCGTGGGCGCAGCGATTCCAAGGCGTGATCGGCGATATCGGTTTGTGCCAGCGCGTCGGGGTCGGTAATCAAAATGCGTGCGACATCGAGTGCGACGTTGCCGTTGCCTATAACAACTGCGCGACGGCCCGACAGATCGGGTGAGATCTGCTCAAAGTTGGGGTGCGCGTTGTACCAGCCCACGAAATCGACTGCGGCGACGCTGCCCGGCAGGTCCTCACCGGGAATGTTGAGCGCGCGGTCCGACTGCGCCCCGACGGCGTAGATCACGGCGTCGTAGTGCTCTGCGAGTTCGGCGGCCTCGATGTGTTCACCCACAACCACGTTGCCGAAGAAGCGGAAGCGGGGATCTTCAGCGGTTTTCTCGAATTGCTTGCTGATCGATTTGATCTTGGGGTGATCGGGCGCGACGCCGGAGCGCACCAGCCCCCAGGGCGTCGGCAGCATCTCGAGCATGTCGACGGCCACGTCGATGTCGTCGGAGTTGTCGGCGGCTTTCAGCAACGATGCTGCGGCGAAGAACCCCGACGGTCCGGAGCCGACGATAGCGACGTGGTATGGGCGCATACTCGAGCCTTCTGTTTCGTGCCCGGCTACGTAGCAGGGGGCTGCAAACGGTGCCAGTGTCGCAGTCGCGGGCGCACATGCTGGTCACTTGATGCTAAACGCTGATCCCGCGCGCCCGGCCAGAGCGCCGCCAGTCACGACCTAACCATTCGCTGCGGGACCGGGGCGCCGGTAACGTGGGCGGCTGTGGAACCCGACCGTCAAGCCGACATCGCCGCTCTTGACTCCACCCTGACCACGGTGGAGCGGGTGCTCGACGTGGACGGTCTGCGCAGCCGCATCGAGAAGCTCGAGCACGAGGCGTCCGATCCGAAACTGTGGGACGACCAGGCCCGCGCGCAGCGCGTAACGAGTGAGTTATCCCACACACAGGGGGAGCTGCGCCGGATCGAGGAGTTGCGGCAGCGCCTTGACGACCTGCCGGTGCTGTACGAGCTCGCGGCCGAGGAGGACGAAGGCGCCGCCAGCGGTATTGAAGCCTTCGCCGAGGCTGACGCCGAACTCAAGGCGCTGCGCGCCGACATCGAAGCCACCGAGGTGCGCACCCTGCTCTCGGGCGAGTACGACGAGCGAGAGGCGCTGGTCACCATCCGTTCCGGCGCCGGCGGCGTGGACGCCGCCGACTGGGCCGAGATGCTGATGCGGATGTACATCCGGTGGGCCGAGCAACACAAGTATCCCGTCGAGGTGTTCGACACCTCCTACGCCGAAGAAGCAGGCATTAAGAGCGCCACCTTCGCCGTGCACGCGCCGTTCGCCTACGGCACGCTGTCGGTCGAACAGGGCACCCACCGGCTGGTGAGAATCAGCCCGTTCGATAACCAGAGCCGGCGTCAGACGTCGTTCGCCGAAGTCGAGGTGCTTCCGGTGGTGGAGACCACCGATCACATCGACATTCCGGAAGGCGATGTGCGCGTGGACGTCTACCGTTCCAGCGGGCCCGGTGGCCAGTCGGTGAACACCACCGACTCCGCGGTTCGTCTAACCCACATCCCAACGGGTATCGTCGTGACTTGCCAGAACGAAAAATCGCAACTGCAGAACAAAGTCTCGGCAATGCGAGTGCTCCAAGCAAAGTTGTTGGAGCGCAAGCGATCAGAAGAGCGCGCTGAGCTGGACGCGTTGAAAGGTGAGGGCGGCAGCTCCTGGGGTAACCAGATGCGCTCTTACGTACTGCACCCGTATCAGATGGTCAAGGATCTGCGAACCGAGTACGAGGTGGGCAATCCTGCGGCCGTCCTGGACGGAGACATCGACGGGTTCCTGGAAGCGGGGATCCGGTGGCGTAACCGGAAAGATGACGACTAACAAAATTGTTCTTGCTGCATCGATGACCCAGCGCTGGCA
>DATKEW010000216.1:0-11428 GCA_035511785.1 Mycobacterium sp.
GGCGACCCAGCGCAGGCCGCCGGGCAGCGCGAGTTCGGCTCGCCCGTCCCTGAGCGATTTGGCCTCGGTGATCACCCGCAGGGGCGACCACGGCGGCGACAGCCGGTTGAAAGCGCCCGGCCGGGCGTACCAGGCGAACACCTCTGCGCGGGGCGCGTCGACCACGCTCGAATACTTCACCCCCATCCCTCGACGTTACCGGCGAACGTGGGCTTGCCGACAGCCCTCGTGGGTAACAGTGTCTGCATGAGTGTTCACGGCGGAATACAGTCCCTGCTCGACACGGCGCTTGATCGGACGATCGTTTCCGGCTATACGCGCGTCGGCTATCACCTGCGCCGATTCGGCTGGGCGGACGATCCGGTGCCCGGCGCGCTGCAAGGTCAGACGGCGCTGGTCACCGGTGCGAATCGCGGCATCGGCAAGGCAATTGCCGCGGGCCTGGCCCGGCTGGGCGCGACCGTGCTGCTGACCGTCCGCGACCGGGAGAGTGGTGAGCGGGCCTGCCGGGAGATCATCGAGGCCCACCCGGACGCTGACGTGCAAGTGGAGGTATGCGATGTCTCCGACCTGTCCGCGGTCCGCGCCTTTGCCGCCGACTTGACCAGCCGGGTGTGGGAGCTGAACGTGCTCATCCACAACGCGGGGGTGTTGCCGCCCACCCGTGCCGAGACCGTCGACAGGCACGAGGTCACCCTGGCCACCCATGTGCTGGGTCCGGTGTTGCTGACCGAGTGCCTGGTCCCGATCCTCGGCGCCGCCGATGACCCGCGGGTGATCCTGATGTCTTCGGGCGGGATGTATACCCAATCGCTGCCGACCAACGACCCCGAATACCTCGACGGACGGTACAGCGGTGTAACGGCGTACGCCCGCACGAAGCGAATGCAGGTCGCGCTGACCCCGATCCTCGCCCGACGCTGGGCCGGTCAGCACATCCGTGTCTACTCCATGCATCCCGGATGGGCCGACACTCCCGGGCTGGCCACGTCGCTTCCGGCCTTCCGCAAGCTCACCGGCCCGCTATTGCGCACACCCGAAGAGGCAGCCGACACCGCGCTGTGGCTTGCCGCGACCCAACCGGCGCCATCGAGCGGCGGCTTCTTCCACGACCGGCGGGCCCGGCCCGAGCACTATCTGCCGTTGACCAGGTACGGCGACCGCGATCGCCAGCGGCTCTGGCGGTACTGCGCGGACGCGGTCGGCATCGATGACGCGTGAGGGTCAACGGTCGGGCAGAGCGTGCTCGACGATCGGCAACCGCGGCTGCGGTTGCCGCTCACGGCGTTTGGCCGCCAGATACACCTGTGCTGTCTCCCTGGCCACCGTCTGCCAGCCGAAGTCGGAGGTGAGCCGTTCGCGGGCGGCGCGGGCGCGCTGCTGCGCGGCGTTCGGATCGTCGAGCACGGTACGCACCGCCGCGGCCAGCCCGGCCACGTCGCGAGGCGGACAGGACACCCCGGTCCGCCCGTTGATCACCGCTTCGCCCAGGCCGTCGATGTTCGACGTCACCAGCGGAGTACCCGCCGCGGCGGCCTCGAGAGCGGCGAGCCCGAACGGCTCGTAGTGGCTGGGCAGCACCGCGGCGTCGGCCCGATGCAGTAACGCAAGCAGTTCGTCGTGACCGCAGTGCCCGACGAACCGAGTTGCCTTGAGCACCCGGTGCTTACGGGCCTGGTCGACGAGCCAGTCCTGCTGGGTGCCCTCGCCGGCGACGGTCAGCGTGGTGCCCGGGTGGGTGCGCCTGATCCGCGGCAGCGCGGCGATGACGTCGTGCACCCCTTTCTCGTACTCCAGCCGCCCGACATACAGCAGCTCGGCCGGCCCGCTGCGCGGACGGCGAGCGGCGAACGGCCAGCGCGCTGCGTCAATGCCGTTGCGGATCACGGTGATCTCGGCCAAACCGGGTCCGAACAATTCGGTGATCTCGTCGCTCATCGACGCCGAACACGTGATCAGCGAATCGGATTCACGCACCAGCCAGGACTCGACCGCGTGCACCTGACGGCTGATGGCTCCGGAAACCCAGCCCGAATGCCGCCCCGCCTCCGTCGCGTGGATCGTGGAAACCATTGGCACGTCATAGAATTCAGCGAGCGCGATGGCCGGGTGCGCCACCAGCCAGTCGTGGGCGTGCACCACGTCGGGCCGCCAGGAGCGGTCGGTGCCATATTTCTTCAGGCGCAGACCGGCGCGGGTCATCGCATGGCCCATGGCCATGGTCCAGGCCATCATGTCTTTGCCGAAGCTGAATTCGTGCGGATCCTGTGCGGCCGCTATCACGCGGACGCCCTCGCTGAGTTCGTCGGACGACGGGTGCGTGCTGGGGTCGGTGCCCGACGGACGCCGCGACAGCACGATGACGTCGTGCCCGGCCGCGGCCAGCGCGGTCGCCAGGTGATGCACGTGCCGGCCGAGCCCGCCGATCACCACCGGTGGGTACTCCCACGACACCATGAGGACCTTCATTGGGGCAGCCTTCGAGCGTCGAGGGCACCGAACAGACCGTCGGCGCGGTTCCACCCGTCGGCCAGCCGCTGCGCGCTCTCGCGCCGGCCCGACGCCAGCGCCCCGGCGATCTCGCGGGTGGCATGTGCGTGCAGGTGCGCGCGGTAACGGGCGTAGTCGGTGGCCGAGTCCTTGCTCACCATGAACGGCCAGTCGCTGGAGACGGTGAGCAGGGTCTCGCGCAGGATCTGATCGGCGACGCGATCGCGGGGGAGCGGGCCGTTCAGCGATCCGTTCTGCGACAGCGCCTTGTCGACGGTGCTCAATGCGGTGTCGACCACTTCGGTGTTGAGCTGGACCAGATCGGCCACCTTGTCGCCGGCCCACACCTGCCAGTCCTTACCCGAGCCCCACGAGCTGGGCGGTAAGGCGACCGCGTCGCCGACGAAGCCGTCGGCGAGTGCGTCGTTCAGCGTGCCCACCCGAACACCGGCGGCGGGCAGGGCTCGCAGCACCCGGCGCAACCACGTCGGCCCCTCGTACCACCAGTGGCCGAACAGCTCGGTGTCGAAGGCGGCGACCACGTGTGCGGGCCGCCCGATGCGCTTCGACTCGCTCATCAGCCGGCTGCGGACCACGTCGACGAAGTCGGCGACATGGACGTCGACCGCCCGGTCGGCCCGTTCGGGGTCGTACGGCGCCTTGGCCTCCGAAGCCACATTGCGCCCGGTGACCCTGGCCGGCTTGAGCCCGGTCAGGTGGTCATAGGTGTGGAAATCGCGATAGGCGGCGTGCCCGGGGTAGCCGGACTTCGGCGACCACACCCGGTAGCTGACCTGCAGGTCGCGCCCGAATGCGACCACGTCGCTGCAGTCGACGGGACGGCCCAGCGCGGTGTCGCCGTGCAGCGCCGGGCCGTCGACCATGAAGTGGGTGATTCCCGCGGCGGCGTAATCGTCTTCCATGCCCGGGGCGTAAGCGCATTCGGGCGCCCAGATCCCGGTGGGGCGCCCCGCCAGCCGCAGCTGCGCGTCGGCCAGGCCTTCGCATAGCGCGAACTCGCGCAGCCGCGGTGCGAGCAGCGGCTGGAACGGGTGGGCCAGCGGGCCGCCGAGCAGCTCCACCGTGCCGGCATCGATCAGGCTGCGCAGCAGCGGGCTGCCCCCGTGCCGCCACAGCGTGGCGAAGTCGTCGAGCGCCTGGTCGGCCTCGGCGCATTCGCGAATCCCGAAGGCCCGCAACGCTTCTGGTGTGCACGAGAGGTAGCTGGCCGACTTCGATCTGGGTGCCGACCGTACGCTGGTGGCCTCTAACGCGCGCAGCCGCCAGTTGGCCAGCCAGTGATGCATGCCGTCGAGGCAGTACGGGTCGTCGAGCTGCGCGTTGACCACCGGCGTGACACCGAGCGTGATCAGGCTGTGCCGATCCTCGTCGGCCAACGTGCGCAGCACCTGCATCAGTGGCAGATATGCCGCCGCCCAGGACTGGTAGAGCCATTCCTCGCCGACCGGCCAGCGCCCGTGGTGGGCCAGCCACGGCAGGTGGGTGTGCAGCACCAGGGTGAACAGCCCGGGCACCGGGCTCGCGGATGTGCTCACGCCCGCACCGCGATCGCGATGAGATCCAGGCTGTCGTCTATCTCGCGGTCACCCGACCCGATCAGGTCGAAATCGCCGGTGGTCACCGCGGCGACGTCCGCGGCCAGATGGGGCGGCCACGGCGCATCGGCCACCGCCCGCGCGATCTGCGCGTCGATGATCGAGCCGCCGTGCCGGGCATCCATCTCGCGCAGGCGCTGACCGTGGAACAGGCCGCTGATGGACACCTCGACGAAACCCCCGTCGATCAGCAGCTCGGTCAGCTCGCCGGCGTTGAGTTCACGGGTGTGAAACGGATTGATCGGGGTGTCACGGCCCGGAGAGAAGGTGATTCGGTTGGGGGTCGACACCATCAATAACCCGGACGGACGCAGCACCCGGGCGCACTCGGCCACGAACTGGGCCTGGTCCCACAGGTGTTCGATCACCTGGAAGTTCACCACGACGTCCACCGACGCGTCGGGCAGCGGCAGCTCGGCGAGGTTTGCCTGCATGACTTCGACCCTGGCGTAACGGCTGCGGACGTGGGCCACCGCGGCCTCGTCGTAGTCCACCGCGACTACCCGGCGGGCGACGCCCGCGATCAGGTCGGCGCCGTAACCTTCGCCACATCCGGCCTCGAGCACCTCGCGGCCCGCGCACCGCGGTGCCAGTCGCTGGTAAACCACCTGGTGACGGCGAAACCAGTAGTTCTCGATGTCCAGATCGGGGATGGTGCGCTCGCCTGTCAGCGTCAAAACCGGGTCACCCGCCGGCGAGGCGTCGCCGGGGATGTGTTGTGGGACGTCGGGGACGAATGCGCTCATTGCATAGGCAGGCTAACGCGAAGTGTCCGATTCGCGAACCGGGCCGAAGGAACCTGCACTACGACCGCTATGGTGTGAGGGCAGACCGCACAAAGTTACCCGGTAGTAATACGGCTGTGCGTTGCTCACGCGTACCGAGGTCTCGCAGTCGCGCACTGCGGGACTCCTTCGAGGAGGACGAACCACACTCATGACGAACATCGTGGTCCTGATCAAGCAGGTCCCGGACACCTGGTCGGAGCGCAAGCTCACTGACGGCGATTACACGCTGGACCGCGAGGCCGCCGACGCGGTGCTGGACGAGATCAACGAGCGCGCGGTCGAAGAGGCGCTGCAGATTCGGGAGAAAGAGGCCGCCGACGGCGTCGAGGGGTCGGTGACCGTGCTGACCGCCGGCCCGGAGCGGGCCAGCGAGGCGATCCGCAAGGCCCTGTCCATGGGCGCCGACAAGGCCGTCCACCTCAAGGACGACGGCATGGCCGGCTCGGACGTGATCCAGACCGGGTGGGCGCTGGCGCGCGCGCTGGGCACCATCGAGGGCACCGAGCTGGTGATCGCCGGCAATGAGGCCACCGACGGCGTCGGCGGTGCGGTGCCCGCCATCATCGCCGAATACCTCGGCCTGCCGCAGCTCACGCACCTGCGCAAGCTCTCGCTCGAGGGCGGCAAGGTCATCGGCGAGCGCGAGACCGACGACGGCGTATTCACCCTCGAGGCCACACTGCCCGCCGTGGTGAGCGTCAACGAGAAGATCAACGAGCCACGTTTCCCGTCCTTCAAAGGCATCATGGCCGCCAAGAAGAAGGAGGTCACGGTGCTGACCCTGGCCGAGATCGGGGTCGAGAGCGACGAGGTCGGGCTGGCCAACGCCGGGACGACCGTGCTGTCGACGACACCGAAGCCGCCCAAGACCGCGGGTGAGAAGGTCACCGACGAGGGCGAAGGCGGCAACCAGATCGCCCAGTACCTGGTCGCCCAGAAGATCATCTAGTCGCCCAGAAATATTCAGCGCACATCCCAGAAACGAGAAGAGCGATATAACCCATGGCTGAGGTACTGGTGCTCGCCGAGCACGCTGAAGGCGCCCTGAAAAAGGTGACCTCCGAATTGATCACCGCCGCCCGCGCGCTGGGTGATCCGGCCGCCGTCGTCGTGGGCGCGCCGGGCACGGCCGCGCCACTGGTGGACGGGCTGAAGGAGGCCGGCGCCGCCAAGATCTACATCGCCGAGTCCGACGTCGTCGCCAACTATCTGATCACCCCCGCGGTCGACGTGCTGGCCGCGCTGGCCGAGTCGAATGCGCCCGCCGCCGTGTTGCTGGTCGCCAACGCCGACGGCAAAGAGATCGCGGGCCGGCTCGCGGCCCGGATCGGGTCGGGTCTGCTGGTGGACGTGGTCGAGGTCAAGGAGGGCGCCAAGGGCGTGCACTCCATCTTCGGTGGCGCGTTCACCGTCGAGGCGCAGGCCAACGGCGACACCCCGGTGATCACGGTGCGGGCCGGCGCGGTCGACGCCGAGCCGGCCGCCGGCGCCGGTGAGCAACTCACCGTCGAGGTACCGGCTCCCGCCGAGAACGCCACCAAGGTCACCGCCCGCGAGCCCGCGGTCGCCGGTGATCGTCCGGAGCTGACCGAGGCCACGATCGTGGTGTCCGGTGGCCGTGGCGTCGGCAGCGCGGATAACTTCAGCGTGGTCGAGGCGCTGGCCGACTCGCTGGGTGCGGCCGTCGGAGCGTCGCGCGCCGCGGTCGACTCGGGCTACTACCCGGGCCAGTTCCAGGTCGGCCAGACGGGCAAGACGGTGTCGCCCCAGCTCTACATCGCGCTGGGCATCTCCGGTGCGATCCAGCACCGCGCGGGCATGCAGACCTCGAAGACCATCGTCGCGGTCAACAAGGACGAAGAGGCACCCATCTTCGAGATCGCCGACTACGGCGTGGTGGGTGACCTGTTCAAGGTCGCTCCCCAGCTGACCGACGCGGTCAAGGCCCGCAAGGGCTGACGCCCCGCCAGGTTTGAACAACGGCCCCGCGGATTACCCGCGGGGCTGCTGTTTTGGCCACGTTTTTTGCGACATTTCGTCATCTGACGTGCACCGACACGTCATAGCGGCGATGCCGATCGGTACATCGATTGCGCCACGTTGTTCCCATGAGCATTGCTTCTGTCCTGATACCCAGCGACAAGTCGGACGGCGCGGCGACGAGCTCGTCCGGACCGCGCTATTCGCTGTTGTTGTCCACCGACCCCAGCTTGATCGAGGCGGCGCAGCGGCTCCGGTATGACGTGTTCACCAGCACACCCGGCTTCGCACTGCCCGGGGCCGGCGACGGGCAAACCGACGTCGACCGGTTCGACGAGTACTGCGACCACCTGCTGGTCCGTGACGACGACACCGGCGAGTTGGTGGGTTGTTACCGGATGCTGGCGCCCGCGGGCGCCATCGCGGCTGGAGGGCTCTATACGGCGACGGAATTCGACGTTCGCGCGTTTGATCCGCTGCGGCCGTCGTTGGTGGAGATGGGGCGCGCCGTGGTGCGCGAAGGTCACCGCAACGGTGGCGTTGTGCTGTTGATGTGGGCGGGCATCCTGGCCTACCTGGACCGCTACGGCTACGACTACGTGACCGGGTGCGTGTCGGTGCCGATCGGGGGCGAGTCGAAAGACGAAGCGGCGGGCAGCCAGCTGCGCGGCGTCCGCGACTTCATCCTGACCCGTCATGCCGCGCCGCCGCAGTACCGGGTGTACCCACACCGGCCGGTGCTTGTGGAAGGGCGGCCCATCGACGAGATCCCGCCGCCGCCACGACCTGCGGTTCCGCCGCTGATGCGCGGCTACCTGAGGCTGGGCGCACAGGTCTGCGGTGAGCCCGCGCACGACCCGGAGTTCGGGGTCGGCGACTTCTGCGTGCTGCTGAACAAGCAGCGCGCCGACACCCGATATCTCAGGCGACTGCGGTCGGTCTCGGCGGCCTCCGAAATGGCCGGCGGAATGGCCTCCGAAATGGCGGGCGGAATGGGGGGCGGCGGCCGATGAGCGCTCCCGCGGTCACCAAGCACTCCTGGATGCCTCACACCACGTGCGACAACAGCTGCGTGGGTATCGGCGCTGTGCGGTCGCGGCGGTCGCTGGTGGTGCTGCGGGTAACGCTTCGCGTCATGTTGGCGCTGCTATTGGCACCGGGGCTGCCGCTGGTGGCAGTACCACTGCCTGGCCGGACGCAGGTGCAACGCATCTATTGCCGGCTGGTGCTGCGCTGTTTCGGTGTGCGGATCGCGGTGTCGGGTAGCCCGATTCGCAACCTGCGCGGGGTCCTGGTGGTCAGCCCGCACATGTCCTGGTTGGACGTCTTCGCGATCGGTGCGGTGTTGCCCGGGTCGTTCGTGGCGCGCGCCGACATGTTCAGCGGGCCGGCCATCGGGGTCGTGGCCCGCATCCTGAAGATCATCCCCATCGAGCGGACCAGCCTCCGGAGGTTGCCCGCGGTGGTGGACACCGTCGCGCGCCGGCTCCGTGCCGGCCAGACGGTGGTGTGCTTCCCGGAGGGCACCACCTGGTGCGGTCTGGCATGCGGCTCTTTCTATCCCGCGATGTTCCAGGCCGCGATCGACGCCGCCCGCCCGGTGCAGCCCCTTCGCCTGACCTACCACCACGTCGACGGCAGCGTCTCGACCGCCCCGGCCTTCGTGGGCGACGACACATTGCCGCGGTCCATCTGCCGGCTGCTCACCGTGCGCCGCACGCTGGCGCGCGTTCACGTCGAATCTCTGCAGCTGCCAGGTACCGATCGGCGAGCACTGGCCAGCCGCTGCCAGTCCGCGGTGGGGGTGGGAACCTCGCAGCACCCGGCGCGGCAACCGGGTCACGGGCGAGTGCTGGTGGCCTGACCCGCTCGACCTGCAGGTATCGTGGGGCGCGTCATGGTCTACCTGGATCACGCCGCCACCACCCCGATGCACCCCGCCGCCATCGAGGCGATGACGGCCGCGCTCGGCACCGTCGGCAATGCCTCCTCGCTGCATACCAGCGGCCGCATGGCGCGGCGCCGGGTCGAGGAATCCCGTGAGCTGATCGCCGACAAGCTGGGCGCGCGTCCGTCGGAGGTGGTCTTCACCGCGGGCGGCACCGAGAGCGACAATCTGGCCGTCAAGGGGATCTATTGGGCCCGCCGCGACGCGGAGCCGCGCCACCGGCGCATCGTCACCAGCGAAGTCGAACACCACGCCGTGGTGGACTCGGTGAACTGGCTCGTCGAACGCGACGGCGCCCAAGTGACCTGGCTGCCCACCGCGGCCGACGGGTCGGTGTCGGCGGCCGCACTGCGCGAGGTGCTGCGCAGCCACGACGACGTCGCGCTGGTATCGGTGATGTGGGCCAACAACGAAGTCGGCACCGTCATGCCGGCCGCCGAACTGGCCGCCGTCGCAGCCGAATTCGGTGTCCCCATGCACAGCGACGCCGTTCAGGCGGTGGGGCAGTTGCCCGTCGATTTTGCCGCCAGCGGGCTGTCGGCGATGAGCGTGGCCGCACACAAGTTCGGCGGTCCGCCGGCTGTGGGCGCGCTGCTGCTACGCCGGGACATCACCTGCGTGCCGCTGTCACACGGCGGCGGGCAGGAACGCGACATCCGTTCCGGCACACCCGATGTGGCCGGCGCCGTCGGAATGGCGGCGGCGGCCCAAATCGCGGTGGACGGACTCGCGGCCAACAGCGCGCGACTGCGGGCGTTGCGCGACCGGCTGGTCAAAGGCGTACTCGCCGACATCGACGACGTGATCCTCAACGGTGCCGCCGACCCGCTGCGGCTTCCCGGCAACGCGCACTTCACCTTCCGCGGCTGCGAAGGCGATGTACTGCTGATGTTGTTGGACGCCAACGGAATCGAGTGCTCGACCGGATCGGCCTGCACCGCCGGTGTCGCGCAGCCGTCACATGTGCTGACCGCGATGGGCGCCGACTCGGCCAGCGCCCGCGGATCGCTGCGTCTTTCGTTGGGGCACACCAGTGTTGATGCCGACATCGATGAGGTGCTGCAGGTGCTGCCCGGCGCGGTGGATCGCGCGCGTCGCGCCGCGCTGGCCGCGGCTGGAGTGGCCCGGTGAAAGTCCTTGCTGCGATGAGCGGTGGCGTCGACTCATCGGTCGCCGCCGCTCGCATGGTCGATGCCGGGCACGACGTGGTCGGCGTGCACCTGGCGCTGTCGGCCGCGCCCGGCACGCTGCGCGCCGGCTCGCGGGGGTGTTGCTCGAAAGAAGATGCGTCAGACGCGCGCCGCGTTGCCGACGTGCTTGGAATCCCCTTCTACGTCTGGGATTTCGCGGAGAAGTTCAAAGCAGACGTGATCGACGATTTCGTATCGTCATATGCCCGTGGGGAAACCCCCAACCCCTGCGTGCGGTGTAATCAGCGAATCAAGTTCTCGGCGCTGTCGGCCAGGGCCGTGGCGCTGGGCTTCGACACGGTGGCCACCGGGCACTATGCCCGGCTGTCCGACGGGCGGCTGCGCCGCGCCGTCGACCGCGACAAAGATCAGTCCTACGTGCTCGCCGTGCTGACCGCCGAACAGCTACGCCACGCCGCATTCCCGATCGGGGACACACCGAAGCCGCAGATCCGTGCCGAGGCCGCCCGTCGCGGCCTGGCGGTCGCCGACAAGCCGGACAGCCACGACATCTGCTTCATTCCGTCCGGAAACACCCGAGCTTTTCTGGGTGAGCGCATCGGGGTTCGCCGTGGCACGGTGGTGAATGCCGACGGTACGGTGCTGGCCACCCACGACGGCGTGCACGGTTTCACCATCGGCCAACGCAAGGGCCTGGGCATCGCCGGGCCAGGACCCGATGGCCGCCCGCGCTACGTGACGGCGATCGATCCCCACACCGCGACCGTGCACGTGGGTGGCGCGGCCGATCTCGACGTGTATGCGCTGACGGGACGGGCGCCGGTCTTCACCGCGGGAGCCGCACCCTCAGGCCTGATCGAGTGCGCGGTTCAGGTGCGTGCACATGGTGAAACCGCCGGTGCGGTAGTCGAGTTGATCGGCGACGAGCTGGACGTGCGGTTGCGTACTGCGCTGCGCGGCGTGGCGCCCGGCCAGACCCTGGTGCTGTATCGCCCGGACCCCGACGGTGACGAGGTGTTGGGCAGTGCCACCATCGCCGGCACCCGCAGCTGATCAAGCGCTAGCCTGGCACATTGGCGACGATGTTCGTCATCACGATGTCAGACACCGATTGTGGGAAGCCGCAGAACGTGACCTCCAGCAGGGCCACTGACAGCACCCGATAGTCGCGGCCGCAGCCGCCGGGCCGCATGCGCAGCGAGCTGGCGTCGGCCTTCCACTCGCCGACGTACTGCTGGCCGGCCGCGCCGTCCGCACAGTTCGCGACGGTGGTCACCAGGGCGCCGAAGGCGCGGTGTGCGGTGCCGGCGTCCTGATAGGCCGCGGCGCCCTCGGAGATCAGAGCGGCGTCGGGCGGGTCTTGAAAAGTGGTCTTGTGGAACTCCTGGACGTCGGGCCCGAACGTCTGCGTCTCGGCGAAGATGAACCGGCATTCCTGCGGGGTGTGGTCGGCCA
>DATKEW010000217.1:0-5240 GCA_035511785.1 Mycobacterium sp.
TCGGGAACTGAGAGATTCTGGAGCTGGCCGAATCTCCGCGGAGGGTACGTTGCCGGCTGCGCGTCAACCGTCGCGGGCTCATCCCACGCGTTCGCCATCAGCGTGGGATCTCCGAGGTCCCGATATCTCCATCGGCCGCGCGCACAGAACTCCTGGTCATGACCCCATCCTAGCAGAGTTTGACAACGCTACCCAGCCTTGTACTCTGAGTCTTGAAACAAGATTCAGCAGGAGGTGCGCGAGAGTGGCGGTGTCGAACAGCGATCAGGAAACGGTGCTGGTGATCGGGGCGACGGGCCGCCATGGCGGCACCGGGGCCCGGGTGGTCGAGCGGCTACAAGGGGCGGGACGGCTCGTGCGGGCGTTGGTGCGTTCCGACGACGACCGCGCCGAGCGGCTACGCCAATCCGGGGTGCAAACCCTGCTCGGCGACCTGCACGACCGTCGAACGTTGGCCCCCCCGCTGGACGGGGCGGGTTCGGTGTATGTCGCGTAGCCGGTGGCGGCGGGCATTGTGGACGCGCTGGCGAATGTGGCCTCGGTGATCCACGAGCTAGGCTCCTCCGCCCTGGAAGCGGCCAGCGGCCGCCCCCCGCTGGCCTTCCGAAACTTCGTCCGGCAGCACCGCTACGCATTCGGAGCCGTCACCGCCGAAGGATGAGCCCCGCCATAGCCACGTCATCGCGCTGTTGGCCTGAGCCGCAACCACATTCAACGTAAACATCGAACCTAGGAGCGTGTGATGAAGCTACGGGACCAACGGGTGCTGGTGACCGGTGCCACCGCCGGAATAGGGCAGGAAACCGCCAAGCTGTTCGCCCGCCGCGGCGCCAGCGTCATCATCACCGGGCGCGACACCGAAAGGGGCGCGCAGACCGTCGCGGCGATCGAGGCCGAGGGTGGACGCGCCGAGTTCATCGCCGCTGACCTGAACGACATCGAATCCGTGCGACGCCTGGCCGAACAGGCCGGTGAGGTCGACGTGCTGGTCAACAACGCGGGCGCCCACACGTTCGGTCCGACATTGGAACAGGACGTCGACTCGTTCGACATGACGTTCCACGTCGACGTGCGGGCACCGTTCTTCCTGACCGCGGCGCTGGTGCCCAAGATGATCGCCCGCGGATCGGGTGCCATCGTCAACATCTCCACAATGGGCGCGTCAGTTGGCGTCCCCTTCGCGCCGGTCGCCGCCGCCGCCAAGGCGGCACTCGAATCCCTCACCCGGTCCTGGGCGGCGGCGTTCGGCGCCAACGGGATTCGTGTCAACACCGTCGCGCCCGGGCCCACCCGCACCGACAGTGCCGTCGGCCTGCTCGGCGACGGGGCGGAGCAGCGGGGTTCCGCGACACTGTTGGGCCGGACCGCGGACCCGAGCGAGATCGCCGAGGCGATCGTTTTCCTCGCCTCGCCGCAAGCGAGCTACCTCACCGGCGCGACCGTGGCGGTGGACGGCGGCTACACCGCGATCTGAGCAAACACGCAAAAGCCCGATTAATCATCTTCACGGAGACATATGCGAGAACAACACCACGATCTTGCGCAAGGACATCGACCCCTCCGCTCTCGCGGCGGCCAGCGGCCGCCGGCCGCTGACCTTCCGAAACTTCGTACGGGGACACCGCTCAGCATTCGGAGCCGCCACCGCCAAGGCATGAGCCCCGCCACAGCCACGTCACCGAGCTGTTGGCCTGAGCCGCAACCACATTCAGCGAACCTCGAAAGGGACCAACGATGAAAGAACGCGGTGTTCCTGGACAACCAATAGCGGGGAACTCGCCAATACACCCGAAAACGATTACCAACAAAAGAAGAACAACAGCTAGTCGGAGGTTGCTTGTGGCCAAGGATTTTCGGTTCGGTGTAGCCCTATGGGCTCCAGCATCGCGGTCGAAGTGGCAGGACGCTGTCCGCCGGGCCGACGACTACGGCTACGACGTTGTGCAGGTCCCCGATCATGTGGGTGCGTCGGCCCCCTTCCCGGCCCTGCTGGCAGCGGCCGAGGTCACCAAGATGCGGATAGGCACCTATGTCCTCAACGCCGGCTTTTACAAGCCTGCCCTGCTTGCCCGCGACGTCGCCGCGCTGAACCAGTTCACCGACGGTCGCCTGGAACTGGGGCTGGGCGCCGGTTATGTCCGCGAGGAGTTCGAGGCCGCCGAGCTGCCGTTCCCCAGCGCCAAGAACCGCATCTACTACCTCGCACACCTGACGGCCTACTTGCGCGAGCATCTGCCCACCGTGCCGATCCTGATCGCCGGGTCGGGCGATCGGCTGGTAACGCTGGCCGCACAGCGGGCCGACATCATCGGGCTTACCGGCGGCCGCCCGGACAGCACGGCCCCCGATCCGCTCGCCGAGCGGATCGACTTCGTTCGCAACGCGGCGGGTGAGCGGTTCGCCGAGCTCGAGTTGAACATGGTGATCACCGCGGTGCCGCACGACGGCAGCGCAATCCCGGATCTGTCGCTGACGCGCTCGCTGACCCGCAAGTATGGCCCGACGCTGTCGGACGAGCAGTTGCTGGCGCTGCCGACGGTGCTCACCGGTTCGCCCCGCGACATGGCCGACACGTTGCGCCGCTACCGCGAGGCCTACGGGCTGACCTACATCAGCGTTCAACAGCAACACGCCGAGAGCTTCAGCAAGGTCATCGCCGAGCTGCGGTGATTGACGCCGATTCAAAGGCAGACGCTGATTCTGAATCTTGAATTCTGAGTCTTGAAAGTAAAGCAAGGAAGAAGGGAGCAACCGTGACGGTGTCGACAAGCGATCAGGAAACGGTGCTGGTCATCGGAGCGACGGGCCGTCAATTCGGCACCGGAGCCCGGGTGGTCGAGCGGCTGCAAGCGCAGGGGCGTGTCGTGCGGGCGTTGGTGCGCTCCGAGGACGAACGCGCCGAGCGGCTACGCGAATCCGGGGTGCAAACCCTGCTCGGCGACCTGCACGACCGCCGAACGTTGCTCCCCGCGCTCGATGGCGCCGGTTCGATGTATTTGGCGGTCGCGGGGGCGGGCATCGTGGACGCGCTGGCGAATGTGGCCTCGGTGATACGCGAGCTAGGCTCCTCGCCGCGTGTCGTGATCATGTCGGTGGCCGCGGCCGACCACAACAGCGCCAGCGGAATCGCCCGAGCACGTGCCCTCTCCGAAGAGCTGTTGCTGCAGCTCGGGGTGCATTTCACGGCGGTGCGAGGCAGCGCGTTTTTCTACGAGATCGTCCTGCTGCTGCACGCGGGGGCGATCCGAGAGACCGGGGTGTTCGCCAACTGCTTCGGCGATGCCCGCCCGGCCTGGATCAGCGCCACCGACGCCGCCGATCTGTGCGCGACCGCCCTGCTCGACCCGCAACACCACGCCAACACCCCGTTCGTCTACCCGCCGGGCCATGAGCTGCTCTCCCAGCAAGAGATCGCCGACATCGTCAGCGAGGAAACCGGGCGCGAAGTCCGCTATCAGCACATCACCGCGAACGAGTGGAGCCGTCAGCTGCAGGCCCACGCCGGGGGCCGGCTCAACCACGCCGTGATCCAGCACATCACCACCCTGGCAAAGATGTGCGAGAACAACACCACGATCTTGCGGACCGACACCGACCCCTCCGCGCTCGCGGCGGCCAGCGGCCGCCCCCCGCTGAGCTTCCGAAACTTCGTCCGCCAACACCGCTCAGCATTCGGAGCCGCCACCGCCAAGGCATGAACCCCGCCACAGCCACGTCACCGAGCTGTTGGCCTGAGCCGCAACCACATTCAGCGAACCTCGAAAGGCACAGACGATGAAAACGATTCAATACGCGTGCTTCGGTGGCCTAAGCGTCCTCGAAAATGGCCTGAAGGCGGGCCAGATCACCTCTATCGTCGCTGCGGTGCTGCCATTGCGCCCTGCGGCCGAAGCACATGGGCGCCGGCGGGGCCGCGAGGTTCGCGGCGCCAACGGTGTGCGCGTTCGCCGCGGCACCGGTCTTCCCGACGGCCAGCGTTGTCCCGGCCACGCAACATCCCGATTGACGGCCAGCCCGCCGACGTCGTGTCGGTGGTTAAGGACTACGGCAGCTGGTTGGCCGAAAGCGATGTGCCCAAACTGTTCATCAACGCCGAACCAGGGCTCATCGTCCACGGCCGCATGCGCGACGTCATCCGCGCATGGCCGAACCTGACCGAGACCACCGTCACCGGAGTGCACTTCGTCCAGGAGGACAGCCCCGACGAAATCGGCACCGCCGTAGCGCAATTCGTGCGCAAGCTGCGCGCCTTGGCCCCTACTGGTACAGAGCTGGCGTCCGGCCACCACCCCGTCGGCCGCACCGAATCCCCACGAGTGAAAGGCAGTAAACAATGACGGTCAACGACCATGTGGTGCGCTATCAGGAGCACGTCAGCACCAAGTCCTACGAGGAACTCGTCGCCGCGTTCGAGGAAGCCGTGGCCGACGCCGGGCCCGGCGAGCCGACCCGGACGCTCGAGCGTGTGCGTGACGGCGAGAATAGTCGTGAGGCGTGGGAGGCAGCCTTCGCGCCGTTGTTGGGGCCGAGCGGTTTCACCCGCGTGTTCTCCCTCGACACCGGTCAGCTCATCAGCTGGTACGGCAAGCCCGCTAAGGCGAAGATGTACATCTATGGCAATGCCATCATCGCGGCCTCGATGCTGGTGCACGACATCCGCGTTGCCGGCCGGGTGCCGCTGCAGATCCTCATCTATGAGGCCGAGAACGGCGAGGTCAGGCTTGGCTACGAACTGCCGTCGACCATCATGAGCCGCTTCGGCAATAAGGAACTTGACGCCGCGGCCCTCGAACTTGACAAGAAGCTCGTCGCGTTCGCGACAGAACTGACCGGAGCCGAAGCCTAACCGGCGCCCACCGTTTCCACGGCACTCGTGCGAAGAGGCTCTATGAACCGTACGAGCTGCTGCTATTGCGCAGGCCGGAAGATGCGATGGCTTATTGAGATCGACAAGCCGTCTTCTTATCGCAATTGGCTAGCGTCGTCTATGAGCTCGACGTGCCAAAGGTGCTGCAGTACAAGGCCGAAACGCTTGTCTCTTTCGACCCGTTCGCCCTGTGGTACGACAACGAGGGCCGACCCGATTGCGCCGAATGGTTCGGCGCGCACGGCTGGGTCGCGCGCACCGTTGACAGCCGCGACGAGTCTACCCGCATCTTGACACCAGGGATCACTGGGCGAAGAGTGACAACAAACGTTAATCGTCAATCGATTCGCCGGCCGCCGGCCGCCAAGGAGTG
>DATKEW010000218.1:0-13580 GCA_035511785.1 Mycobacterium sp.
GCCGTAGCCGACGTCGTCGTCCATCCCGAGGATGTTGGTGTACTTGTGGTGCACGAAGTTGTGCGTGTAGCGCCAATGCCTGGACGACCCGCTCATGTCCCACTCCCATGTGGAGGAGTGAATCTCCGGGTCGTTCATCCAGTCCCACTGGCCGTGCATGACGTTGTGGCCGATTTCCATGTTTTCGATGATCTTGGCCACGCCCAATGTGACGGTGCCCGCCCACCACGCCGAACGCCGTGAACTCGCCGCCAGCAGCAGCCGGCCGGTTACCTCCAGCGCGCGCTGCGCCGCGATGGTGCGGCGAATGTAGCGGGCATCCCGCTCGCCACGAGAGTCTTGAATGTCCTGGCGGATGGCATCCAGCTCAACGGCCAGGCTTTCGATGTCGGCGTCCGTCAGATGGGCGAATACGTCGACGTCTGTGATCGCCATCGTCTTCATCTCCCTACGGTCGTTTGTCCGGTCCTAAACCAATCTCATACCTACGCTATCGTAACCTACGAATCCGTAGGTTACCTACGAGTAACCTTTAGATGTCGAGCGCACAATCGCCCGAGGCGGCCGACACACACGTCTGGACTCGCGTTCCGGGCTCGTGTTCCTGACCGGTTCGCAGGTCGCGGACGTGGCCTTCCACGAGGCTGACCACGCACGACTGGCAGATACCCATCCGGCAGCCAAAGGGCATCTGCACACCGGCGCCTTCACCGGCGTCCATCAATGATGTCGCGGCATCGGCGGCAACGGCGCGCCCGCTTCGGACGAACGTCACCGTTCCGCCGGCCCCGGCAGGTGCGGCCTTGGACACCGCGAATCGCTCCAAGTGCAGCCGGTCGCCGATGCCCGCCGCCGACCATACTCTTTCGGCCTGGGTTAGCATGCCCTCCGGTCCGCATGCCCAGGTTTGACGCTCGCGCCAGTCAGGCACCTCCTGGTCGAGCGAAGCAAGGTCGAGCCGACCCTGTGTGCGGGTCTCCCGCACCTGCAGGCGATAGCCCGGCTGGTGGGTCGCCAGCGCGGCCAACTCGGCGCGAAACATCACGTCGGACTCGGTGGGCGCCGAATGCAGGTGTGTGACGTCGGTGACTTGGTCGCGGCGCGCCAGCGTGCGCAGCATCGACATCACCGGCGTGATCCCCGACCCCGCGGTGAGGAACAGAATCGACGGCGGCGCGGGGTCGGGCAGCACGAAGTTGCCCTGCGGCGCGGCCAGTCGCACGACGGTGCCGGGTTCGACGCCGGCCACGAGGTGGGTGGACAGAAAACCCTCGGGCATCGCCTTGACGGTGATGGTCACCGTGCGCGCCGACGCCGATGTCGCGGGGCTCGAGGTCAGCGAATACGACCTCCAGCGCCAGCGCCCGTCCACCAGCAGGCCGATCCCGATGTACTGACCCGGTTGGTAGTCGAAGCTGAAGCCCCAGCCCGGTTTGATGACCAGCGTCGCGGAGTCTTCGGTCTCCCGGCGCACGTCCAGGATGCGGCCCCGCAGCTCCCGAGCGGACCACAGCGGATTGGCCAGGTGCAGGTAGTCGTCGGGCAGCAGCGGCGTCGTGATGCGCGCGGCTATCCTGCGCAGCGCGTGCCAGCCGGGATGCCGGTCCGCCCCCGCGATGGTGGGACGTTTGGTTTCGACGACATCGGCGGTGATCGATGCGTATTGCTTGCCCATAGGAAGCTCCTGCTCACGATGCGGCGTTTAGCTTCCGCTCTCACGGTGCGGTTCCGCGCCCCCATCCGTTACAAGCTACGGTACCGTAACCTACGCTACCGTATCCAGGCACCCAGGCCGGGAATGCGTCACATTGAGTGTTCAGCAGTGTGGGTCAGCCTCAGAGCAGATCGAGCAGGAATGGCAGCTCCTGGTTGGCGTACCAGGCCAGATCGTGGTCCTGCGCGTCGCCGACAATCAGGTCAGCGTCCTCGTCGCCCAGGTCAGCGGCGTCGATGACCTCGATAGCCTTTGTGACGTCCTGCTCGGCCCCGGCATTGTCGACATATGCGGCGATCACCTGGCCGATCGCGACCGGTGCGCCCAGCCTGACGACGGCGTCGTCGAGATCGGGACGGAACTTGACGTCGTCGACCTCGGCCGACAGCACCGCGCGCCGGGGCGGCACGGTCTGATCGGTGCCGGCCGCCAGCAGGCGCAGTGACGCGAGCGCCGCCTCGCGCAGCGCCACGTCGGCGAGCTCATCGTCGTCACCCTCGGCATAGGCCTCACGCAGCATCGGCGTCACAGCGAATGCGGTGCCGTTGACCGGCCATAACGAGCCATCGGCGACGAGCTGTTGCAACATCGCCAGAGTGGCCGGGATGTAGACCTGGGTCATGCGCCCCGCCTGGCTCGATGGTGGCGACCCGCCGCGCCCGGCTTCGCCGCGCTTGCGATCGCCACGCTGGCTCGATGGTGGCGACCCGCCGCGCCCGGCTTCGCCGCGCTTGCGATCGCCACGCTAGCCCCCGATCAACGTGGCCGCATAGTCGGCAACGTACGTCGACAGCTCACGCGGCGGGCGCTGGTAGTTGTCGCTCACGACCGGATGCTTCGGCAGTTTGACCTTCGGCCGCTCCACGTCGCGGTACTCGATCGTGGACAGCAGATGGGCCATCATGTTCAGCCGTGCGTGCTTCTTGATATCCGATTCCACGACATACCAGGGGCTGACCGGTGTGTCGGTGTGCACCATCATCTCGTCTTTGGCGCGCGAATAGTCCTCCCACCGATACAGCGATTCCATGTCCATCGGGCTGAGTTTCCATTGCCGGACAGGGTCATTCAGTCGCGCCCTGAACCGGCGCAGCTGTTCGGCCTCGGATACCGAAAACCAATACTTGCGCAGCAGGATCCCGTCGTCGATCAGCATCTGCTCGAAAATCGGCGTCTGTCGTAGAAACAGCACATACTCTTGCGGCGTACAGAATCCCATGACTTTTTCGACGCCGGCGCGGTTGTACCACGACCGATCGAAGAGCACGATCTCGCCTTTGGCGGGCAGGTGGGAGATAAACCGCTGGTAATACCACTGGCCACGTTGCCGATCGCTCGGCGCGGGCAACGCCACGATGCGGGCAACGCGCGGGTTCAGGTACTCGGTGATCCGTTTGATGGTTCCGCCCTTGCCCGCTCCGTCGCGGCCCTCGAAGATGACCACCAGGCGCGCCCCGGAATACCGCACCCACTCCTGCAGCTTCACGAATTCTGTTTGCAGCCGGAATAATTCGGCTTCATAGACAGCATCGGAGATCTTCGGTGTGTCCGGAGAACTCGCCTTATTTCTCGTCGCCTTCGCGTTCGCTTTCGCCGACATGTCGTCGTTTGTCGCGGTACTCACATCAACGAATGCTATAACCACACAGCGATTTTGACTCCCCTACCGAGAAGCTTCCAGCAGCTCTTCGAGTGATTGGCTCAACAGCCCCGGAAGCAGGTCCACATCGCTCATCGCGTCCCGGTCGGCATTGATTCCGAAGTACACCATGCCGTTATAGGACGTCACGCTGATGGCCAGCGCCTGGTTGTGCAGCAGCGGCGGCACGGCATAGGTCTCGAGCAACTTGGTACCGGCCACATACATCTGCGACTGAGCCCCAGGCGCATTGGTGATCAACAGGTTGTACTGCCGCGCGGAAAAACCGGTGGCGACGCGGATACCCATGGCATGCAGGGTGGGCGGCGCAAAACCCGACAGCGTGACGATGGTCCGGGCATCGACCAGGCTGGCGGCCGTCGGGTTCGATTCGGTGGCGTGCGCGATCTGCGACAGGCGCACCACCGCGTTGCGCTCCCCCACCGGCAGGTCGACCAGAAACGGTGTGACCTGGCTGATCGTCTGACCTGGGCCGGTTGAGTCGAGTTGAACATCGGAGTACACCGACAGCGGCGCCATCGCCCGGATCGTCGCGGTCGGCGCCACCGCTTCACCGCGTGACAACAACCAGTTGCCCAGCGCGCCGGCCACCACCGCCAGCACCACATCGTTGACGTCGCAGTTATAGCGCGCGCGTACCGTCCGGTAGTCCTCGAGACTGCCACGGGCAACCGTGAACCGCCGGTTGCGCGAAACCCTGGCGTTGAGCGGGCTGCTCGGTGCAGTGCCGCGGGCCACCGTGCGCGCAAAATCCATGACGCGGCGGCCGGCGTCGAGCAGTTCGCCATGGTTCGTCGCCAGCCCGGCCACCGCGGATCCGACGGCCTGCAGCTGCGCTCCCGGCCCCATAACCCAGTCGCTCAGCGCGCCGAGCAGCAGCCGGGTATTGCCGGGGTCGCGCTCAGGTATCCAAATGTCTTCGGCGAACGGCGGCGGACGCCGCGTCCTGTCGGCGATGACGTGGCCGATCTCCAGCGCGGTCATCCCGTTGATGAGCGCCTGGTGAGACTTGGTGTACAGCGCCACGCGGTTTTTGGTCAGGCCCTCGACGAGGTACATCTCCCACAACGGCCGCGACTTGTCCAGCGGGCGGGCGGCCAGCCGCGCGATCAGCTCGTGCAGCTGCTCGTCACTGCCCGGCGATGGCAACGCCGACTGCCTGACGTGGTAGGTGATGTCGAAGTCGCGATCGTCGACCCACACCGGCCGGGCCATGCCGATCACTTCGCGCACTTTCTGCCGGTAGCGCGGTATCTGGGCGAGCCGCTGCTCGACGGTGGCCAGTAACGCCTCGTAGCTCAATCCGGCGCGCGGACGGCGCAGGATGGACAGCGATCCGACGTACATCGGGGTGGCGGTGTTTTCCAGTCGATAAAACGACGCGTCCGACGGGGACAACCGGATCACCATTGGGGCCCCGTGCACCTTGTCAATTCGTCCTCAATTCGTTGGTGCGCCGACGTACCCGCCCACGGTAATCGCCTGAGCCGGGCGCAGCACTTCGCGGGTACGCGTGAGACCGAATTGCGCAATGACGTCCCGCGCCTTAAAAACAAGTGTCTGCCACTCTCCAGCAGGCTCCTCCGTCCGCATCGGACGAGTTGGTTCCATCGTTTGAGTTGGAGAGTGCCCGTTGACCATTAGTCCTGTTGTCCCCCGCCGCGACACCTTCGCCGTCACGCCCGTCGTCGAGTACGAGCCTGAACGGCAGAGCGTGCCGCGGAACGTCCCGCAGCGCCGACCATCATCGCACGCGACGTCGCGCCGCGCCGGGCGTGCGCCGCGCCGCCCGTACGGCGCACGACCCACCGGGCAACCCGAGGCGGCGACGACAGCGGTGCTGTCCCCGTCGATGCGTCAGGCGGCTGTCTTCGCCGACGCCGCGCTGCGCCGGGTGCTGGAAGTCATCGACCGGCGCCGGCCGCTGGCCCAGCTGCGGCCGCTGCTGGCGCCGAGCCTGGTCGACTCGGTGCTTTCGGTCAGCCGCGCGCTAGCCGGGCGGGAAGGCGCCGCGGTGCTGCGCCGGATGCGGCTGCAACCGGTCGGACACCCCGCGACCGCGGCCGAGGTCTTCGGCTGCTACAGCCGCGGTGACCGCGTCCACGCCATCGCGTGCCGAGTCGAACAGCTGCCGGGCAAGCGATGGCTGGTGGTCGCCCTGCACATCGGTTGACGGCCGCGTCGTCATTGCGCAGGCCCGGCGCCTTCCGGCTGGGGGCCCCTCCCGCTCGCGAGGGATGGGCCGCCGGCGAAGCGAGCCAGCACCGGACCCACCATCGCCATGACGAACACATACGACGTCGCGAGCGCGGCCACGCCGTGCAGCGACGTGCCGACCAGTCCGATGATGATCAGGGAGAACTCGCCCCTGGCGATGAGCGCCGTGCCGGCACGCAACTGCCCGCGGCGTGCCACGCCATCCCGCCGAGCGGCGAATATCCCGGTGATCACCTTCGTCACCGCGGTGACGGCGGCCAGGGCAACCGCCACCGGAAGCATCGGGAGTAACTCGTGCGGGTCAACCGACAGGCCGATCGCCAGGAAGAAGATCGCGGCGAACAAATCGCGGAGTGGACCCAGCACCTTTCGCGCGCGGTCCGCGGTTTCACCGGTCAGGGTGAGCCCCACCAGGAACGCGCCAACCGCGGCCGACGCGTGCAGGTACTCGGCCAAGGCGGCCACCATCAACGTGATACCCAGGACCCTGAGCAGCAGTTGCTCGGAATCGGGGTGTGCCACCAGCCGACCGACGTGGTGTCCCCAGTGATACGACGCGGCGAAGGCCGCGACGAGGGCGCCGACCGCGGCGATCATGCCGACGACCGCCTCCAGCCAGGTGCCGCCGGAGGCAAGGACCGCGAACAGTGGCAGGTAGGCAGCCATCGCGAAGTCCTCGAGCACCAGCACCGACAGCACGGCGGGTGTTTCGCGGTTGCCGAGCCGGCGCAAGTCTTCCAACAGGCGGGCGATGACACCCGACGAGGAGATGTAGGTGACGCCGGCCAGGGACAGGATGGCGACACCGTCCAAGCCCAGCAGCCACCCGGCGACCGCCCCGGGCGTGGCGTTGAGTACGACGTCGATGCCGGCCGACGGCAAATGGTGGCGCAGGCTGCTGGCGAATTCGGTTGCGGAGAATTCCAGACCCAGGGTCAGCAGCAGCAAGACGATGCCGATGGGCGCGCCCGTCATGATGAACTCACCGGCGGCGGCCACCGGCCAGATGCCGCCCTTACCCAGGGAAAGACCCGCCACCAGATAAAGCGGTATGGGGGACAACGCGAATCGGCGTGCGATGGTGCCCAATACCGCGAGCGCGGCCAGGAGGGCGCCGAGCTGAAACAGCAGCGCCCCCGAAATCTGCACTGGCTCAGCCCTTATCGACGATCTGCTCGACGCCGGCGATGCCTTCTTCGGTGCCGATCACGATCAGGACGTCTCCCGCCCGCAGCGTCTCGGCCGGCCCAGGCGAGGCAAGCACGTCTTCGTCGCGCACGATCGCCACGATCGACGCCCCGGTACGGGTGCGGGCATGGGTGTCCCCCAGCGGCCGGTCCACGAACGGGCCGCCCGGCTGGATATGGACTTGGCCCGCTTCGAGTCCCGGCACTTCGCGGGTCAATTCGGTGAACCGCTGGGCGATCCGCGGCGCTCCCAGGATCTGGGCGACGGTGTCGGCCTCTTCGTCGGTGAGGCGGAAGACCGGGCGGGCCTGGTCCGGATCGTCGGGCCCGTACAGGACGACATCGAAATCACCGCCGCGCCGCGCGATGATGCCAATCCGGTCACCCTGATGGCTGACGAATTCGTATCGGAGACCGACGCCCGGCAGCAAGACCTCCTTGACATCCATGGCAGTCAATCCTTGACGAAACGCCGCACGAATAGAAGCGGTGCTGGCCAATCTCATAGCGGTCGAACGGCGTTAGCGTTACCGAACGGACCGGGTCGCCAACCTCCGAGGATCAGCTCTGGGGAGCCGCTTCGGCCGGGTGCCGGCGTGGCGGGCGTCTGAGAGGCAGCAGCATCGGCACGTCGCGGCGGTAATCGCGATATTGGTTGCCCAGCGCCGCAACCAGATCGCGCTCTTCCAGCTGCGTGGCGATCAGGATGTAACCCGTCATGGCGATCGAGAAGAGCAGATGTCCGGCCGTCATGGTGGGCGCCGCCCAGAAGGCGATGAGGAAACCGAGCATTAACGGGTGGCGCACCAGCCGATAGAGCGATCGAGCGTGAAAGCCTATGTGGGTGTACGGTTTTCCGCGCCACGCCAGATACACCTGTCGAACGCCGAACAGGTCGAAGTGGCTGACCATGAAGGTCGCCCCCAGCGCGATCGCCCATCCGAGCCAGAACAACGCCCACAGCACCACGCGCCCCGCCGGCTGCCACACATCCCAGATGACGGCGGGCATCGTTCGCCACTGCCAGTAGAGCAGCACCAGCACAGCACTCGACAGCACCACGTAGGTGCTGCGCTCAATCGACGGTGGCACGAACCGTGTCCACCACGCCTTGAACCCAGGCCGCGCCATGACGCTGTGCTGGACGCCGAACGCGCCAAGCAGCAGCAGGTTGATCAGCACCGCCTGGCCGATGGGCGCGGGAACGCCCCGGTCGACGCTGCGCGGCACCCAGATGTTGCTCACGAAACCAACGAGGTACAAGAAGGCCGCAAGAAATAGCAGGTAAGCCGCGGCGCCGTAACCGACGATCAGATAACGCTTCATGGTCCAAGTGTTGGCCGCATGCACACGCTCGCATATAGGTCATTTGCCTCATCTTTGCGCGGCAAGCTCTAGGCATTATTGACTAGTCCGTTTCGGAGCGCATACATGCTGGCGCCGATGCGGTTTGACACGCCGATCTTGGCGTAGGTGCGCTCGACGTGGTTGCGGGCGGTCTTTTCGCTGATCACCAACGACTTCGCGATATCCCTGTTGGATGCGCCACGGGCGACCAGGCACAGCACTTCGATCTCCCGGGGAGTGAGTCCGCCCGGACGAAGGTTGGGCCGCTGCGCAGGCTGTCCGGCCGCATGTAGCACCGCCTCGGCGGCGACGGCGTCGAGTTCTCCGGCGCGCACCCGCTCGCGCAGTCGCCGCGCCGCCGCACCGGGTGACAGCTCTTCACGATACGGCCTTGGCTCGCAAGCGGATTGGTAACTGACCGCGGCGGCCAGTATGCGGTCGGGCAGGCTTAACGCGGTCTCGGTCAGGCCGCGTGGATACCCCGAGCCGTTGAGGCATTCATGGTGATTGCCGGCGACTTCTGCCAGCCGCGCAAGTCCGCGGACCCGGTTGAGGATCCGCACGGTGAGATAGGGATGCAGCCGGACCCGCTCGAACTCGGCCGCACTCAACGGTCCCGCCTTGGACCAGATTTGATTCGACACACCGATGCGCCCCAGATCATGAACGTGCCCTGCACGTCGCGCCAGCGCCGCCGCGTCAGCGTCGACGCCGGCTTGAAGCGCCGCGTCACCGGCAAGGCGGGCCACCGCGCGTGAATGCCCCAGCGTGAACGGGCACTTCAGGTCGACGAAGTCGCCCAGCGCAACGAGAAGCGTGTCCAGCCCCCGTTCATCGAGCCGCTGGTGACGGTCGGGCGCCTCGGACAACGCTGCCGCCCACGCATCGCCGGCCGACGGGCCCGCCAGGACAGCGTCGGCATGTTGGGCAAACGTGTCGACGACCTTCGGGTCGAACTGGCCACCCCGCCGGCTGCGGGCCATGGCCACGGCACCCTCGACGCCGTTCACACGGTGGTGCACCTCGACCATGTCGGCGAGCTGAGCTACCCGCATCTGTATCGGAATCTCGTCACCGTGCGCGCCGGCGGGCAAACCGCCGCCGTCGTATCGCTCGAAGGCGAACGCGAGCGACGCCTGCACGTCGGGGCCCAGACCGATTCGATCGGCCAGCAGCGCCGCGGAGGTGCAATGCGAGTGGATCAGCCGGGACAGCTGGCCGCGCGCATCGGCGAAGAGCGTTGCCATGATCGTCAGCCGGTGCGTCAACGGCTGACCGCGACCGACATTGCTCATCAGGAAGCGCAGATACGGCAGCCCCGACCAATCGACCAGATAGGAGTCGTGGCGTACGGCGATGTCGTCGCCGAACCACCGTGCGTATTCATGAGAGTCGGCATGACAACCGATCCACATGATCAGCGTCGTGTAGTAAACGCAATCCCGTTGCGCGTTGGCGAGTCCGAGCCGGTCCGCGAGCCGGGTCGCGATCATGGCGGCGCGAAGCATGTGCTCGGCGGGTTGCCCCAGGCCGAGGTCGACTGCCACCGACAGCGCGGCCAGCAGCTCCGCGCGACTCGGTGGTTCCGCCGCCGACGATTCGGGCCCGGCAGGTCGCCGCTCCATCGGCTCATTGTCCCCTTTGGTCCTCCCAGGGTCAGCCGATCGGGGTAGCGCGATCGGCCGCGCGATGGTGGGTGGCGTCGTACGTCTCGAAATGGCCGCAGCCCACGGCGAAGAGACCCCGTTGCGGGGTCCGGAAGTCGGCCAGGCGATCCTGATGATGCAGCGGTCCAACCGGACCGAGTTCTTCACCACACACCACGGCGCGCGACGCGGCCACCGCCCACAGCCGGGTCGGGGCGATGATGAACCGTTGGCCGTTTGGAGCGGTTCCGGACAGGCGGATCTGTCCGGCGCCCAGCATCGCGCCGGCGGCGCGGCCAAGACCACCGAGGATCAACCGATTGGTCCATGCCCGTGCGGGCAACCGTTGCGCGACGTTGCTCATCAGTCGCGTCCTTGGCGTGGCCGCGATTTCGATGTGCCACTCAAGCAGTCCGTCGATCCCGACGAAGAGTGACCACGGGGTGACCCATCCGATGTCGATGCCGCACTGAACCGTGTCGTTGGTTGTCACCGAGCTGAAGTACCGGGCGCAGCTGAGCTGAGCCGGCGTCGTCGCATAAAACGTCCACACGCCGGCGGGATTGCGGTGCCATACCGACCTGTAACCGGGACCGAACGACGTCGCCGGGCAGTGTCGCAAAGCAAGACAGTGCCCGCTGGCGAACGGAGGACCGTGCACGCCGAACCCCACCGATCGTTCGTCGTCCCCGGCGGGCAGTCTCGGGTTCCGCAAGACAGCGGAAACAGCATCCAGGGGCGTGTGCAACGTGGCCATACCCGGATGCTGCGCGCCGCCGCTGAGCCGGCGCATGAGGCCTATGCCTCAAATCGCGGGCTAGCGCCTCTTCACCGATTTCGGTGGCTTGCTGCCACGACCCTGCCGCCGTGCGGCTTCGCGCCGCTCACGCCGACTGGCGCCGGCGGGCACACCGGCCGGCGTCTTCTCCGCTCCCCCGCCGTTGCGTTGCACCTGCGCCGAGCCGTCCTCGGACGGGCCGGAATAGGTCAGAGCGGGCGCATCGTTCTCAATACCCTTGGCGCGCAACGTGCTTGGAGCCTCTTCGCGCACTGCGGCGGGCGCGCCGCCCGAGCCGTCCGGCTGCCCGGCGGCCGCGGCGGCCTCTGCAAATTCCGCCAGCCCGTCGGGCGCTTCCACCGGTGCGACCTGGGGGGCGGGCACCGCCTCGACGGTGACGTTGAACAAGAAGCCGACCGACTCCTCTTTCATGCCGTCGAGCATGGCCATGAACATGTCGTAGCCCTCGCGCTGGTACTCCACCAGCGGATCGCGCTGCGCCATCGCGCGCAGCCCGATTCCTTCCTTGAGGTAGTCCATCTCGTAGAGATGCTCGCGCCACTTGCGGTCGATGACGTTGAGCAACACGTTGCGTTCCAGCTGACGCATCGCGCCTTCCCCGGCGATTTCCTCGAGCTCGGCTTCCCTTGCGGCATAAGCACGTTCGCCGTCTTTGATCAGCGCTTCGAGCAATTCCTCGCGCGTGAGCTCGTCACGGTCGGAGTCCGCGTCCTGCCGGGTGAGCGTCTCGTGGCTGATTCCGACCGGGTACAGCGTCTTGAGCGCCGTCCACAGCGCGTCCAGGTCCCAATCCTCGGCATAGCCTTCGGCGGTGGCGCCGTTGACGTAGGCGGTGACCACGTCGCGGACCATGTCCAACGCCTGCTCCTTGAGGTTCTCGCCTTCGAGGATGCGGTGCCGCTCGGCGTAGACGACCTTGCGCTGCTGGTTCATCACCTCGTCGTACTTGAGGACGTTCTTTCTGATCTCGAAGTTCTGCTGCTCGACCTGAGTCTGGGCGCTCTTGATCGCCCGGGTGACCATCTTGGCTTCGATCGGTACGTCGTCGGGCAGGTTCAGCCGGGTCAGCAACGATTCGAGCGCGGCACCATTGAACCGGCGCATCAGCTCGTCGCCCAGCGACAGGTAGAAGCGCGACTCGCCCGGGTCACCCTGTCGGCCGGAGCGGCCGCGCAGCTGGTTGTCTATGCGCCGCGATTCGTGGCGTTCGGTGCCCAGCACGTACAGGCCGCCGGCATCGATCACCTCGGTGGCCTCCGCGCCGGCCTCGTCCTTGACGATGGGCAGTTCCCGGTGCCAGGCCGCTTCGTACTCGTCGGGCGTCTCCAGCGGATCAAGCCCGCGGGCGCGCAGCCGCTGGTCGGTGAGAAAGTCGACGTTGCCGCCCAGCACGATGTCGGTGCCTCGCCCGGCCATGTTGGTGGCGACGGTGATGCCGCCCCGACGGCCCGCCACCGCGATGATGCCCGCCTCCTGCTCGTGGTACTTGGCGTTGAGCACGTTGTGCGGGATGCGCCGTTTGGTGAACTGCCGCGACAGGTACTCCGAGCGCTCGACGCTGGTGGTACCGATCAGCACGGGTTGGCCCTTTTCATAGCGCTCGGCGACGTCGTCGACCACCGCGATGTACTTGGCTTCCTCGGTCTTGTAGATGAGGTCGGACTGGTCTCCGCGGATCATCGGCTTGTTGGTCGGGATGCTGACCACGCCGAGCTTGTAGATCTCGTGCAGCTCGGCCGCCTCGGTCTGGGCGGTTCCGGTCATGCCGGCCAGCTTGTCGTAGAGCCGGAAGTAGTTCTGCAGCGTGATGGTGGCCAGGGTCTGGTTCTCGGCCTTGATCTCGACGTGCTCCTTGGCCTCGATGGCCTGGTGCATGCCTTCGTTGTAACGGCGGCCGATCAGCACACGACCGGTGAACTCGTCGACGATGAGCACCTCGCCGTCGCGGACGATGTAGTCCTTGTCGCGGTTGAACAGCTCCTTGGCCTTCAGCGCGTTGTTGAGGTAGCTGACCAGCGGGGAGTTGGCGGCCTCGTAGAGGTTGTCGATGCCGAGTTGGTCTTCGACGAACTCCACGCCCTTTTCGTGCACACCGACGGTGCGTTTGCGCAGGTCGACCTCGTAGTGGACGTCCTTTTCCATCAGCGGCGCCAACCGGGCGAACTCGGTGTACCAGTTGGAGGCGCCGTCGGCGGGTCCGGAGATGATCAGCGGGGTACGGGCCTCGTCGATCAGGATGGAATCGACCTCGTCGACGATGGCGTAGCTGTGCCCGCGCTGCACCAGGTCGTCCAGCGAGTGCGCCATGTTGTCACGCAGGTAGTCGAAGCCGAACTCATTGTTGGTGCCGTAGGTGATGTCGGCGTTGTAAGCGACGCGGCGTTCGTCGGGCGTCATGGGCGCCAGGATCACCCCGACCTGCAGCCCCAGGAAGCGGTGCACGCGACCCATCCACTCGCTGTCGCGTTTGGCCAGGTAGTCGTTGACGGTGACGATGTGCACGCCGTCGCCGGCCAGCGCATTGAGGTAGGCGGGCAACACGCAGGTCAGGGTCTTGCCTTCGCCGGTCTTCATCTCGGCGACGTTGCCCAGATGCAGGGCGGCCGCGCCCATCACCTGCACGTCGAACGGGCGCTGGTCGAGCACCCGCCAGGCGGCTTCGCGGGCCACGGCGAACGCTTCCGGCAGCAGGTCGTCGAGGGTTTCCCCGTCCTCCAGGCGCTTCTTGAACTCGTCGGTCTTGGCCCTCAGCTCGGCGTCGCTGAGTTTCTCGACGTCGTCGGACAACGTGTTGACATAGTCGGCCACCCGCTTGAGGCGCTTGACCATGCGACCTTCACCAAGGCGCAGCAATTTCGACAGCACAGCTATGTCCCCTGTTGGATGTCAGTCTTCTTACGTGAGGCGCCATCCATGGTAGGTGACACGCTCGCAAAGCCGGCGAACGTCGCCGCTCGGCGGATCAGTACGGGTGTCAGGCGAGCCTGATCAGGCCGTAATCATAGGCGTG
>DATKEW010000219.1:0-29614 GCA_035511785.1 Mycobacterium sp.
GCCCGCATCCAGGAGGCGATCGGCCCTTTCTCGGCACAGGTGGCCCGGCTGGCTGACATTCCCGGCGTCGACAGCGTGGCCGCCGCGGAGCTGATCGGCGAGATCGGCGGCGACATGACCCGGTTCCCCTCGGCCGCGCATCTGGTGTCGTGGGCGAAGTTCTGCCCGCAGACCCACCAATCGGCCGGCAAGAGCAAGGCCAAAGGCCGCGGGAAGGGCAACCCCTGGCTGGCGGGCACCCTGGGCCGCATCGCCTTCACCACCTGCCGCTGCGACACCTTCCTGGGCGTGCGCTACCAGCGCTTGGCCCGGCGCCGCGGCAAGCAGAAGGCGCTCGTGGCCACCGGCAACTCGATTCTCACCGTCGTGTATCACCTGCTGTCAGACCCCGACGCCAGGTTCGGCGACCTCGGGCCCGGATACTACGAGTCCCGGATCAGCAAGCACCGCCGCGCTCGCGATCTCGCCACCCAACTTCAGGCCCACACCGGCCAGCGCATCGTCATACATGACGGCAAAGCGGTCATCACCGACACCGCCGCCTGATCCCAAACGCACACCCGCACCACATAACCCGGCTCCACCGGGCGCCTTCGCGCTGCCTACTCACCATCCGATTTTCCGATCAGACGCGGACGGGGGCGATCTGGTTCCACTTGATTGCGGATCGGGCCGGCTGCACCGAAGGGGGGAGGATTAGGCGCCGGCCCGATCAACTATTCAGACACCGGCGAGGCCGATTTCCTTCCCGCTCCACCGACTAGGCCCATCCAGACACTTCAGCTATTGGCGCCGGCCGGCAGCGGGACATTGGGGTACGGGTCGGTTGTGGTGGTCATGGCGATGTCCTCTCTTGGTTTGGGGAGACGTAGCGGACTGTCGGATAACTACGCGGACAGCACTGCGAGCCAGCCTTGTATTTACTGGTCAGCGCACAGCACTACTGACGTGACAACAGCCCGTAATCGATGTCGCCGGCGCGCAACACCTCGGCCACCCGCGGCAGCCGCTCGCGCATTGCCAACGCGTAGCGCATGTAGCTGCCCGCCATGGCCAGACTGGTCTGCAACGCCGCCGCCACCTCGGCGCCGACCGCGGCCCAGGTATCCACTGCCCACTCTGCGCGCTCACCTCGCTCGGCGCGGCGCAGCGCAAACAACTCCCCGATCGCATCCAGCCGGTCGGCGGCGGCCCGGGACTCCACCCGCCGGGCGGCGCACATCCGATCAATCAACGTCCGCGACTGGTCGGTGTCAGAGGGCTCCCAGTACTCATGGAGCCGTGTATCGAACATACATTCGATCATAGCGAGCCGCACCGACAGGCCGTCGCCAGGCTAGACCTAGGCTAGACCGGCTTCGCCAGGCGCCACCTCGCCAACGTCGCCGCCCACAGCAGCACCGTCAGCACTTCGGCGGCCACGCTGATGGCCGCGTGCGGCGACGGGTCCCATCCCCGCTCAGAAAAGCCGAACAGCCCGACCGTCCTCGACAGGGCGAACGCGACCAGGGAGCCGCTGGCCACCGCGGCGGCGCCCCACTGCAGCCACCCCGGACCGCCGGCGACGATCAGCAGAGCCAAGGCGAACGAGACGCTGGCCTGGATCAGGAAGGCGGTGCCGATCGTCGGAATGTGCTGGTAACCATGGATATATAGGTAGGCATGGCTGGTGGCGCTGACGGCCAGGGACAGGGCTAGACCGATCCGAATCAGGAATGTCATTGCAGTGTAGCCTCTTTCAGTGCCAGGGCGGTCTGCCCCTTGGTGTAGCTGACCTCCCGAATGCCCAGGACGTTGCGCAGCTTACCGGCCGGGAGTGTGATTGGCTTGGGCGCCGGCCCATCGCCCGGATGGGGTAACGGGTAGGCGGTCGTCGTACCGCTGTAGAAGTTAACATTGCCCTCTGTTTTCGAAAACAGTTGGTGGACATGGCCGTTGATACACGTTACCGACGAGAACCGGCGGAGGTAGCTGAGCGCCTGGGTGGCGTCATCGGTGCCCCAGCCCCAGTCCGGGTACATCGCGAACAACGGGATGTGGCTGAACACGACGATGGGGGTATCGCTCGACAACCCCGCGACGTCCTTCTTGACGAACTCCAACTGGTCGGCGCCCAAATGCCCGAGTTTCTTCAGGTTCAAGGTATTCACCAGGGCGATCACGTGGACTCCGGCGATGTCGAAGCTGTACCACCCGTCGCCACGGGTTCCCGCACCGAAGATGCTCCGGTACTTCTGTCCCGCGTCATCGACCGAATCGTGTTCGCCGGGCACGGTGAACACGTGTGGCGTCCTCAGGCCACCCAGCATCTGCCTCACCTGGTCGAACTGGTCAGGGCTCGACAGGTGTGTGAGGTCGCCGGTGTGAATGACGAAATCCGGTGTGTAGCCAAGGCTGTTGATCTGATCGATCGCGTGGCTGAATGTGCCGGCGACGTCCGGGTTCGGCGCACCGGTGAAGCCGATGTGGCTGTCGCTGACTTGGGCGAACCGCAGCGTGGGCCTGCCCGCAGCGTGCTGGGCCGCCGAGGCACCGGCGACATGCGAGATGACCTCGCCGCCAACCACGGTGAACCCGACCGCAGCTCCGAACCATGCCGTGTGCCGGATGAGCTGGCGGCGAGTCATCGTCTTCGGATCGGTGGTCATCCCGTCACCACCACCGTGCCGTGCATGGACGGGTGAATCGAGCAGACGTAGTCGAACTTTCCCGCGGTGGGGAAGGTGTGCGAATAAGTTGCCCCCGTCCCCATCCCGGGCGAGTGAAACGACCCGTCGACGGCGGCGACCGTGTGCGGTTCTTCGTCGCGGTTGGTCCACGTGACGGTGCTGCCCACCTTGACCGTCAACGTAGCCGGGGCGAACGCGAAGTTGTCGATGGTGACGGCGTCACCTCCGACCGCTGCCGGCGACCCGGTTGCCGATGTTGTGCCCGCCGGTGCGCCAGGCATCGAGGGCATCCCGCTCATGCCGGGCATTCCGGGGGTTCCGCTGGCCCCCGAGCCGAAGGTTACCGACGGCTGCGCGGCGGGCGGCGAAGACGAGCATCCGGCCAGCAACAGCACGCCCGCGGCCAACGCCGCGACCGAATGTTTTCGAAGCTTGGCGATATCCATGCCAAGAGATAGGGCGGTGGGTTACACGGGCGGGGCGAAGACCTCGATGAACCCATTGACCTCGCGAACCCCCAATGTGGGTAACGGCTTTGGTGCGATCGGCAATTGATGGGTGAGCACCTGTCCGGTCGGCGAGAATGACGTCGAGTGGCAGGGGCAGCGCAACCTGTCATCGGGTGCGTCGAACCACAGCCGGCATCCTTGATGCGTGCACACCCCGGATATGGCTTGGGGTTTGCCGTCGACGCGGCGGACGAATCCACTGATCGAGCCGAGATCAAATGGGTGCATGATCCCGTCGGGCACGTCCGAGCTGGCCGCGACTCGCTGCCAGCTTCCGTCGCTGGGCGTGAGCTGTCCGGCTGCGATATCGGAGGCAGGGGCCTCGGAGGGGCCGCCTATCACCGCTCGATCGATGGAAACCGCGGCGACCGCACCGACCGCCGCCGCCGAGGTGCCAACGAGGACCTGGCGGCGCGTTGTGCTCGGCTTCGGCGCGGCTTGCGGCGGCGCGCCGGACATTTGCTCCGCGAGACGACGGCGCAAATCGTCGAGGAATTCCGGGCGCGGGGCGTCATCGACACCAGAGCCCTGCCCAGCCGCCCGCAGCTCGATCGCCGTGCGGATCTGCGCGGCCTCGAAATCGTCGGGCGCAAACGGCTTCGGCCGCCGGCCCCGCAGCAGATCGTCGACGTAACGGCGCAATCCTCGCGCGTTCATGGCTGGCCCCCATCGTTGACTTGCGCTGCCAGTCGCAGAGCGCGGTGTTGGAGAACTTTGGCGTTGGCGACGGTGATCCCGAGTTCGGAAGCGGACTCCTTGATCGAATTACCCTGCAAGAAACGCAATTCCAGAATCCGGCGATAGTGATCCGGCAGACTGTCGAGAACCTTGGCGACACGCTGGGGTGCGGTGCTGATCGCTTCCTCGCTGTCGGGTGGTTGTTCGATGTCGTCGATCGAGGTTATCTCGCGACCCATGGTCTCGCGCCAATGCGCGGCCAGCACCGTGCGGGCCGTGGCCCGCAAATAAGCGCGCACCTCGCCGACGCTCGCACTCAGGCGCAGCGGCCGCAGCGCGGCAAGAAAGACCTCCGCGGTGAGGTCCTCGGCGTCGGCCCGGTTGCCGACCCGGGCGAACAGCGTGCGGTACACCCAAGTCGCGTTGTCCTGGTACACGGCTTTCCAGTCGGGGTAGCCGGTGTTGGGCACCGCGCGCAGTGGTCGCGGGCCGACGGGTTCGTTTTGTGCGGCCACGTCCCTCCTTCACCGACCAATATCAACGCGGGTTACATCAGGGTGCGGTAAGTGACGCTTCCTCGACCATCAACGTGTCGAGCTTGGTGGCGGTGGCCGACAACGCTGACTTGGCCATGCTCAGTATCCGGTCCCGCACGCGGGGCTTCGCCGACCCCGGCGCGGCCAGGTGGCCCAGCAGATGCCCCAAAACGTCGAGGCGCGCCGCGGAGAGCCAGGCGGTCAAGTCCGGGTCGTCCAGCCAGCGCAGCTGATTGCCATAGTCGGCCAGCGTCACGCGCAACCAGTCCAGGTCGGTGTCGGGGTGCGGTAACGGCGCGCACAGCTGGTTTTTAGTGGCGTCATCGGGGTAGGCCGCTTCGACGTGGGCGATCAGCGCGGCGCTGAAGACTTGTTGGCACCCGCGCACACTTTGCAGCGTGATGCCGCCGGTGCCGAAAATGGGCGTAGCGGGCCGCTTTTCGGCGCCGTCAGCGGTGCAGTCGATATATAGCGCGCAACCGTCCATCGGTACGGCGCCACCGTCTAGGACCATCTTGTCGGCGTCGACACGCAGCAGGTGGCCCATGCGCACCACATCGGTGATGCCCCGCAGCTGCTCCAGTTCGGCCTGAGTGACGGTCGCGCAGCGGTACATGGTGGGCCGGATCGCCGGATCGATTCGCAGCAGGGCGCCGACATCCTCAAGACGACGGAACAGATCCTCGACCGACGCCGCGTCCGCGATGGCCCGCACTCGCGCGGTGAAGCTGGCTTTGATCAGGTCGGCGAACAACGGCCCCGGCTGGATCGTCGCGCGATCCAGTAGCCAGGAATCGCGGGGCATGATCCAGGTCAGCCGGCCCGGCGCGATGCCCTGGCCCAGCAGCCATAGGCACGTGTCAATCCCGGTTTTGCCGGCCCCGACGATGACGTAGCGCTGGTGGCCGGCATGCCTTGGCAGGTCGTTCGGTGGGACGCAGTCAATGCCGGGTGCGACCCGGTACGGCGGCGGGCGCATCGAGGGAACCACGACGCGCATGTAGGTGGCGTCGACGACGCGGCGCGCCACGTCGACGGTGTACTCGGTCCCGGCCAGCGTCGCGAAGCGGCCCTCGCCGAGGTACTCGCTCATCGGGAAGTAGCTGACCCGCCCGGTCGGCAGGAACTGCTGGCGCATCACGTGGTCGTAGTACGCGCAGACCTCACCGGCGGTCGCTAATTCATAGAGCCCTTCGTTCCACCCGACCTGGTCGATGGTGTCGCTGCCGAGGCGCAGCGAGTTCACCCCGTAGAACGCCGAGGGCTGATGCAGCCGCACGAACGGGTAGGCCGTGGTCCAATGCCCACCCGGCTGGTGATTGCGGTCGACCAGCACCACGCGTGTCTCCGTCTCGGAGACCAACGCGTCGATGAACGCCATGCCCATGGCGCCCGCGCCGACGACCAGGTAATCGGCCTCGATGTTGTGCATGCCGGGTAAAGGCTAACCCGACTTGCCAGCCTCACTGATAGATACTAGGATATCCTAGTATCCAGCTGATCCTTTTTGTGCTATCGAGGAACCCATGACCATACAGATCCCGCACTTCATCGATGGGAAGCGCACCACCGGCCAGTCCACTCGCACGGCCGACGTTTTCAACCCCAGCACCGGTCAGGTGCAAGCGAAGGTGCCGATGGCCGGCACGGCCGACGTCGACGCGGCGGTGGCATCGGCCGTCGAAGCCCAAAAGGACTGGGCCGCATGGAATCCACAGCGCCGCGCCCGCGTGCTGATGCGATTCGTCGATCTGGTCAACAACCACATTGACGAGCTGGCCGAGCTGCTGTCCCTCGAGCACGGCAAGACCGTGGCCGACGCCCGCGGCGACATCCAGCGCGGCATCGAGGTGATCGAGTTCTGCATCGGAATCCCCCACCTGCTCAAAGGCGAATACAGCGAAGGCGCCGGCCCGGGCATCGACGTCTACTCATTGCGTCAGCCCCTGGGCGTGGTCGCCGGCATCACCCCGTTCAACTTCCCGGCGATGATCCCACTCTGGAAAGCCGGACCGGCCCTTGCCTGCGGAAATGCGTTCATCCTCAAACCAAGTGAACGTGACCCCTCGGTCCCGGTGCGGCTGGCCGAGCTCTTCCTCGAAGCCGGTCTGCCGGCCGGCCTGTTCCAGGTGGTACACGGCGATAAGGAAGCCGTCGACGCCATCCTGCACCACCCCGACATCAAAGCGGTCGGTTTCGTCGGCAGCTCCGACATCGCCCACTACATCTACTCGACGTCCGCGGCGACCGGCAAGCGGGCGCAATGCTTCGGCGGCGCCAAGAACCACATGATCGTGATGCCCGACGCGGACCTCGACCAGGCCGTCGACGCGCTGATCGGCGCCGGGTACGGCAGCGCAGGCGAACGTTGCATGGCGATCAGCGTCGCGGTGCCCGTCGGTGAGCAAACCGCGGACCGGTTGCGCGCCAGGCTCGTTGAGCGGATCAACAACCTGCGCGTGGGGCACAGCCTGGACCCCAAGGCGGACTACGGTCCGTTGGTCACCGAGGCCGCCCTGGCCCGGGTGCGCGACTACATCGGGCAGGGAGTCGACGCGGGCGCCGAGATAGTTGTCGACGGCCGCGAGCGGGCCAGCGACGACCTGGCCTACGGCGACGCGAGCCTGGAAAGCGGCTTCTTCATCGGGCCGACCCTGTTCGACCACGTCACCCCCGACATGTCGATCTACACCGACGAGATCTTCGGACCGGTGCTGTGCATGGTGCGCGCACATGACTACGAGGAGGCGCTGCGGCTGCCCTCGGAGCACGAGTACGGCAACGGCGTGGCGGTCTTCACCCGCGACGGCGACACCGCCCGCGATTTCATCTCCCGGGTGCAGGTGGGCATGGTCGGTGTCAACGTGCCGATCCCGGTTCCGGTGGCCTATCACACCTTCGGCGGCTGGAAGCGCTCGGGCTTCGGCGACCTCAACCAGCACGGCACGGCGTCGATCCAGTTCTACACGAAGGTCAAGACCGTCACGTCGCGGTGGCCGTCCGGCATCAAGGACGGCGCCGAATTCGTCATCCCGACAATGGATTAGGGCCGGGGATTCATGGACCTCTTCACCCTCAACGACGACGAACGCGTCATCACCGAGACGGCCGCCGCGTTCGCCGCCAAACGAGTTGCCCCGTACGCCCTGGAATGGGATGCCAACGCGCATTTTCCGACGGACGTATTGCGTGAGGCCGCCGAGCTCGGCATGGCGGCGATCTATTGCCGCGATGACGTCGGCGGCAGCGGGCTGAGCCGACTCGACGGGGTCCGGATCTTCGAGCAGTTGGCCGTCGCCGACCCGACGACCGCCGCGTTCATGTCGATCCACAACATGTGCGCATGGATGATCGACACGTTCGGCAGCGACGAACAACGCAAGGAATGGATCCCGCGGTTGGCGCCGATGGATGCCATCGCCAGCTATTGTCTGACCGAGCCCGGCGCCGGATCCGATGCCAGCGCTTTGAGCACCCGCGCCGTCAAGCAAGGCGGCGACTACGTGCTCGACGGCGTCAAGCAGTTCATTTCCGGCGCCGGAGCCTCGGACGTCTACGTGGTGATGGCCCGCACCGGGGGCGAGGGCCCGCGCGGCATATCGGCTTTCATCATCGAAAAGGGCACCCCGGGCCTGAGTTTCGGCTCGCTCGAGGAGAAGATGGGCTGGCACGCGCAACCCACCGCGCAGGTGATCCTGGAGGGGGTGCGGATACCTGCCGCCGCGATGTTGGGCGGCGCGGACGGCGAGGGTGCCGGCTTCGGCATCGCGATGAACGGGCTCAACGGCGGCCGGCTCAACATCGCGGCCTGCTCGCTCGGCGGCGCGCAGGCCGCCTTCGACAAAGCGGGAGCCTACGTTCGCGACCGGCAGGCGTTCGGCTCTTCCCTGCTGGATGAGCCCACCATCCGGTTCACCCTGGCCGACATGGCAACCGGGCTGGAGACCTCGCGAATGCTGTTGTGGCGGGCCGCCAGTGCGTTAGACGCCAACGACGCCAGCAAGGTCGAGCTCTGCGCTATGGCCAAACGCTATGTCACCGATACCTGCTTCGAGATAGCGGACAAGGCCCTTCAGTTGCACGGCGGCTACGGCTACCTGCGCGAGTATGGCCTGGAAAAGATCGTCCGCGATTTGCGGGTGCATCGAATCCTGGAAGGTACCAACGAAATCATGCGGGTGGTCGTCGGCCGGGCCGAGGCCACGCGGTTCCGCGCCAGCGCGTAGGAGGGGGATGCCAATGTCGGCTATCGCGTTCTTGGGACTGGGCAACATGGGCGCGCCGATGTCGGCGAATCTGGTTGCCGCCGGTCACATCGTGCGCGGGTTCGACCCGGTGCCGGCAGCAGCGGCCGCCGCGGCCGCGAGCGGCGCCACCATATTCGACAGCGCCGCCGACGCGGTCGCCGAGGCCGATGTGGTCATCACCATGCTGCCCAACGGTGGCCTGGTCAAGCGCTGCTACACCGACGTGCTGCCCGCCGCGCGGGCCGGTGCGCTGTTCATCGACAGCTCCACGATCGCGGTCAACGACGCCCGCGAGGTGCACTCGCTCGCGGAATCGCACGGGGTTTCCCAGCTGGACGCGCCCGTCTCCGGCGGAGTCAAGGGTGCCGTCGCGGGGACGCTGGCGTTCATGGTCGGGGGCGACGAATCCGCGCTGCAGCGAGCGCGCCCGGTACTCGAACCGATGGCGGGCAAGATCATTCACTGCGGTGCGGCCGGGGCCGGGCAGGCCGCCAAGGTGTGCAACAACATGGTGCTGGCGGTGCATCAGATCGCGATCGGTGAGGCGTTCGTGCTGGCCGAAAAGCTCGGGCTGTCGGCGCAGGCATTGTTCGACGTGATCACCGGCGCGACCGGCAATTGCTGGGCGGTGCACACCAATTGCCCGGTGCCGGGCCCGGTGCCGACATCACCGGCCAACAACGACTTCAAGCCGGGCTTCGCGACCGCGCTGATGAACAAAGACCTGGGCCTGGCGATGGACGCGGTGAATTCAACCGGTTCATCGGCGCCGCTGGGCAGCCACGCCGCAGAGATCTACGCGAAGTTCGCCACTGACCACGCCGACAAGGACTTCAGCGCGGTGATCGAGCTGCTACGCGGCAGCTGAGTCAGAACCGTGTGTCACTGCACCTTCCGGCCCAAGAACGCGGCCAGCTGATCGGCGGGCCCGCGCTCCGGCGAGCACGCCTGCTCGTCCTGGAAGGGCTTGCCCGGCCCGCGGAACTGGGGTCCCACAACGGCACGCACGGCGGCGAGCTGCTCGGCCGCCAACTCGGGATCGAGATCGGTGGATTGGACGCTGGCGGCCGCGAGATCCCATGCGTGCGTCAACACCTCGGCGGTGCGTATCCCGATGAAGAGTTGCCCGGGAACCTGCCCGAATGGCGGGTTGAACATGGTGGTCATGCCGCCCGGCCCCGCGAAGATCTCCTGAGCGGCGTCGGCCGCGGTCCGGTGGGCCGCATTGATGTCGTCGGGCCGGGCCGGCGGCTCGACGGGGTTGTCCGCCCATCGCCCGACGTACTCGTTGCCGCCGATGACGTGCTCGATCAGATCCCGAATCGTCCACTCCGAGCATGGTGTCGCGGCGCCCAGCTGGTCGGGACCGACGTTGGCGAGGACGCCAGCGAACGCGTCCTGGGCGCGCTGGTGAGCAACTAGTGAATCCATTGTCCTGCCTTTCTGCGTTCCATCTCAGAAGTCTCCGGCGTTGCGCCGCAGAGTTTCAATAGACGACACCAGCGCCTGCGATTCGTCAGCCTCCATACCGATGTCGGCGAACACCTGCTCGTTGAGCGTGACGGTGGCGTCCTCCACCGTGGAGCGGCCGAGGTCGGTGATCTGCACCAGCGTCGTCCGCCCGTCGGTGGGGTGCGGCACCCGCTGAACCAGCCCGTCGGCCTCCAGCCGGCGGATTGCGTGGGTCACGCTGGTGACGTGAACCTGCAGCCGGTCGGACGCTTTGGTGATCGGCAGTTCGCCGGTGCGGCTGAAGGCGAGCAGCCGCAGCAACTCGTAGCGGGAGAAACTCAAGTCATAGGGACGCAGGGCGGTCTCGACTCGAGCCAGCAGAATCTGATGCGCGCGCATCACCGACGTCACCGCGACCATGCCCTGCGAAACATCACCCCAGCCAGCACGCTCCCAGTTGGCCCGTGCCGCGGCGATCGGATCCCGTTTCTGTGAGGGGGCCACGCCCTTTCTTACCGCACTTGGAGCCCAAGCGTGGACTTTCCCACTGCCGAGAGCACCGCCTGGGTGGACGCCCGGCTGCCCACGGTGATCCGCGCGCCGCCGTCCGCGTAGCAGCGGACATGCAGTCCGCTGTCAGCGAAGACCTCACGCCACAGCCGACCCCTCGACGGCAGGTACACGAAGTTGGCGTGTGCGTCGGTGGTGTATATCCCGAGTGAGCTCAGGCGCATCCGGAGATGGCAACGTTCGGCGGTGATCAGCCGGATCCTTTGCAGCAGTTGGTCTTCGGCGATGTAGGAGGCCGCGACCGCGGGCAAGCTGGTCATCGCGATGCCGAACGGCAGCTGCTGGGACCACAGCATCCGGGCCAGCTCGTCGGACGCCAGCCCATAGCCGATCCGCAGGCCGGCCAGCCCGTAGGCCTTGGAGAAGGTCCGAACCACCACGACGTTGGGAAAACGCCCAACCAACGCGGCAATGTCGATCCGGTGCTCAGGCGCGGCGAATTCGATGTACGCCTCGTCGAGCAGCACGATGGTGTCCCGCGGCACCCGGAGCAGGAATCGAAGCAGCTGGGCCGTCGGCTCCAGCGTGCCGGTCGGATTGTGGGGCCGGCACACCACCACTACACGGGCCTCCGCCGCGGCGTCGGCTAGCCCATCGAGGTCGTTATGGCCGTATTCATCGAGCGCAACGGTCACCGATCTCAGCCGCGCCATCTGCGCGATGATCGGATAGCCGTCGAAGGTCGGGGACGACATGGCTATCACGTCACCCGGAACCGTCAGCGCCTGCAGCGACTGCAGCACCACCCCCGTCGCACCGGCACCGAGCACCACCTGGTCCGCGGGCACGCCGATGCGACCGGCAATCAGGCCGCGCAGCCGCTCGGGCAAGAACTCCGGATAGCGGTTGGCCGCATCGATCGAGCGGATCAACACCGACCGCACCGCCGGGAGTGGCGGGAACGGGTTTTCGTTGAGTGACAACGCATGCGGATCGACCGCGTCGGGAAACGCGTCATCGATCTCGGCGGCCAGGGGGCTCGCTTGCATCAGCCTCGCCCGCCCCAGCGCACTGCCGCCGCGCCGGCGAAGTCACCGGCGTGGGCAAACGCTGCCATCATGACCACGTCGCCGGCGTTGACCTGACCGTCGGATATCGCGCGGTCGAAGTTGATCGGGATCCCGGCACCGAACAGGTTGCCGCACTCTTCGAACGTGTCGCGATGGCGTTCTTTCGGCAACTCGAGCGCTTCACGCCAGTTGCGCAGAAACGCCCGGTTGGGCTGGTTGGTGACCAGCATGTCGATGTCTTTGGCGGGCAAGCCGATTCGGTCACAGACCGCCAGCGCCACTTCGGGGACCTGCCGGTTGCCGCGGGCCAGCACCTTGGTGATCTTGTTTTCGGTGAAGCCGATGCTGCCCTCGCCGGTCCCGGCCGCCCACCACTTGCGGGGCGGGTTGTAGGAAAGCGTCATCTCACCCGCGTATTCGCCGTAGGTGCGGCACTCGACATCGAGAATGGGCGACTGGTCGCTCACCGTGACCAGTCCGACCGCGGCTCCGTCGCCGGGCACCGCCGACTGCGCCTTGCGGCGAATCGTGGGCTGGTCGAAGAATTGGCCGGCCGCATTCGCCGCAATGGCGATCAGCGCGGTATGCCCTTCGCCAGTCGACAGAAGTTTACGGGCTACGTTGAGCGCCAACACAAACGCGGCGCATCCGCCGTTGTTCAGGTCGAGCACCCAGGAGGGCCGCAAGCCCAGCCGGTGAGCGATGCCGCCGCCTTCGCCGTAAAACGCCATGTCCGGTACCTGGGTGTGGGTGATCAACACGTCGGCACCTTCGATGGCGTCGTGGCCGTGACGCTCGATAAGCCCCTGCGCCGCACGCTCGATCATTTCGACCGCGCTCTGGTCCGGTGCGACGTGGTGGCGAAACTTCGGAGCGCGGAACATGACGTTGTCACGTAGGTCATCAGATTCGGCGAATTGCGCGTAGTACTCGGCACCGATCGGTTCACCGGGCAGATAGGTGGAAACGTCGATCAGGCTTACGGCGGGCCGGCTCATGCTGTCCCTCACCTTTCTCATCTCATCCAGTCAGGGGTCACCGGCAGGCCGCTGCGGTGGCGGTACTCGGCGATTGCCTTGAGGTTCTTCATCTCCAACAGGTGGCCGGCGCCGAACATCTCCCAGAAATCACCGACCCAAACCGGACGCTGCGGCGGCGCGGTCTCCGGGTACGGATTGTGGTCGTAGAACGGGTGGTGGCAGTTCGTCCACAACACAACCGAACCCGGCTTGTCGAGTACCACCTGGGCGTCGATGACGCGCATCAGATAGATCATCCACAGGTGCTTGCCCTGATCCCAGGCGCAGTGGTAATCGACGGTCCGCGCCTGCTCGTTGACGATGGTCCGGGTGTAGATCTCGGTCTCCGAACCAAGCCGGTCGTGGGCCAGCCACAGGCCCGGTTCGTCGGTGGTGGTGAACCCGCGCAGGCTGTATGTCCACTCCTCGAGACTGCGAGTGTCAGCCATGTACTCGAACAACTCGTCGGGCGGACAGTCGATGTAATCGTTGACGGTGCAGTATTCGCCGAAGACCTGATCGTGCGGGTACACCGAACGCATCATGTCCATGATGATCGGTGTCGCCTTTTCTCTAGGGCTGGTTTCGATACGGACGACCCCGTCGATGGGTGTGGGGATATCCTCAAGCGCTGGCAGCGACATCGGTTCGGTTCTCCTTCACGGTTGGAATCTCATCTATGTCAATCGCTTTGACTGGCACCTGAGTGAGGAATGGTGCGAACGGCGGGATTTCGTCAGCGGCACACTCGACGCTGACCACCGCCGGACCGGCGATGTCCAGCGCCGCGCGCATTGCCGCGGCAAACCCGTCGAGATCGGTCACGTCGACAGATGTCAGACCCGGGAACATGGCGGCCAGACCGGCGCCGAGCCGGCTGGGACGGAATCGGTTGTAGCTGTACAGGTCGTCGTAGAACAGCTGCTCGCGGGTCACGCACATGGCGTGGGCGTTGTTGTTGAACAACACGAACGTCACCGGAAGCCGGTAGTGCACGGCGGTGTGAACCTCCATGCCGTGCATGAAAAACGCTCCGTCCCCGGCGATCACCACGGTGCGCCCCCGGGCCCGTCCGCTGCCGGCGCGCCCGAAAGCCATCCCGATGCCGGCGCCGAAGCTATAGCCCATGCCGCCCATACCGAGCGCGACCGCGAACCTGCCGCCTCGCCGCGCCGCCAGGTAATGGATTGCCGCCGCGCCGGTGTTGCCGGCGTCGACCACGATGTCTGCGCCGTCGGGCAAGGTGTCGTCGAGCACCGCCATGGCGTCGCGGTAGCGCACGCCTTCGCCCCGGCACGGTGGCGGCGTCAGTTCGGTGCGCCGCACCACATCGGGCACCCGCACGCGCATCGGCCGTCCGCGCCCGGACAGTACTTGGGTGAGCATGCGCAGCGTGGCGCGCAGGTCGTCGGTGTGCACGTGAGTGCACCGAACATACGGCTGCGCCGACCCGATCGACACCGTCCGCACCGTCGCCAGCACGTCGTCGAGCCCGGTACGCGCGGTGACCGACAGTCGGGTGCCCACCACGAGACACACGGCGCTTGCGGCCACCACTTCGGCAACCCCCGGGTGGCCCATCACACCGGTTACCCCGAGCGAAGACGAGGACCCGAACCCGGGTGTGCCTGCGACGTCTTTGGCGTCGGGCACCGTGGCCACCCGCGCGCGCAACACCGCACGCAGCACTTCAAGCTCGGCGCGGGCATTGTCGCGGGCCACCTGCTCGCCCGCGATGATGGTGACCGGGCCGTTCGCGTCGCGCAGCATTGGAACGATCGAAGCCGGGTTGCCGATGGGACGCAGGCAATGTTCGCCGTTGTTGGTCGGCTCGTCCTGATCAAAGCAGTCGACGTATCCCTGCTGAATGTCCTTGGGCAGCAACAACACCGCCGGTCCGCCGGTGCGTGCTGCGGCGATGGCCTCGGATAGCGCCGACGCGATGTCGGCCGGATCGAGCACCCGCCGACACGACAACGACACCGCCGAGAACACCGCTTCGGCGTTCAGCGATCCATTGTTGCCGCTGGTGTCCTGAAAACTGCCCCGGCCGTCCATGGTCGTGGCAGTCTGGCCAACCAGCGCCAACACCGGAACCCGACTGGTCAGCGACTCCCCCAGGGCCGCGACAAGGTTCAGCGCCCCGCCACCCGAGGTAGCCGCCACCACACCCAGCCCGGCCCCGCTGCGGCTGTACCCATCGGCCATCGTGGCGGCGGAAAACTCGTGCTTGGCCAGAACCGCGGTGATATCGGACCGGAAATGGGAGGCGTCGTAGAGATCCTCGATGTTGGCGCCGTCCACACCGAAGATGTGGTCGACTCCAAGTGATGCGAGGCGTTGGACGATGTGGTCGACCACCCGGTGCTTCCTTGGCATGCCTGTAACACGACAGGCGAGTACCTTCAGTTCACTCCCGCGTGGGAATTTACAGCGATCGCTGCAGCAGAACCTGTCCGCTATCAGCCGAAACCACTTGCACGGCCGCGATTTGGTCGACCGGCGTCGAGATGCTGGCGGCGGGCGTCGCAGTGTGGCCGGGTTCGGCCACCCAGGTCGCCAGCCGGGTCTGGCTGCCGTCGCGACCCACCACGACCATCGCGAGCGTGTCGTGGTGCGCATATAGCGGAGCCAGGCAGACACACTTCAGATTGATGGACGTCCCCCAATGCTGGCTGGACAGCGACACCGTGGAGGTCAGCATGGTGGTAGCGATCTGTGACATCGGCTGCGCGGATGCGGTCAGCTGCTGCGGAGGCGTCGAGTAATGAGCCTGCACACCAACGAGCACCCCGATCCCCAGCACGACGGCCGCGGCAGACGAGGCCACCCAGGTCGTCACACGGGTACGGCGGCGGCGCCAGCGCACCTTTGCCAATAACGACGGCAATAGCTCCGGCGACAACGCGGGTGTCCCCGACAAAGGCTCAGACGGGCCGGACTCGCCGATCGCGGCCACTTCGTCACGGTTGAGTTGCGAAAGTAGGGCCGGCACGCCACTGAGCTCGGCTACGGCCTCCTGGCATGCCGGGCAGGTGGCCATGTGCGCCTCGAATTCGCGGCGGTCGACGGCAGACAACGACCCCAGCACGTATGCGGCGTCCCACATCGCGTATCGGTGGTTGTCTTCAATCGTCAAACCAAGTACCTCGTTGTCACCGGGCGGGCCGATGCCCCGTAGCGGCGTCCTCATGTCATCCATCTCCCGTCACCCTCGAGTATTCGGAGCCGATGACCATCCGGATGGGTGGTTGGGGCTGTCATCGGGTAACTCCGAGTTCCTGCAGAGTGAGCCGCAATGCCCGCACGGCATAGTGTAGTCGCGACTTCACCGTTCCTTCAGCGATATCGAGGTCTGCGGCAATCTGCGCGGTGGTCCATCCGCGGTAGTACGACCGCTCGATCACGGCCCGATGCTCGACAGATAGCTGCGCCATCGCGTCGGCGATCAGCAACCTGTCCAGCGTCGCGTTGACTTCATCCGGCGTGGACTGCTCAGGTGCGCCTTCTTCGTCGAGCGAGCCGACCACATTGCGGTGCCGTGCGCTGCGCCGGTCGTCGATGATCATGTTGCGGGCCACGGTGAACAACCACGCCCGCGCCGACCTCTCGGTGTCGCCGATGACTTCCGGATGCTGCCATGCCCGCAACAGCGTCTCTTGGACGACGTCCTCGGCCTGGCTCGCGTCGCCGGTCAACCGGAGCGCGTAGCGCCACAAAACCGCGGCATGCTCGTCGTAGAGCGCCTTCATCAGAGCGGCTTCGGCAGCCGCGGTGCCGGCCACACGAGCCACCCGATCACCTCCGCCTACTGACACGAGTCGAGTAGGTGTTTGGTTCAAGGCTAGGCGCGTGTCAGGATGCGCGGTCCGTCCTCCGTTACGGCGACGGTGTGTTCCCAATGCGCCGCACGTGAACCGTCGGTGGAGGTCACCGTCCAGTCGTCGTCGAGCACGACGGTTTTACCGGTGCCAAGCGTCAGCATCGGTTCGATGGCCAGCACCGACCCTGGGGCCAGCAGCGGGCCCCGGCCCGGGGGGCCCTCGTTGGGCAGGAACGGGTCCATGTGCATGTGCCGGCCGATGCCGTGGCCCCCGTACCCCTCCACGATCCCGAAAACGCGTCCGTAGCGAACCTCGGCCGCACGCGTACCCGTTTCGATGGCATGCGAGACGTCGGTCAGCCGGTTACCAGCGATCATCGCCGCGATCCCGGCGTCCAGCGATTCCATGGTCGCCGCGGACAGCGCTTCGTCGGCCGGATCCAGCGTGCCCACCCCGAAGGTGATCGCCGCATCACCGTGCCAGCCCTGAAGCACGGCGCCGCAGTCGATGGACACCAGATCACCCGGCGCCAGTATTTCCGCGCCGGATGGGATGCCGTGCACCACCCGATCGTTGACCGATGCACAGATCGACGCCGGGTAGCCGTGATAGCCCAGAAACGACGGTATGGCGCCCGCTTCGCGGATCACCGACTCGGCGATTTGGTCCAGGCTCAAGGTCGACGCCCCCGCTACGGCGGCCGCATGCACGGCTTCCAGCGCGGCCGCAACCACAGCGCCGGCCGCCTCCATCGCATCCAGTTCAGCCGCGCTGCGCTGCGGCACGACGCTGCGACTCCGCAGCCGTGCCAGCGGGCTCATTGTTACCGGCCCAGCGCTTGCAGCGCGCGGGCGAAAACCTCGTCCACCGTGCCGAGGGCGTCGACGGTCCTCAATTCGCGGCTGTAGTACTCCAACAGCGGGGCGGTCTCATCCCGGTAGACGTTCATCCGGTTGAGGATCACGTCGTCGGTATCGTCGGCGCGGCCGCGCCCTTTGAGCCGCTGGAACAACTCGTCCTGGGACACCCGGAACTCCAGTACCGCATCGATGTCGGTGCCCCGGCGTTCGAGCATTTCGTGCAGCGCCTGGGCCTGCTCGACCGCGCGGGGATACCCGTCCAGGATGAAACCGTTGGCCGCATCCGCATCGTTCAGCCGATCGTCGACGAGCTGGTTGGTCAACTCGGAAGGCACCAGGTCACCGGCGTCGAGGTAACGCTTGGCCTCCAGACCCAGTTTGGTGCCCTTGCCGATGTTGCTCCGAAACAGCTCGCCGGTGGAGATTTGGGGGATTTCAAGCTTCTCGGCCAGCTTCTCCGCCTGCGTGCCCTTGCCCGCCCCAGGCGGTCCCAGCAAAACGACTCTCACTTCAGGAACCCTTCGTAGTTGCGCTGCATGAGTTGACTCTCGATCTGTTTGACCGTATCCAAACCGACACCAATCATGATGAGAACCGCCGTACCGCCAAATGGCAAGTTTTGGACCGCTCCGGTATTGCCGATCTGCAGAAACAGGTTCGGCAGCACGGAGATCGCGCCCAGGTAGATGGAGCCCGGCAGCGTGATCCGGCTCAGCACGTAACGCAGATAGTCGGCGGTCGGTTTCCCGGGCCGGATGCCCGGAATGAAGCCGCCGAATTTCTTCATTTCGTCGGCACGCTCGTCCGGATTGAACGTCACCGACACGTAGAAGTACGTGAAGAAGATGATCAGCCCGAAATAGATGCTGATGTAGACGGGGTCGCTCGGGTCGGACAGATAACTGCCGACGAGCTTGTCCCACCAGCTGTTGCCCGCACCGCCGCTGCCGCTCCGGATCAGCTGCGTGATCAGGTGCGGAATGTAGATGAGCGACGACGCGAAAATGACCGGAATAACGCCGGCCTGGTTGACCTTGAGCGGCAGATAGGTCGAAGTTCCGCCGTACATGCGCCGGCCCACCATGCGCTTGGCGTATTGCACCGGGATGCGGCGCTGGCCCTGCTCCACAAACACCACGCCGACGATGATGATCAGCGCGGCCACGCAGACGGCGGCGAAGATGACCCCGCCACGGCTGTCCAGGATGGTCTTGCCTTCGGCGGGTATGCGCGCGGCGATACCGACGAAGATCAGCAGGGACATGCCGTTGCCGATGCCGCGTTCGGTGATCAGCTCGCCCATCCACATCACCAGCGCCGCGCCGGCCGTCATCACCAGCACGATGACGACCAGGGTGAAAATGCTCTGATCGGCGATGATGTCCAGCGAGCAGCCCTGTAGCAGCCCGCCGTTGGCCGCCAGCGCCACGATGCTGGTGGCTTGCAGGATGGCCAGCGCAATCGCCAGATAGCGGGTGTACTGCGTCATCTTGGCCTGGCCGGACTGGCCTTCCTTGCGCAATTCCTCGAACCGAGGGATGACCACGGTGAGCAGCTGCACGATGATGCTGGCGGTGATGTACGGCATCACCCCCACCGCGAATACGGTGAGCTTCAGCAGCGCGCCGCCGGAGAACAGATTGATCAACGAGTAGATCTGTCCGGCTTCGCCGCCGCTGGCCTCTTTGATGCACTGCTGCACGTTCGGGTAGTTGACGCCGGGCGACGGCAGTGCGGCGCCGAGTCGATACAGGACGACGATGCCAAGCGTGAAGAGGATCTTCCGTCTCAGATCGACTGTCCGCAGCGATGAGATGAAAGCCGAAAGCACTCTTCCTCCTGCGCAGCCGAGGGTTATCCTGCGTCACGCGCCCACACCCGCAGGCCAGGACGTACGGCGCCGCGCGTCAAACCGTGTACGAGACTAACAGCTGGTTTGGGTAGGTCCCCTGAAGGGCCTTTCAGGCGCCACAGTCGGGGCGCCCCGGAAGGGCCCAAAACCACACAGCCACCGCTCAGCGACGAGGCGTAAAGTGCTGATGGTTCATTGCATTTGCTAAGTATCGAAAGCTGTGTGGGGGGCACCATGACACGGACCGATCAAGACAGCTGGGACCTGGCATCCAGCGTGGGGGCCACCGCCACGATGGTCGCCGCGGCCCGGGCGCTGGCCAGTGGGGGGACCGACTCGATCATCAACGACCCGTTCGCCGCGCCACTGGTACGAGCGGTCGGACTCGATTTCTTCCGCCGCCTGGTTGACGGTGAAATCGCCGCAACGGAAACACCCGATGGCGGCGAACGGAACTTGCAGCTGGAGACCGATTCGATCGCGGTGCGCACCCGCTTCTTCGACGATTTTTTCCTCAACGCGGCCCGCGACGGCGTTCGTCAATCGGTGATTCTGGCCGCCGGCCTCGACGCACGCGCCTACCGGCTGGCCTGGCCGCTCGGGAGTGTGGTCTATGAAGTCGATCAGCCCAAAGTCATTGAGTTCAAGAGCGCCACGATGTCAAACCTGGGCGCCGCGCCGGCCGCGGACCGGCGCACCGTCAGCATCGATCTGCGCGAAGACTGGCCGGCCGCGTTGCGCAGCAGTGGATTCGACGTTACGCAACCGAGCTCCTGGAGCGCCGAAGGCTTGCTGATGTACCTTCCGCCCGAAGCTCAGGACCGGCTCTTCGACAACATCACCGCACTGTCCGCGCCCGGAAGCAAGCTGGCCACCGAATACCATCCTGACTCCGGCCTGGCGATGTCCGAGCGCGCCCAGGAGTTCAACCAGCGGTGGGCCAGTTTGGGCTGCGACATCGACCTCTCCGGACTGTTCTTCGACGGCGAGCGCAGCAATGTCATCGACTACCTGAGCGATCGAGGCTGGCAAGTGAGCGCTCGGCCGCGCCGCGACCTGTTCGCCGATTACGACCGCGTCTTCCCGGACGACGATGAGCTGGCCCAATTGCGCAACATCACCACCGTTACCGCAACGCTTGGTTAGGAACGCGCCCATGACACATCGCGACACCAAGCGATTTGACGGCGACAGTTGGGATTTGGCGTCCAGCGTGGGCGCCACCGCCGCCGCGGTGGCTGCTCGACGGGCGATGGCATCGAAGGGCCCGAATCCGCTCATCGACGACCCCTTCGCAGAGCCCCTGGTGAACGCCGTGGGGGTGGACGCCTTCATCCGGATGATGAACGGCGAAATCGAACTCGCCGAGGACGACCCGGCATTCACTCCGCAGCGACTCAGTGAGGGCATGGCGGTCCGCACCCGGTTCTTCGACTCGTTTTTCCTCAGCGCGGCCGAAGCCGGGGTCCGCCAGGCCGTCATCCTGGCCTCCGGACTCGACACCCGGGCCTACCGGCTGCAGTGGCCGGCGGGAACCGTGCTCTACGAGATCGACCAGCCCAGGGTGATCGAGTTCAAGACCCGCACCCTGTCCGACCTGGGCGCAACTCCGACCGCCGACCGCAGGGCGGTGGGCATCGACCTGCGCGACGACTGGCCGGCCGCATTGCGCGACAGCGGATTTGACGCGGCGCGGCCCACGGCGTGGATCGCCGAAGGCCTGCTGGGGTATCTGCCGCCCGACGCCCAAGACCGCTTGTTCGACAACATCACCGAGCTCAGCGCCGGTGGCAGCAGGCTGGGCACCGGCTACGTCCCAGACATCCGCGACCGTATCGAAAAGCGGGGCCATGAAATCAGCGAGCGTTGGCGACGCCTGGGACTGGACCTCGACTGGAAGGACTTGGTCTACGCCGGTGAACGCAACGACGCAGTGACCTACCTGGCAGACCGCGGCTGGCAGCCCACCGTCCACACCACGCCAGAGCTCTACGCGGAGAATGGTTTTGAATTCCCCACCCAGCCAACCATGGTCGCGTTCGGCGATATCAGGTACGTATCGGCAACGTTGACTTAGCCGGGTTTGGCCGCCGGCGTCCGGACAACCAACGGCACGGCGGGGAAACACCACGCCATCTCTGTCCGCGACTTGCGCAGCGCGGCAGTGCCGTAACCCTTCTTCCGGTGATCGGGGTGAATCCAGATCCGCACATCCACCTCTCCGTGGACCAGCTCGCCGAACACCATTCCGACCTTCTGCCCCGAATCGACGGCCACGAACCATGCGGCCTCTTCGTCGTCGACACGTAGCAGGGCCGCACGGATCTCGTCATCGAGGTTGCCGGCCGGTCCGCCGGAGCCGTCGCCGGCGGCACCCATGTCCTCGGTGCGGGCGGCGAAGATGTCGCGGTCGTCGGCGGCGGAGAAGGGTCGCAGCTCCAGGGTCTCGCCAGAGCTGGCCGGCCGGTCCTTGAGCGTGAAGCTCAGCTGCTTGTTGAGGTCCTCCAGCTCGGCCTGGATCCTCCTGCGCGAGTCAATCGTGAGCTGATCGAACGACATGCCCATCACGGCTTCGGCGGCCACGTGGGACATGTCGAGCAATGTGACAATTGCCTCGACCGCGGCCGCCTTGTTCTCGGACTCCACCATGAGATCGAGTACTTCATGCCGACGTTCGAGAGCTTTCAACAGCGCGTCTGCGATCTCTCGACGGGCGGCTTTGCGGTCGTGGTCAGTCATTGCACAAGCCTAGAACGCCTCCGGAGGTATCGCGCCGGATGGTCGGTTTCCCAGCTCCAGGAACCGTTGGTAGCGGTCTCCCATTGCCACCGCCCAGCCGGGATCGGGATCGACGACGCGGTCGGTGGAGGCCCAGCGGGCCGCGTCGGCGATCGTCGTTTCCAGGCCGACTGCCATGCGCGCGAGAAAAGCCGCTCCCAGTGCCGCGCCCTCGCCGACCGCCGACACCTCCACCGGCCGGCCGGTCGCGTCGGCGATTGCCTGCATCCACGGCTGGAGCCGGGTGCCACCACCGGTGGCGACGATGCGCGATACCGAAGCGCCACTGAGCTCGATGAGCTGGCGCACGACGAAGCCCGACGCCTCGTAGGCGGCCCTGCGCAGCGAGGCGGCGTTATGGGTGAGATCCAGGGCATCCAGCACCGCCCGACGATCCGGGTCGTGAAACGGCGTGCGCTCCCCGCGTATGTAGGGCGACCACACCGGCACCCGGTACGGATCGACCGACTCCGGGTCGCCGGGTCCGACAAGGCGATCCACCCAGCCGAGGAACAGCCCGCCGGCGTTGCTGGCGCCGCCGATCTGGCTCTTCGCGGCGGTGGTGTGCGGAATGGTCCACAGGCCGGGGACCTGCCGCGGCTCGGGGACGGTGACCCACACGATCAGAGTGGTTCCACACATCACCAGAACCTCGCCGTCGCGATTGGCGCCGGCCACCATCTGCTCGCACAGCGCGTCGATGGCGCCGATCGCCAACACGGCGCCAGTCCCGCGCACCTGCCCGGCCGCCGCCCCCATCGTCTCGACCCGCGGCATCTGCTCGACGGTGGCGCCGCGCTCGGCGCATGCCGCCGGGTTCCAGCCGCTTCCCTTCCAGCCGGTTGCGTCGAAAAGGGGAAACGCCGTCGCGGCAGTGGCGAAGTCGATCACCGCCTCGCCCGCCAGAGCGTGGTTGGCCACCGCCGGTGCCGGCCAGTATCCGGCCGCGTCGGGCGCCTGCGCGGCCGTCCAGCGCAGAAACTCGGCGGCCTCGCCCAGCGCCGGCAGCGGCTGGTCATCGACGTCCGGAACCCGGCCCCGGTCATCGCCGTACAGCAGCCCCGGTGTGAGCGGCATGCCGGCGGCGTCGACGGCGGTCAACGAGGGCACCACCGCCGAAACGGCCACCGCCCGGAGCTCAGGCCCTGGAGCGAGCCGGTTCAGGGCCGCCAGCGGGCTGCGACGCCACGCCTCGTCGGCATCGTGCTCCAGCCGATTGGGCGCCGGTATCCGCAACCCATGCGGAATCCGCACCCGGGCCGTCACGCGCCCGTCGGCATCGGCCGTCACCGCCTTGACCGCGGTGCTGCCCACGTCGATGCCGATTGTGACGCCTTTACGTGACACGGGCGTCACCGTACGCCAGCATTGGGGTTCGTGACGTCACGACCACGCGCCTTGGTGACAGCCCCGCTGCGCGGACCGGGGTTCGCCAAGCTGCGGGAGCTGGCCGACGTGGTGTATGACCCGTGGATCGATCAGAGCCCGCTGCGGATCTACAGTCCAGAGCAGCTGGCCGACCGAATCACCGCCGAAGCCGCCGATGTCGTTGTGGTGGAAAGCGACTCGGTCCGCGGCCCGGTGTTCGACGTGGGCTTGCGGGCCGTCGCGGCAACTCGCGGCGACCCCAACAACGTCGATATCGCCGGTGCCACCGTGGCCGGCATCCCGGTGCTGAACACCCCGGCCCGCAACGCCGACGCGGTCGCCGAGATGACGGTGGCGCTGCTGCTGGCCGCCACCCGTCACCTGCTGACCGCCGACGCGGATGTTCGCAGCGGCAACATGTTTCGCGACGGCGTCATTCCGTATCAGCGCTTCCGCGGCTGGGAGATCGCCGGGCTCACCGTGGGAGTAGTGGGCCTCGGTGCCGTCGGCCGCGCGTTGCGATGGCGACTGTCCGGGCTAGGCATGCGGGTGATCGCCTACGACCCGTACAACGACGAGGCCCGCCACAGCCTCGGCGAACTGCTGGGCGAGGCCGACGTCATCTCCCTGCACGCGCCGGTCACCGACGACACCGTCGGGATGATCGGCGCCGAGCAGTTCGCGGCCATGCGCGACGGCGTGGTCTTCCTCAACACCGCCCGGGCTCAGCTGCACGACACCGACGCGCTCGTCGACGCCTTGCGCGCCGGCAAGGTGGCCGCCGCCGGCCTGGATCACTTCGTCGGCGAATGGCTGCCGACCGATCACCCGCTGGTGGGTATGCCCAACGTCGTCTTGACCCCGCACATCGGGGGTGCCACGTGGAACACTGAGGCTCGGCAGGCGCAGATGGTTGCCGACGACCTGGAAGCGCTGCTGTCCGGCAAGACACCCGCCCATATCGTCAACCCGGAGGTGCTCGGCTCATGACATCCGTGAAATCCGTCGTCAACCCGGAAACCGCGGTGCTGGACGCTGCCAAGGACATGCTGCGCCGGGGCCTGGTCGAGGGAACCGCGGGCAACATCTCGGCGCGGCGCTCTGACGGCAACATCGTCATCACGCCGTCGTCGGTCGACTATCGCGACATGGAGCTCGACGACCTCGTACTGGTTGATCCCGACGGCACCGTGCTGAAAGCCGCGGACGGGCGATCGCCGTCGTCGGAAATGAAGCTGCACCTGGCTTGCTACAAGGCATTCGACGACATCGGCAGCGTCATCCACAGTCATCCCATCTGGGCGACCATGTTCGCGATCGCCCATGAGCCGATTCCCGCCTGCATCGACGAGTTCGCGGTCTATTGCGGCGGCGACGTTCGATGCAGCGAGTACGCCGCATCCGGCACACCCGAGGTTGGCCTCAATGCGGTCAAGGCACTCGAAGGCCGGGGCGCCGCGCTGATCGCCAACCATGGCCTGGTGGCCGTCGGGCCGCGACCCGACAAGGTCATGCACATCACCGCGCTGGTGGAGCGCACCGCACAAATCGTTTGGGGCGCAAAGGCTCTCGGTGGTCCGATAGACATTCCCCTGGACGTGAACCGCAATTTCGGGATGGTCTACAGCTATCTGCGGGCCAACCCGACGTAGCGATGCACCGAGTCCGGTTTGGCTGCGCGAATGTGGCTCGCGTGGTGGAACTTCAGTTCGACTTGGGGAGCCGCTTTTTCCCCCGCACGCCGCCGTCGGGGTGGCGGGACAACGCCGACCTGTTGGTGCCGGACTTCTTCGACCCCGACACCGATCAGTGGCACATCGCGGTCCAAAGCTGGGTCATCGAGGTCGACGGGCTGACCGTCATCGTGGACACCGGCGTCGGCAATGATCGCCAACGCCCGCATATGCCACCCCTGGATCGCCTGAACACCGGGTTCCCGGCGGCGTGCGAATCGGCGGGGATCGACCGCAACGCCGTGGACGTGGTAGTCAACACCCACATTCACGCCGACCATGTCGGGTGGAACACCATGAGAGAGAACGACATCTGGGTGCCGACGTTTCCCAACGCCCGATATGTGGTGCCGGCCGCCGACTACCACCACTTTCAACCCGATGGACCCGCGGGGAGGCACGCGCCGCGCAGCGAAGAAGAAGAGGCCCAGCGGCGCGGTAACCAGCTCGTGTTCGCAGACAGCGTTTTACCCATCGATGAGGCAGGGCAGCTCGTCCAATGGTCGGACGACTATCGGATAAGCGAGTCGCTGCGACTGCGGCCCGCCCCCGGGCACACACCGGGCTCTTCGGTGTTGTGGCTAGACGCGGGTCAGCCGGCGGTTTTCGTCGGCGATCTCACCCACAGCCCGCTGCAACTGCGTCGACCCACCGACGCCTGCGCCTTCGACATCGATGCGACCGCCGCCGCGGTCACTCGCCGCCGGATATTCACCGAGGCCGCACAGGCACAAGCCGCCGTGATACCCGCGCACTATCCCGGCCGCGGCGGTGCGACGATCCGCGCCGTCGAAGACCGCTTCGACATCGACCGCTGGTTAGACATCGAATCCCTCTGATGCACAACAACTAACGGCACGCCGAGCGTGAAATCCGCGGCGCGACACGCCGTGACCGCGCCGTGAGATTCACACTCGCCGTAAAGCCAGCGTGCAAACCTGACTTCCGCGCGGGGTTACGGTGAGGCATGGCACCCTACCGAGTAGTCCAGTGGTCAACCGGCAACATCGGCAGGCGAGCGCTCGGCGTCCTGCTAGACCGCGACGACTTTGACGTGGTGGGCGTTCACGCATTCGGTTTGGACAAGGTGGGCCGCGACGCAGGTGTGCTGGCCGACGGACGCCCGGTCGGTGTGGCGGCAACCGGCGACGCCGACGCGTTGATCGAGCTTCGACCGGATTGCGTGAACTACATGCCCCGCGTCATCGACTACGAACTGGTGACCAGGATGCTGCGCTCCGGCATAAACGTCGTCACGACGGGAGATTTCCTGACCGGGACCCATCACCCGGCCGAACGGCCAGCACTCGAGGAGGCGGCGCGACAGGGACGCGCGACCTTCCTGGGCACGGGATTCGAGCCGGGCTTCATCAACGTCGTTGCCGGCTTCCTCACCGGCGCATGCCGACAGGTTTACAGCGTCAAGCTCGTCGAGACGTTGGACTGCACCACCTACCCCGTTTGGGAAGTATGGCGGGTGCTCGGATTCGGCAAACCACCCCGTGAGCCGGTCACGCAAATCGACCCGGAGACGCAACGATACGGCCTCGGCTACTTCGAGACGCTGGACATGATCGCCACGATGCTGGGCGTCGAACTCGACTCCACAGACGCATTCGTCGAGCCCGCTGTGCTGACCCGGGATCTGGATCTGGGGTGGGTGGACTTCGCGGCCGGCACCGTCGGGGGCCAACGCCGCACCTACCGCGGCCACCGCGGCGGCCGCCCGGTTGTCGAGCTGGCCATCTGCTGGACCATGAGCGACGACGCGCTCGACCCGCAATGGAGCGACCCCAAGGGTTTCCGCGTCGTGATCGAAGGCCAGCCACGCGTCGACGCGACGATCCGGTTCGGCAACCCTGGAGAGGACGTGATGACCGTGTTGATGGACAGCACCGCCGTCGCGGCGGTCAACGCCATACCGTTCGTCTGCGACGCGCAACCCGGCGTCATCACGCCGATTGATCTGCCCATCATCGGATCCCAGGGCGCACTAACGGTCTGAATCGCGCAGTCCGTAGCGCACCGGTCGACGGCGCCACTCGCGGGGCGAGGTGCCGTGGGTCCGGCCTGACGGCGCGGCTCGTCATGCGCAGCCACCACGCGGCCGGCAACCTCGGCGACGCGATTCCTCGACTCCTACGCGCGGCCGGGTTCGACTGCGCCGAGGTCGCCACGCACCGGCAACGCTTCGTCGGACGACTCACCTACTACCGCGCCACACGTCCGGTCTCGCGCTGATCTATAGCTACCTTCACGGCGCCGCTGGTCCCCTGGTTGGCAATCGCGAGGAAGGCGTCGCGCCATTGCTCCAGCCGGAAGGTGTGGGTCAGCATGGGACGCAAGTCCACCCGGCCGGCGGCCACCAGGTCGAGGTAGTGGGCGATGGCGTGCTTGCGCTGCCCGTCGATCTCCTCGATCCCGAATGCATTGGAGCCGACCCAGCTGATTTCTTTGAAGTACAGCGGGCTCCACTCCCACCGACCGGGTGCGTGGACGCCGGCCTTCACCAGCGTCCCCCGGGAGCACAGGACCCGCACTCCGACTTCGAATGTCTCCGGCTTGCCGACGGTGTCGTAAACGACGTCTATCGGTCCGGGGTAGGCCATCGGTAAACCCTGCAGCGGTTGGCGCAGCCGACCACCGCCCCAGGCGACGAGTTCTTCGATGACGGCCAGGCGCGGTTCGTGTGCCAGCACTATGGCGGCCTTGAACCTTCGGGCCAGCTCCGCCTGGGCGTCGAAGCGCGCCACCACGGCGACGGCCACATCGGGATAGAGCGCCCGCAGAATCGCGACCGCGCACAACCCCAGCGAGCCGGCCCCGTAGACCAGCGCCCGGCCCGCGCGGGGCGGCGGGTGGCGGGTGATAGCGTGCAGGGACACAGAGAACGGGTCGGCGAACACGGCCAGCTCGTCGGGCACCGAATCCGGAACGCCAAACAGCATGCTGTCATGCGCGGGCATCAATTCGGCATATCCGCCGGTGACATCGGCCGATACCCCGGTGTGGATGCCGGGCTTGATGTCGCCGTCGGTGAAGCTCCAGCACAGGCTGTAGTCGCCGCTTTCGCAAGCGGGGCACGGCGGCTCGATGCCACGCGGCCCGCAGGACAACCAGGGGTTGAGCACCACGCGCTGCCCGATCTCCAACCCCCGGGCCCGGGGCCCCATCGCGACCACGTCGGCGACCACCTCGTGGCCCATGACTTGGGGGAAGGAACAAAACGCCGCCATGGCGTTGTCAACGTCGTCCTCGCCGAAATCCATCAGGATTTGCTTGGAGTCCGACCCGCAGATGCCGGTCAGCCGGGGCCGGGTGATCACCCAATCCTGATGCGGCAGTTGCGGATCGGGCACTTGGCGCAGCGCCGTCGGGGTACGGGCCAAGTTCTGGGTCAGCGCGTTGGCGTTATCGGGAACCGCGAAGGGCTCCGGCGGCACGCCGTAGACCAACGCCCTCATTGGGGCGCCATCCCGGCCACGCCGGCGATAAACGCGTCGAGGTCGGCGTTCTTGGCGTCGACGACGGCCTTCATGTCCGGCACATAATGCTCGAACCGGTCGCTGGCCAATGCGGCGATGACACCCTCGGCCACCTCGTCGGCTGCGACCTTGGGTCCCTGGTACAGGGGTTCCTCGTTGTCGGGCTGGTCCCAGATCTCGGTGTCGACCGGGCCCGGCTCGATCAGCTTCACCGAGATTCCAGTGCCGTGCAGGTCCACGGCCATCGCCTCACTCCAGCCGCACAGCGCGAATTTGCTTGCGCAATAGGCGGTTTCGTGGACGATCCCGAGGCGCCCGCCGACGCTGGACACGTTCACGATCAGGCCCGAGCCGCGCGCCAGCATCCGCGGCAGCACCGCCAGCGTCATGCGCATCGGGGCGAAGAAGTTGACCCGCATGACCTTCTCCACCTCGTCCGGCACCAGGGCGGTGACGGGCCGGCGCTTCGGGATCGCGGCGTTGTTGATCAGCACATCGATGCCGCCGAGAACGTCCCACGCCCGCAGCGCCAGATCACGCAGCGCGGAGGTGTCGGCCAGGTCGGCGACCCACATCGCTGAACCCGGCGAGGTCCGCTGACAGTCGGCCAGCACCTCGCCCAGGCGATCCCGCCGGCGGGCGATCAGCCCCACCACCGCTTCGTGGGCGGCCAGCTGTCGAGCCAGGGCTGCCCCCAGTCCCGAGGATGCGCCCGTGATAAGCACCCGCTTGCCGGCCGCCGCGTACGCCATGCGTCAAGGTTGCCGCGAACCGGCGCAGGCGTACAGTGGTAAAAGCTTGTTATACTATCTAAATATTAACTGAGCTGGGCTAGTTACATCCGATAGGGGCAAACATGACTTCCACCAGGTATGACGGAGACACCTGGGACCTGGCGTCCAGCGTCGGCGTCACCGCGACGATGGTCGCGGCGGCCCGGGCGGTGGCGAGCCGAGACGACCGCCCGCTGATCGACGATCCCTACGCGGAGCCGCTGGTCAGGGCGGTTGGTGTCGACCTCCTC
>DATKEW010000220.1:0-10369 GCA_035511785.1 Mycobacterium sp.
TCGCGTTGCCGCTCAGAACGATCTGCGACGGCGGCACTTCTCCGGCCAGGACGGTGGCCAGCTCACCAGCCGAGCAGACGTCAATGCCGGCGCCCTCGGCGGCGGCCCAGCCGGCCACCGCAGTGCTCAGTAGTGCATCCCCGGCATACACCAGCTCGACGCCGGGCAGCGCCGCGCGACAGCCGCGGATGCGGGCCCGAAAGTCCGCTTCATCAACCACATAGGTGGGTGTGCCGAAGTCGGTGGCAATCTCGGTCGCGGCGACCCCGCCGAGGCACAGCCGGCCCGATTCGTCGACGTAGGAGCTCAGCGGCCATATCGCGCGGTCGAGGTTCGGGTTCAACCCGTGCCGCAGCGATGGCAGCAGCTCGAACAGCGTCATAACTCAACGGTGCAGGCCTGACGTGGGTTCGGCCACATTCTTAACGAAGCTTTCACACCCGTGTCATGAATCTTCACGGATTTGGTACGGCAGCCTGCTGACGGGCAGGGAATATCCGCCATCGACGGGCCGCAATCTCCGCGTTTGCGCTGATGTTTTGCTGCGCGTGGACGCCGCATGCTGGCTAGCATGAGCGAGATTGATCCGCGCGCGGACATGCCGCTGGTGGACTGGAGCGAACTTGGCGTGAGCGGGCCTTTGCCGACGGGCACGGTGACGCTGCTGTTGGCTGACGTCGAAAACTCCACCGGGCGGTGGGAGACCCAGCCCGAGCAGATGACGGCGGCGTTCGCACGACTAGATCACACGCTGGCGGATCTGCTCGCCGCGCATGGCGGGGTGCGCCCGCTGGAGCAGGGCGAGGGTGACAGCTTTGTGCTGGCGTTCGCGCGGGCCAGTGACGCAGTGGCGTGTGCGCTGGAGTTGCAGCGGGCGCCGTTGGCCCCGATCTGCTTGCGGATCGGTATGCACACCGGTGAGGTGCGGCTGCGTGATGAGGGTAATTACATCGGCCCGACCATCAATCGCACGGCGCGGCTGCGCAATCTGGCCCATGGCGGGCAGACGGTTCTATCGGGCACGACCGAGGCATTGGTCGCCGACGCGCTGCCCGCCGGTGCGTGGCTGACCGATCTGGGCACATACGAGCTGCGTGGTGTTGCCCGTCCGGAACGGGTCGTGCAACTATGCCATCCCGATCTACGCAATGACTTCCCGCCACTGCGGACACCGAAAAATGCTGCTGCGCATAATGTTCCGTCGCAATTCACCAGCTTTGTGGGCCGCGGCCCACAGCTTGCCGAGGTGCGGAAGCTGTTGGCGGAGAACCGGCTGGTGGCCCTCACCGGCGCCGGCGGGGTAGGTAAGACGCGTCTCGCGGTGGAAGTGGCGAACCAATTGGCGGCCGAATACGCAGATGGTGTCTGGTATGTGGATCTGGCGCCGATCACCGATTCCGACCTGGTGCGGGTGGCGGTGGCACGTGCGCTGGGTCTGCCCGACCAACCGGGCCGCTCCACGATGGACACGCTGCTGCGGTTTGTTCGCGACCGAGAGATGCTGATGGTGCTGGACAACTGCGAGCACCTGCTCGATGCCAGCGCCGAGGTGGTCGCCGCTGTTTTGGGTGCGGCGCCGAGGGTGACCTTCCTTGCCACCAGTCGTGAGCCGATCGGCGTGGCCGGTGAGGTGAGCTGGCGGGTGCCGTCGCTGCCAGTCAGCGACGAGGCGATCGAGTTGTTCACCGACCGGGCCCGCCGTGCTCGTCCCGGTTTCGCGGTGAGCGATGACGGTGCCGCGGCCATGGTGGAGATCTGCCGGCGCCTGGATGGGATGCCGCTCGCGATCGAGCTGGTGGCCGCGCGGGTGCGCGCCCTGTCGCTGGCCGAGATCCTCGATGGCCTGCATGATCGGTTCCGGCTGTTGACCGGTGGTGCGCGCACCGCGGTGCGCCGCCAGCAGACGCTGCGCGCTTCGGTCGATTGGTCACATGCGCTCTTGACCGAACCCGAGCGGGTGTTGTTCCGCCGGTTGGCCGCCTTCCTGGGTGGGTTTGACCTGGACGCCGCCCAAGCGGTCGCTGGTCATGGCGAGGTGGAGCGCTTCCAGGTGCTCGATCAGCTCACCCTGCTCGTGGATAAGTCACTCGTGGTGGCCGACGAGCGCGGGGGCCGAACCCGTTATCGGCTGTTGGAGACGGTGCGCCAATACGCCCTGGAGAAACTGGCGGCGTCCGGCGAGGCCGACGCCGTGCGCGCACGTCACCGTGACCACTACACCGCGCTGGCGGCCCTGCTCGACGCTCCGGCAGGCAGTGATTATGAGCAGCGCCTCGAGCATGCCGACATCGAGATCGACAACCTGCGTGCCGCGTTCGCGTGGAGCCGGGAAAACTCCAACGTCGAACTGGCCCTGGCGCTGGCGTCGTCGCTGCAGCCACTGTGGCAAGCGCGGGGACGCCTCCTTGAAGGGCTGGCCTGGTTCGAAGCCGCCCTGGCCGACCTCGACGCGCACTTCCCTGGAGTCACGCCCCGTGTCCGTGCGCGGGCGCTCGCCGACGGGGCCATGCTCGGCGCTTGGGCTGGTGCCACCGACAGCCTGGATCGGGCTCAGCAGGCCCTGGCGATCGCCCGCGAGGTCGACGACCCAGCCCTGCTGACCCGCGCACTTACCGCGTGCGGGTACATGGCCGGTAACTACAACCCGGAGGCGGCCGGGGCGTACTTCGCTGAGGCGCTCGGCCTGGCCCGGGATTTGGGCGACCCGTGGCGGCTCAGCCAGATCCTCTCCTCGCAAGCCGCCGCGGCGCTCAGGGCGGGTGACACGGTCACGTTGCGCGCGGCCGGTCAAGAAGGACGCGATCTCGCCGACGCGATCGGCGATCGGTTCAACGCGCGCCGGTGCCGCTGGTGCCTCGGAGTCGCACAGGTATTCAAGGGTGATCTGGCCGGAGCGGTGGCACAATTCGCCGCGGTGGCCGACGAGGCCGAGGCAGCTCACGATGAGATCTGGAGGGCGGATAGCCTCGTGTTCCGGGGCATTGCGCTGGCATACCAGGGCGACATCCCTGCGGCCCGGGCCGCCGCCGACGCGGCCGTCGAGGCCACTGCCGAGCTGGGGGGGATTAAGGCGGGCGCCGCCTGCGCGGCGTTGGCTACCACGGCCCTGGCCGCTGGAGATGCTGCGACGGCGCAGGACGCGATCAAGGCCTGGCCTCCCTTGAGTGCCTTGCCCCAGACGGAGGTGCTCCGTCGCAAGTTCAGAGCGGAGGCCGCGCTGGCGGACGGGGATCTGGTCACGGCCCGCCCCTGCGTCGACGACGCCGTGTCGACAACGAGGGGCGCGTTCCTGTCCCTGTCGGACGCGCTGACGACGCGCGCCCGCGTCGCGATCGCACAAGGTGAGCAGGAGCAAGGCGAACGCGACGCCCTCGACGCGCTCGCGCGTGCCGCCGAAGTCGAGGCCTACCTGTTCATCCCCGACATTTTGGAATGCCTAGGCACCTTGGGCGTGGACCTCGGCAGTCATCGGGAAGCGGCGCGGCTCTTCGGCGCGGCACATGCCATGCGGGAACGCATGGGTGCGGTCCGGTTCAAGGTCTACACCGCCGGCTACGAAGCCTCTGTGGCAGCGTTGCGAGATGCAATGGGCGACAAAAACTTTGACAACGCGTGGGCCGAGGGCGCGGCGCTGTCCACCGAGGAGGCGATCGGTTACGCGCGGCGTGGCCGGGGCGAACGGAAACGACCCGCCAGCGGCTGGGCGTCACTCACGCCGACCGAGCTTGACGTGGTGCGGCTGGTTAGTGAAGGGCTCGGTAATAGCGACATCGCCACAAGGCTTTTCGTGTCGCCACGCACGGTGCAGTCTCACCTCACGCACGTCTACACCAAGCTGCGCCTGACCTCCCGCGTGCAGCTGGCCCAGGAAGCTGCCCGCCATAGCTGATGTCGCGAGGCTCGGAGACTTTTCCGCACTGCCCGGCGTTAATTTCCGCGTTTCCGCTGACGTTTGCTGCTCATCGACGACGCATGCTGGCTAGCATGAGCGAGATTGGTCCACGCGCGGACACCCCGCTGGTGGATTGGAGCGAACTCAGCGTGAGCGGGCTTTTGCCGACGGGTACAGTGACGTTGCTGTTGGCTGACGTCGAGGGCTCGACGCGGCTGTGGGAGACCCAACCCGGCGAGATGACCGAGGCGATCGCTCGTCTGAATCAGGCAGTGTCGGACATGATCGCCGCACACGACGGTGTGCGGCCGGTCGAGCAGGGCGAGGGTGACAGCTTCGTGGCGGCGTTCGCCCGTGCCTCCGATGCGGTCGCGGCCGCGTTGGAGTTGCAGCGTGCGCCGCTGGCGCCGATCCGGTTGCGGATCGGTGTGCATACCGGCGAGGTGCAGCTGCGCGATGAGGGCAACTACGCCGGACCGACGATCAACCGGACAGCACGGCTGCGCGACCTGGGGCACGGCGGCCAGACGCTGCTGTCGGGCGCGACCGAACAATTGGTGGTTGATCGGCTCCCTTCCGGCGCATGGGTAACCGATCTCGGCACCCACCCGCTTCGTGATCTGCCGCGTCCCGAGCGCGTGGCGCAGCTGTGCCATCCCGATCTGGTCAACGAATTCCCGCCGCTGCGTGTGTCTAAAGCCGTTGTCTCCCAGCGCCTTCCGGTGCACTTTACCAGCTTCGTGGGCCGCGACAAGCAGCTGACCCAGGTGCGCGAGCTGTTGGCCGACAGCCGGCTGGTCACCCTGACCGGCGCCGGCGGGGTGGGCAAAACCCGCGCGGCGGTGGAAATTGCGGCTCAGTTGGCCGGCGAGTTCGCCGATGGAGTCTGGTATGTGGATCTAGCGCCGATCACCGACCCCGCGGTGGTGCCGATCAGGGCGGCCCGCGCATTCGGGCTGCCGGACCAACCGGGCCGGTCGACCATGGACACGCTGACCCGGTTTGTTGCCGAGCGTCAGATGTTGGTGGTGTTGGACAACTGCGAGCATTTGCTGGATGCGACCGCGGCGCTGGTGGTGGCGCTGCTGGAAGCGTGCTCGAGGTTGACGCTGTTGGCGACGAGTCGAGAGCCCATCGGGGTGGCCGGTGAAGTGAGCTGGCGGGTGCCGTCGCTGTCGCTGGTCGATGAAGCCATCGAACTATTCATCGACCGGGCCCGCCACGCTCGGCCGGATTTCGACGTTAGCGACGATAATGCCGCGGCGGTGGCGGAGATTTGCCGTCGTCTCGACGGGGTCCCGCTGGCCATCGAGCTGGCGGCCGCGCGGGTGCGGGCGTTGTCACTGGCAGAGATCGTTGATGGCTTGCATCACCGGTTCCGTCTGCTGACCGGTGGATCCCGTACCGCGGTGCGCCGCCAGCAGACGCTGCGCGCTTCGGTGGATTGGTCGCACACGCTATTGACCGAGCCTGAGCGGATCTTGTTTCGCCGGTTGGCGGTGTTTACGGGCGGCTTCGATCTCGACGCCGCTCAAGCGGTGGCAGGCGGAGGCGACATCGAGCGATATCAAATCCTTGATCAACTCACGCTGCTGGTGGACAAGTCCCTGGTGGTGGCCGACGATGGCGGGGGGAGCACCCGCTATCGGCTGTTAGAGACGGTGCGCCAGTATGCGGCCGAAAAGCTCGGCGAGTCCGGTGAGGCGGATGCCGTGCGGTCGCGTCACCGCGATTACTACACATCGTTAGCGGCTGCGGTCGACGCGCCAGCAGGCAGTGATTATGAGCAGCGTCTCGATCAGGCCGAAATGGAAATCGACAATCTGCGGGCCGCGTTTGGGTGGAGTTGCGAAAACTCGGACACCGCGCTCGCGTTGGCGCTGGCGTCGTCGCTGGAGCCGCTGTGGATCACGCGGGGCCGCCCCCGGGAAGGCCTGGCCTGGTTCGACACCGTCCTCACCAACGAGGTCGCGCAGGACGCCGAAGTGGCACCCGCGGTACGCGCTCGGGCGCTGGCCGACAAGGCGATGCTTGACATGATGTTTAGCGCTGCCGATAGCGTGGATCGCGCCCAGCAAGCACTGGCGCTCGCGCGCCACATCGATGACCCGGCCGTGCTGGCCAGGGCGCTGACCGCCTGCGGCTTTACCGCCGCCTACAACGCCGAGCTGGCAGGAGCGTACTTCGCCGAGGCGATCGAACTCGCCCGGGAGTCGCACGATCGGTGGCGGCTCAGCCAGATCCTGGCCTGGCAGGCGAACGCAGCGATCGCCGCCGGTGACCCCATCGCGGCCCGCGCGGCCGCCGAAGAAGGACGCGACCTCGCCGAGGCGATCGGTGACCGGTTCGACTCGCGCAATTGCCGCATGTGCCTGGGTTTGGCACAGATATACCAGGGCGATCTGGCCGGAGCCTTCGCACAATTCCGCGCGGTGACCACCGAGGCCAAGGCCGCCCACGATGGGCTCCTTGAGGCAGGTACCCTCGCGCACCAGGGCATCGCCCTGGCGTGGCAGGGCGACACGGTTGCGGCCCGGGCCGCGGCCGAGGCGAGCCTCGAGTCCGCCTCCGAGTTTGGCTGGGTCATCGCGGGTCTTGGTTACGACGCGTTGGCAGTAGTGGCCCTGGCCGCCGGCGACGTTGAGACGGCGCGGGACGCGACCGCGGCGGCCTGGGAGCACGGGAGCGTCGCGCCGGGCTTTGCGGCGCACCTGCGCCCCATCAACGCGTGGGCCGCACTGGCGGGCGGAGATCTGATCGCGGCCCGGCGCTGGGCCGAAGACGCGGTCGCGACAGCGACGGGCTGGGCCTTGCTAGCAGGGGCGCTGAGCACGCGCGCCCGCGTGGCGATCGCGCAGGGTGAGCCGGAGCAGGCCGAGCGCGACGCCCACGACGCGCTGGCGAGCGTTCCCGAAGGTTTCCCGTATGGGGGTACTTCCGACACCCTTGAGTGCCTCGCCACGTTGGCAGGCGACGTCGGCAACTCCCGGGAAGCGGCGCGGCTGTTCGGCGCGGCAGCGGCCATCCGGCAGCGCATGGGCGCGGTGCGGTTCAAGGTCTGGGACGCCGGCTACGAAGCCTCGGTGGCGGCGCTGCGAAATGCAATGGGCCAGGCGGACTTTGAATCGGCATGGGCCGAGGGCGCGTCGATGTCCACCGAGGAGGCGATCGCTTACGCGCAGCGTGGGCGGGGCGAACGCAAACGCCCGGCCAGCGGGTGGGGATCCCTCACGCCGGCCGAGCTAGACGTGGTGCGACTGGTCAGCGAAGGACTCGGCAACAACGACATCGCCACACGGCTTTTCGTTTCACCGCGCACGGTGCAATCCCACCTCACCCACGTCTACGGGAAGCTCGGCTTGACCTCCCGCGTGCAGCTGGCCCAGGAAGCTGCCCGCCACACCTGACGCCCGCCGGGACAATTTCCCTGTAGGAACACCGCTGCAATCTCCGCGTTTGTGCTGATGTTATGCCCCTCGTGGTGGCCGCATGCTGGCTAGCATGAGCAAGATCGATCGACGCGCGGACAGCCGGTGGACTGGAGCGATATTGATGTGAACGAAATGCGGAGGGGGCAGGAGCAGGGTAGCCGTGGCGGCGTTCCGTCGGTGGATGAGCTGCTTGATCGGGCGGTGTCGGCGATTAACAGCGGTGATCGGGTGCCCGCGGCGACATTGGCGGGTGAGGTGTTGGCCGTCGACCAGGACAACACCGATGCTGAGGATTTGTTGGCTACCTCTGGCGATGCCGGCGAAATCCGGCGATTGACAATCTTGTTCGCGGACTTGGTGGATTCGACGGTGTTGTCGGGGCGGGTGGAGCCTGAGACTTATCGCGTGTTGGTGGGGCGCTACCGAGAGCACGTGTGCCAGATCGTGGACCGCTATGGGGGTCATATCGGCTCCACCAAAGGCGACGGGCTACTGGCGATGTTCGGTCATCCGACGGCCCACGACAATGATGTGCGCCGCGCGGTGCAGGCGGGACTGGAGATCACCCGCAAAGTGAGCCATCTCAGTCAGCAAGCGCAGCGCCGGTTCGGCGTGGAGATTGCGGTGCGCGTTGGGGTGCATCGGGGTCTGGTGTATCTGGATACCGCCCAGGACGACGTGTACGGGCTTGCGGCCAACCTGGCCGCGCGGGTATCGAGCCTGGCCCCGCGAGGGACAGTGGTGGTTTCCGAGGCGATCAAGACGCTGGTGCGCAAGGACTTCGAGTTAGAAGACCGCCCTGCGGCACCGGTAAAGGGTGTGGACGGGTTGATAACCCATTACCAGGTAGTAGGCGAGCGCAGCGAGACAGTCCGGATCTGGCGGGGTCCCTTGGTTGGCCGCGACCGCGAGGTGTCCCGGCTGGAGAGGAGCTGGGCTCGTGCCCAGGACGGTACCCTGACGACGCCCTGTCTGGTGTTCCGGGGTGAGTCCGGTATCGGCAAGAGCCGTCTTGCGTCGGTCGCGGTCGACATGGTTCTGGGCTCGCGCGCCACGATACTGGAGTTGACCGGATCGCCGTTTCACACCGACGTCGGCCTCCACCCCGTACGCACACTGATCGAGCACCGCTGTGGCATCGACCGGTCCGCGGATCCCGCTGAGCGACTTCGTCTGTTGGGCAGGGAGATTCGGGCACAAGGACTCGACCCCATAACCACCGTGCGGTTGTTGGCGCCGGTGCTGGGCATCGCACCCGAGTACGGCTACCAACCGGCGCCCGCCGAGGGACGCAAGCTGCAGGAGCTGATCGCAGCCGGGGTGGGCGAGTATCTGAGGGCGTGCCTGGGTGAGGGACCGGCCTTGCTGGTGGCCGAGGATGCGCACTGGTTCGACCTTTGGACCATCGACGTAGTGGGCGCGCTGCTTTGCGCGAACCCACGCAGGCTGCTGGTTGTGCTGACTTGCCGTCCCGAGGGATGGCTCCCCGATGGATGGCCGATGAAGGTGTTCGACCTGGCGCCGCTGACGGACGAGCAGACCGATGAGCTGATCGTCGCGCTGGAGCCCATGTTGAACGCTGCGCAGAGGGTGGCGGTGCGCGAACGCTGCGATGGGATTCCGTTTCATATCGAACAGGTCGTGGCCGGGCTCGACGGGTCCAGCGGCGGGGAGCCGGCGGTACCCGAGGCACTGTATGAGCCGTTTGTCGCCCGCCTGAACGCCAGCGCCAAGGCGGTGCCGGTAGCAGAGGCGGCGGCCATCATCGGACGCTACGTCGACGGGCCCTTGTTGAGAGCGGTGTCGGCACTTAGCGCGGAAGAGGTCGACGACGTCATCGATGAACTCGAAGACGCGCATGTGTTGGAGCCATTCGGAGTCGACCGCTGGCGGTTTCGTCACGAGCTGCTGCGCGAGGTCGCAGCGGAATTGGCCCCGCCGAGCGTCCGCCGCGGACTCCATGCTCGGGCCGCCGACGCGCTGGTCGCCGGTGTGGCCGGTGCTAACCCCGACTGGCGCGTCGTCGCCGACCACTACGAACGAGCGCAACGGTTCGACGACGCCGCCTCGGCCTATCAGCAGGTAGCCGTCGACGCTGGCCGCCGCGGCGCCTTCGACGAGGCCCGAACATATCTCACTCACGCCCTCAACGGGCTCGACAACACCCCGACCGGTCCCCAACATGACCGCCACGAACGGGCCTTGCGGCTACAGCGCGGATTTTTCGCCTCCGCCGCCGAGGGCACCGGAAGCCGGGCCGCCGCCGCTGACTTTGAGCGCTGCCTGCAATTGCGGGGGACGGAGCGCGACGGCGACTTGGTCGCCACGCTGATCGCCTTGGCGGGCTACTACATGTCTCGGGGAGATCTGCGCCGAACGGTACAGGTAATGGAGTCGCTACGGGATGCACCGGACGAAGGGCGAAAGTTCTTCCGCCCGGTAGTCAATCCTGTTTGGCGATTTTGGCCTGGCTTCGCGGGGAACTAGCGAACCTTGGTCGCTAGCGAACCTTGGTCGCTAGGACTTTGACAGGGGGCTTGAGTTTTCAGGCTGCTTTTGGTAGCAGGCGAGCGCGGTCGATTGTATCTGTGATGTGAATGTCAATGGTGTGCAACGCTTTTCGTAGTGGTGGTGGTGCGGGTGGCTGGTCGGCGGCGAGCAGGGGGCGCAGCAGCCGGTCGTGCAGTTTGGTGTAGAAGATCGCAAAGCGCAGCCCATCGGGGGTCAGGCGGTAGAGGTTGCGGCCGGGGACGCGGGTGATGAGCCCATTGCGTCTGAGCCGAGCCAGGTCGTAACTGGCTTGGTTGGTGGTGTAGTCGATGCCGCCGAGCAATCCGGTCATCAAGGCACGCAGGCTCTTGTTGGTGATGCCGGTGACGGCGAGCACGCTGGTGCATAAGGCGCCGGCCAGGGCCTGGACCCGAGGGTCGCCGAACCGCAAGGCCGGGGCCCTCCTGCCATCCTCGGTGAGGGTGGGCCGCGCGATCCGCTCAAAGGCTGGACTCGCAAGGACGCAGCCCTGGCCGACACGTTCAGTATCGAGCAG
>DATKEW010000221.1:0-14777 GCA_035511785.1 Mycobacterium sp.
ATCCAAGCTCGGGTACTCCTATCGCATCGCCACACTCAACATCGACCCCGAGAGATACAACCCGAACCTGATCGGTTACAGCGGAATGGGTGATCAGACCGGTGCCAAACAGGGCACGCTGCGCACCTATCTGCAGGACGCCTCCGACGCGGGAGCGAAGCTGCTGCCCAACACCCGCGCCGAGCGAATCCTCACCGACGACGGCAAAGCCGTTGGTGTGGAGGCGATCTGCAGCGACCCGCAGACCCAGCGCAACTCCCGCATCGTCATCCACGCCCCCACTGTGGTGGCCGCCGCCGGCAGCCTGGAGACACCTGCGCTGCTGCTGCGGTCGGGCATCGGCGGGCCGGCCGTCGGCACCCAACTGCGACTCCACCCCGCCAGCCTTGTCACCGGGATTTATGACGAACCCCAGGATCCGTGGTGCGGCCCCGCAATGGCCGGCGTCATGAACGAGTTCGCCGAGGCCAACGAGGGCTTCGGGTACATCATCGAATGCGTGCAGCACCTCCCCGGCCTATTCACCACCGTCGTGCCCTGGTTCGGCGGCGCGCAGCACAAGGAGCTCACCCGCCGGTACCGGTACCGAGCGGACTGGGTGTTCATCGTCAAGGATCGCGGTGCGGGAAGTGTCACCATCGACGAGAACGGTCAGTCCGTGCACTGGTATCCATTCACCGACGAACTCGATCGTCGAAACTTCCGCGAAGCCGCGGTGACATCGATCCGCATGCACGAGGCCGCGGGTGCGCAACAGATCTTCCTGGCCGGCCAGCCCTTCCCGCCCTGGAAGCGCGGTGAGGACCTCGAGGCGTTCATCGAGAAGGTTAACCAGGTCCCGATCGGTCCGGGCGGTACCCCGGTGTTCAGCGCCCACCAGATGTGCAGCGCACAGCTGGGCAGCGACCCACAGACGTCGGTGGCGAAACCAACTGGCGAGCTGCACGACACGACGGGGGTCTGGATCGCCGACGCCAGCGGAATGCCCAGCTGTTCCGGAGTCAACCCGATGCTGTCCACCATGGCTCTCGCGCGCCGCACGGCCGTGAACATGCTGGCGGACTTGGGTCGGTAGATCTGCATCCCGATCACCGGTCGTTCAGTGTCCCAGGTTTATCTCGGGGCAGGGCCCGCGTGGCTTGTATCAAAACGGCACCGGTTCCCTCAAAGTTGGGATGGCTTTGCACCGTTCGACCAACTCGGTGAGGTGATCGTCATGCTCGTCGTCCGGGGGGACCGGCAGGCTAAGTCCGGTGCACAGCCCCGAATACCATTCCGTCAGGACGGTGGGTATCTCCTCGTAGGTGCCTTGGGGGACAACACGGTTCATGACTTCGTCGGTGAGGTGCTTGGGTAAGTCGCTCCATTCGCAACGGCGTGCCATCTCGCTGAGCGCCTCGCCGACCTCCCCGAAGCCGAAGTACTCCAACTGACGACGGTAGGCCGGTGTGCTGTACAGGAATGCCAGCTCAGAGCGACGAGGCTCACGCAGTGCGTTGAGCGCATCGCGGTTGGCAGCCATCATGGGTTGGGGGTTTGCAACGACGGCAGGCGTGGGCGTGGCACGCAGTGCGCCCCAGGCGCCCTCCGCGATCGACGGAAGTGTCCGTGACGTCAAGACCAGTGGATGCGAGTTGGTGGGGTGACACACAAAGCCGTCCGACAATTCACCGGCGAGAACACACATCTTCTTGTTCACCCCGCCGGTCCAGATTTGCGGAATGAGGTGGTCGAGCGGACCGGGGTTGAAGTACGGCTGCAGTCGGTCGAATCGGTAGAACCGCCCAGCGTGGTTGAGGGTCTCACCGGTCTGAAATGAATGAAAGATTGCCCTTAGCGACTCGATGTAATCGCGAAGTCGCGCGACCGGTTGTGACCATGGGCGGGAGAAGCGGCCGACGATGTTGCCTCTTACCTGCGAGGCGATCCCCAGTTGGAAGCGGCCCTCGGAGTACTTCGCGAGGTCCCATGCCGCATAGGCGGTGATCATCGGGCTACGCGGAAACGCCAGCGCCATGCGTGTCCGAACCGTCACACGCGTGGTGTGTGTCAGGGCCATCGCTGCGATGGTGAACGGGTCATGGATGGTCTCGGCGATATGGATCGTGTCAAAGCCGATGCGTTCCATGCGTGCCGCCCAGGCGCCGATCTCCCGGAGACCCACCTGGGCCGGAGCGGAGGCGATTATTTCCATTGGCGCACTGCGTAATTCGACGGCGCTCATCCCACGAGTCCCCTCACGATCACTGCGGTGGTCTGGTCGACCCAAGCGCCGTCAAGGTTGCGCTCGTTGGCCAACGCCATCATCACCGTGCCACTGATCATGTCCAGAAACAGGCGGGCGTCCACGCCGCCGGCTGCGATTCCTTTAGCTGCAGCCTTGTCGAGGAACTGCTGCAGAAGTTCGTAGGTACTGTCCTGAAGCCGACCAAGGAGCCGCGCCGATAGCCCTGGCTCGGAGGGCATTTCGGCCATGAGACCTGAAATCGCGGTGTGCACCGCAGGTTGGCTGAACAGGTCGATCGACGCCCGTATCAGGACGCGAACAAAGGACTCAAGATCGCCACCCAGCGGTAACTCGAGGGTCGCCAAGTTGGGGAACACCGCTTCGTAGACCAGTTCGATTTTGGTCGGAAAGCGTCGGTAAACCGCTGGAGGGGTCGACCCGGCGCGCGCGGCGACCAGCGGAATGGTGAGTCGGGTGTAGCCGATTTCCTCCAGCAATTCGACCGTTGCGCGAAGCACCGCGTCGTCGATGCGGGCGTCGCGTGGCCGTCCCGGCGACCGTGCCGCATCACTTCGGTGGCGGGCTGTACCGTCGATTGACTTCATTACGTTCAGATCGTAATGTAATTGCCGCCGGAAGGCAACGCCCCTCGTTCGGGCAGGACAACAAGAAGAACCCGAGGCCCTCGCGACGAGTGAGGACATGAATCTTGCACGGGCCCGGGCTTAGTCAGCGACACCCTAGTTTGAGGAGTCATCCACCATGGCTGTTGACGCGCCACCGAGACCGCTACCTATCCGGATCATGAACCTCGGCTTCCGGGTCGCGCGTCGTGCAGGCGCCCATCCTCTGCCACTCCGGAAGTACGCCTTGATGGACCGGGCCAGCCGGCGCGCCGGAGGCCTGACCGACTTCGGTGATCGGCGTTTCGAGGAAGGCCTCGACCATCTCATCGACTCGATAGAGAATGAGGACCGTCTCAACGGGTTCGGCCGCGTCCTGGCCGCGTCTCACATCACTAATCTGCTGCGTCAGCGCCTACTGGTGACGGAGCATCTGCGCCGACACCCCGAGATTCGTAATGAGGTGATCGAAAGGCCGATCTTTATCATCGGCGCGCCCCGCACCGGCACAACCATCACGCATCACTTGCTGAGTCAAGACGACCAGTTCCGCTATCCGATCACGTGGGAATGCGACGAGCTCCATCCACCTCTGAATCCGTCCACGATGCGCTCCGACCCGCGGATTAAACGCAGCGAGAAGCAGATCCGCCGCAGCCTCTCCCTCGCGCCCGACCTGGACGCCGCGAACCCGGTCGGTGCATGGGAAGCCCAGGAGTGCGCGCTGCTCCACGCCTACGCATTCCATAGCGAGACCTTCCACGTGATGTTCAACTGTCAGGGCTATGACAGGTGGGTGGCCGAACAGGACCGCACCTGGGTTTACCAGGAGCAGAAACTGCTACTGCAGTACATGCAAAGCGGTGGATTACGCCCGACGGAGAGTTGGCTCCTCAAGACACCACCACACATGTGCAACATCGATAAGATCCTCACGGTCTTTCCCGACGCCCGATTCGTCACCACCTACCGGGAACCCAGCGAAGTCGTCGCCTCTGCCTGTAGCCTGACCGGCATCGTCTTCGGAATGGTTCAAGACAACGTCGACTGGCAGGAGCACGGCCGCCACATACGATGGCGCATCGGTAAGATGCTGGCGCGCAACGCCGAACTGCGTCGCCAATTCGCCGACAAGCCAGCGCAGTTCATCGATTTTCCGGTGGAGCTGATGGTGCGTGACCCGATTGCCTGTGTGCAGAAGATCTACGCGCACTTCGGCATCGAACTCACCGACCAGACCTATCAGAAAATGAGTCGGTTCATGGACGAGCGTGGCATAGACAAACGCAAGCCGCACATCTACCACGCCGCGGACTACGGGCTTGACATCGACGAACTCTGACCCGAACTCCGGTACTACCGGGACTTCTATGGGATCGAGGACAAGCGTGACCGATGAATCCAGTGATCTCGTGCGTGCCGCCTGGCGGCGCTTCACGGACCTGCATGACGATTTACTCGAATTGGCTTTGTCCACCGGCGATCTCGACGAAGGCGCCGCTGCGGCGCTGTTGGGACGCATGATCGGCCACATTCAGTACATGGGACTGCAGTTGTGCAGCGATCCAGCACGACCGACCCTGATCAATGCCCAGTACTCACCGTGGAACTGGGGCCACTCCAACCCCGACACCTTATATCTATCGGCGCGGATCGATGACGCGCACGACTATCGCGTCTACGGCAGACTCGGCTCCGTCGCGCAGACGACCTTCGGCGTCTACACCGGCAAGGATGACCAAGCCCAGGCGGTGAAAGTGCTGTCGGATGACCTCGTAGTCGATGGTAACGGCTCGTTTGAGCTCTTCTTCAGCCGAGAAAAGGTGGGAACCACGAAAGGGTTTCAGCTTCCACCAGGCGCCGACTCCTTCTGCGTCTACCAAACGTACGGCGACTGGGAACGGCAACACAAGGGGACGATTCGCATCGAATGCCTGAACGCGGATGAGCCGGCTGAACCGGCATCGCTTCGCAACTCGATTGCGGCGTTCGACGCACACCTGGCCGCTTCCCGTGACCTTTTCGCCATGTGGGTCAAAGACATTCCCGCACGGGTCTTCGGAGTTCTGCCGAAGAACTTCGCCATACCCCCGATCCAGCCACCCTCGGCCATGGCGGGTGCCTGGTTCGTCCCCGTGCAGTGGGAGCTACAGGACGGCGAAGCCCTTGTGATCGAGTACGAAATCCCCCCTGGCGCTTCGTACGTCGGCATCTGCTTAACGAACCAGTGGAGCGAGATGATCGACATCGAACCCGTCATACAAGCCTGAATCTTGGCCAATCCCAGATCGACAACGACCGGGTGAGAATTCTGCTCTCCACTAAGGACTTCGGCGTACACAACTGGCTTGATGCCAGGGGATACCGCCGTGGAGTCGTGACATGGCGAGCGAGTACGCCGGATCAACCAACGACGCCAACAGTCGCCGCTATTCGAGCCGATCAAATCGATGAGTACTTCGACCCGGCGCAGCGCGTCAGCAACCAGGACCGGGCAGCCGCCATGTTGGCACGGCTTCGACACTTTGCAGAACGGAACACCCCTTGAATCCAGGACAACGCCACCCGGCGGCGCGCCCTCTCGGTGACAAGGGCGACGTCAACTAAGCTGCCTGCTTTCGGCAACCACAAACGGAGAAGCTGCACCCACACCTGATGCGGTCCACCGAGCAAGGGCCGCAGCCCACTGGGACCGGTTGGCCGAATCGCCGGCCCACGCGATGTAGCCGTCGGGCCGCACCAGCACCGCTGGCCCACGGTCGCCGCGTTCCGCTTGCAGCACTCCGACTACGTCGACTTCAGGTGTGCCGTGCTCGCGAACGAAAACGAAGCCGGGGAAGTGTCGCTGTAGCTGGGTCAGTCGGTCTTGTGTCAAGGGAATCTGCGTCCCGCGGGTGCCTACCAAAGGGTTATCGCCGTCCCGGTGCGCGTACCGCAACGTCGTTCCCGCGAAGCTTCCGGCTACCGCGTCACGCACACTAGGCATGCGAAGGAGTCTGGGCGCTAACAGGTTTCGTAATCCCCGCGCGACTCGCGGATGAAGCGTGACGCCGCGTGCCATGAGACCGGACTGCAGCAGGACCCGCTTACCGATCGGATAACGTTCGGCATGGTAGCTGTCGAGCACAGCATCGTCCGCACCGGCGAGCGCCGCGTCGATCTTCCAGGCGAGGTTCGCCGCGTCTTGAATGCCGGTGTTCATGCCCTGCCCGCCCATCGGGGAGTGGACGTGCGCTGCGTCACCGGCGAGAAACACTCGACCGTGCCGATATTGCGCGACTTGCCGCTCGTCGCAATGGAATCGGGATTTCCACCCCACCTCGCGCACTCCGAGGTCGGTGTTCATCGCCCGCGCAAGGATGCCGACGATCTCGTCGTGGTCCACGGGCTCGGTGTCGGGCACTTGGTTGTTGCGGTCCCATACCATCGCGCGATACCACGACCCGTCCGAATCATGGCGTTCGTAGGGGGCTAAGAATGCGAACACGTCACGGGTGCTGCCCAGTGTCAGGCCGCCTCCGGCCGGCCCGTGCGCCAGCTTGACATCGGCGAGCACGATCGACGACAAGATCGTCTTGCCGCCGAAATCCGCACCGATCAAAGCGCGAACCGTACTGTGCGCCCCGTCGGCGCCGACCAGATACCGCGCCCGCCAGGTGTGACGGTCTTCGTTGTCGCCGTGCGCCCGCGCGGTGACGGTCACGCCGTCGGCGTCCTGGTCGAGTCCGGTCACGTCGATGCCGCGCCGGACATCGGCGCCCTGCGCGACGGCGTAGCCGGTCAGCGCCCGATCGACATTGGTCTGCGGAGTGATCATCGCGAATCGGTAGGGCGAGTCGAGCTGCGTCAGGTCGATGCGGGCGCCGCCGAAAATTGTGACTCCCGGCGCTGTGTGTGCGTGCGCCAGCAGGTCGTCGGCCAGGCCGCGGGCGTCGAGGACCTCGAGCGTGCGGGCCATGGTGGCGAAGGCGCGGCTAGCCGGATTGACCGTGGGCCAGCGCTCTAACACGGTGACCGATCTGCCCGCCCGGGCGAGGTCACCGGCGGCGGTCAGCCCCGTCGGCCCGGCGCCGACGACGAGGACATCAACGTCATGGGTGATCATCGCGCCACCACCTCCGGGTGTGGGTACCAGCGCCGGATGTCGTCAGGGGTCGACGTGGCTGCGCGATTGAAGACGAAGCGGCAACCGGGCTGGGTGGTGTGTGCGGCATTGACGATCGACTCGAACAGCAGCGTATTGGCGGCGACGAGTCGCACACCGGCGCCGATGAGCACCGCATCGTAGTGCTTGGCTTCCAGCCACCGAAGCGCCTTTTCGGCGCCGGCCTCGCCGTAGTCGATGAGGCAGTTGTCGACGTCATAGCCGGCGGCGCGCAACCCGGCGACATTGTCATGGTTTGCGGCTCGCAATTTCTCCTTGGACAGGCCTGCAAACTGGGCGAAGTCGGGTGAGGAGTAATCGATCACGTCGGGGTCGAGTCCGATCTGAATCGCTGTGACCATCATGGCCATGACCTCCTGCCTTGAGTTCAACAACTGTTGAACTCAACGATAGGCGCGCAATGCGGGCGGTGTCAACAGTTGTTGAATACACTGATCGGCATGCCGGCCAAGGCGCGTGACGGAGAGGCCACCCGATCGACGATCCTGGCGACCGCGCGATCGCAGTTCGGCAACCACGGCTTTGAGCGCACGACCATCCGCTCAATCGCGTCGGCGGTCGGCGTCGATCCGGCGCTCGTCATGCACTACTTCGGCAGCAAGGCAGAACTTTTCGCCGCGGCCTCCCGCTTCGACGTCACATTTCCGGATCTCTCCGGTGTCGCGCCCCACCGCGTCGCCGATGTGCTGCTGCCGATGTTCGTCGCGGTATGGGGTCCGGAGGGGCCGTTTCTCCCGCTGCTGCGCGCGGCCGCGACAAACCGGGCCGCCGCGGACGCCCTGCTCGAAGTGTTCGTCGACCGGGTGGCGCCGGCCCTGGCCGCAGTCGTCCCTGATCGCGCGGCCGAGCGCGCCGCCCTGGTGGGGTCGCAACTGCTGGGCCTCGCGGTGGCCCGCTACATCGTTTGCATCCCTGCACTTACTGCCATGGACAACGCGAGCCTCATCGAATGGCTGCGACCGGTGATCACCCACTACCTGGCAGGCGGGGCGCCGTGATCGGTGTTCTAGCGTCAATCAAGCGGACCTAACAATTGACTATGCGAGGTGTCTGATGCATCCCTTCCGTAAGGCAGTCGAGGAACGCGACGAGGCGGCCATCCAGGCGATGTTGGCCGACACCGTGGTGTTCACCAGCCCGGTGGCGTTCAAGCCCTATGTCGGCAAGCCGATAACCGCGGCGATCCTGCGCGGTGTGCTGCGGGTCTTCGAGGACTTTCACTACATCCGGGAAATCAACGACAGCAACGGCGGTGACCACGCGCTCGTGTTCGAGGCGACGGTGGCGGGCCAGAAGATAACCGGGTGCGACTTCCTGCACGTCAACGAGAACGGTCTGATCGACGACTTCGTGGTGATGGTGCGGCCGCTGTCCGGCGCGACAGCGTTGTCCGAGGCGATGAGCGCCCAGTTCGATCGGATCCAACAGGAGGCCGTGGAACTGGCCACTACGTTCAGCAGCGCGTAGCCGCTTGGCATTTGCGACCGCTATTCGCCGACCGCAGTGGGGACGCCGACGCGCCCGGCGTCGGCTTCATGTCGCAGTACGGTGGTGGCCAATTCGAACTTGACGCCGGAGATCGTTTCATTGACCACGGGGTTGCCGGTCCACCACGTGATGCGGCAGACCCGGCGAGTGATGCGCCAGCCGTCGACAGTGCGTACCAGCGCGTCGTCATACCAGCCGGTTCCGTCCCAGAGGGGTTGTCGCCGGCTGCCTTGCGCACCAGGCGCCAGCCGCCGTTGCAGAAGCTGTTCATCGCTGGCTGTCGACCACCTGCCCGTAGAGGTTCACCAGCTGGGTAATCGCCACGACGTCGCTGTCGGTGTCAGCCATGGTCCCCCCGGGTTGTGGTAATCGGTACCAGCAGATTTAAGACAAGTGTTGGCTTGCGTGGCGGAGTAATCGGCAGCGATCCCCACATAGCGGCCGTTGTGTCGCGACCTGGCATGACTTGAGCCGCCATAGACTGCCTTTCGTCGCGCTGGCGGCCAGGACGCGGTCAGAAGCCGCCATGTCGACCGAGAAGGAGCGTCTTCGCGCGCCCCCAACGTCAAGGCGAAAACCGTAGGATGCAATTCAAATGGACCTCGAACGCATCACCAACCCGCTCAGACTTGCCAGAGGATCTCACCAGCCAGAGTCGGGCAAAGGCTGTGCGATGAATGCGATTTCGTACATCAACGGGGACGAGCAGATCACCGATTTTCCGGCGACTTCAGCCCGCCCGCTGGCCTCCTTCGTACAGTTGTGCAACGACTTGCTGGCCGGATCTGACGGCTATTTGTCGCCAGAAGACAGCCTTTTGGTGCTGGACTTAGGTTGGCTGACCGTAGGAACCGCGGATGTCGCCGACACCGTCGTTCACACCTGGGTGACCAAACTGCTGATCAGCCCACCGTGGGGCGTTGTTGGATACGCTGCGGACGCTGCCGCCAAAGCAATAACCGACATCGCCGAGCTGCATCGCCGGCTCGCCCCCGGCGACACGCCGTCGATCGCCGAGTGGGACGGCGCCGCCCGCGCCGCACGCGCGGTCAGTACGACGCCAGTGACCGCCGAACGGTACGCCGTGCGGGCCGCATACCAATCGACCGCACTCGTCGAAACCGACGACTGGGACACGCTCGATGCCGTGACCGGGAACGCGCTGAAGGCCCACCGGCTGGCAAACGGGGACAACGGAGCCCCCCGGATCCTAGAAGTCACGCGCAACGCTATCCGCTCTTGGCGGCGTCTATCCGGGTTAAGCGTGGTCAGCAACAGCCCAATACCGGGCTCCGGTGCCGTGCGACGCAAAACGACAGCGGCATAACAGGTTTAGATAGCCTGAGTCAGTTCTGGCGGTGACTATCTCGTCGCAGCCGCACTGCTCGACTGACCGCTGCTCCCGACGCGAGCACTGCCATTGTGGCCAGAATCATCGCCGAGACCTTGGACCCGACTGTCGTCAATATCAGCGGCAGGCCAAAGCCGATGTAAGTCACTACGCAAAACGCTCCGACAAGCGCACCGCGCAAGCGTTGCGGCGCTGCTGCCTCGAGATCAATCAAGCCCTCGCGCAAACAAAGCCCGGACGCGCACCCGAGAACCAAGAACAGCGGCAGGCCGACCACTAGCGACATGGTCGGCGGGGCCACCGCGGTTACCGCATAGCCGAGCGTGGCCAGTACTGCACCGGCAGTGCCGGCTTGTGGTCCCCATCGACGCGCGCGGGCCAGTACTTGAATAAGCGCGCTGACGCCATTGACTAGCAGCGTGGCTGCGCCGGCAGCCATCGGAGCGGCGAGGCCGATGTGTACCCGGCCAGGGATCGCGATAAACCCGAGTGTCGCCGAGGCGAACACCCACGGCGCCAGCGGCATGGCCCAACTCAGCGCTTTCGCGGTTCCCTGCGCCGCTGGGATCGACGGCTCCGAGTCACGGGCTGTCGCTGGCACGGTTACCTGTGCGCGGTGCACGGCAACGACCGCGATAACCATCGCCACCACGACGATGGCGGCCGCGATCCCGAATGACACCCGAATGCCGGGTCCCCCAGCTAGGGCGATCACCCCTGCGGCGAATGGGCCGACGGCGAAACCTGCGAGCAGCACCGCTCCGGCGGTGGCCGCACCCGCGGGCCCTTTCAGATCGGAGGCCCATGCGGTGCAAGAACTGATTGAGAGGCCCACACCGATCCCGACGATCAAACGCCCCACCAGCAATGCGTCGGCTTGCTGCGAGAGCAGCATCGCCACCGTCCCCGCCAAAGCCGTCGTCGAACCCGCCAAGGCCACCGACTGACGCCCCAGCGCATCCGACGCGCACCCGCCGATGAGCAGGGCGGGCAGCAACCCCAGCGCGTAAATACCGAAGATCGCATCGAGTGTTGCCGCGCTGAGATTTTGGCGATCGCTGATCGGGGCCATCAACGCGACGAAGTGGTTGGCCACCCACCCGGTTGACAGCAAGAGAGCCAACAGGCCGGTGAACACGGCCTTGGTTCCATCGGACCCGCTGCGCCCGCCGCGCTCGCTGACCGGCGTCGGTGGTGGCCGGCGAGTCAGGCCGGTGGGCACATCCGACGAGATCGCTGGATTTCCTCCCCACGGGTCTGCGCTCGCGGCCGACCGACAAACGATGAAAGGCGATGCCGCCTCGGCAGTTATTCCCACTGAGTCGAAAGTTGCACAGCCTGCAGCGCTGGGTCAGGTGCTTTGGGTCGGCTCGTTCGGTACTTGCCTGCAAACGAATGCCTCGCCGGAGCAAATCCCACCCGGGGTTTGAAATCAGCCGATTTGGTGTACAAATACCACTACTTGGATCCGGGAAGGCAGATGATGAAGCAAATTGCGGCCGCCATGATCGCGATCGCCGCGCTGCTGTCCAGCGCGTGTTCAGCCTCACAGATCATCAACACCGGCGGCGACACGAAGTGCAAAGACTTCACCACGCAGGACGAAAAAAAGCAGAACGACGAAGTCAGCAAGATGCTGAAGGACAAGAGTGGTGCTGATCCGACGAATTTTGAGATCGCGGCAACGCGGCTGTCGGCGTTGACGTATTGCCAGACACTGGGCAAGCCGGACACCAAAATCTCTGAGGCACCACACGGCTGACAGCGGTCGCAGGCGCTGATGCGGCGTTCGCCACTATTCCCGCACCGGCTTTGACTCCCCCGCTGCCGATACCGGTGCGTTCGCCGACTGCGTCGATCACATCGAACAAGAAGCGCCGCGGGCCGCGCTATACCAGTTCTTTATCAGCCAGTACATAACTAACGTAGGGAGTTTTGGCTTAATCAGTCAATAACCGGGTAATCTGCTGTGATGGCTCGACCACGAAAGTTTGACGAAGCCGAGGTTGTGCAGGCGGCCCGTGATCAGTTCTGGCTGCACGGATACAACGGCACCTCACTCGACGACTTGACCGTCGTGACCGGACTGGGTCGGGGCAGCCTGTACGGTGCATTCACCGACAAGCGCACCTTATTCCTGCGGGCGATAGATGACTATGCGACCGTGATGACGGACCAGGTGTTCGCCGATTTACGCGATCCAGAGAAAAAGGGCCGCGACCGGCTGGTTGATCACATCCGGTTGATCACCAAGATCTTAACCGCGGACACCAATGGCCGGGGCTGCCTGATGGCCAAGAGCGCCGCCGAGATCGGGGCGACCGATAAGGAGGTCGCTCGCCGGATCCGCAAGTGGCTCGACCGCTATCAGCGCGACATAGCCGAGGCGATCCAAGCGGCCCAGCGCGACGGGGACATCGACCCGGACGCCGACCCAGACGAATTGGCGTTGCTGATCCTGGCGCTGTTACGGGGGGCTGAGGCGCTGCGCAAAGGCGGAATGCCGCCACGCGCGATCGCCGCCGTCGCCGAGCAGGGAATCGCGCTGCTACCGCGCCGGCAAGCCGCTTAAGCATCACCGCACTTAGGTTTTTGACTATTCAGGTACGCAACAAGTTATTGACTGTTCAATACAGAATCGGCTAGCGTGAGTGTCGCGATCGAACAGGGAAGAGGCACATCTTGTTCGCCACAGTTGGAATCATCGGATCGGGATCCGTCGGGCGCGCCGTCGCCACCCGCGCCTTGTCAGCGCGAATTCCGATCGTGCTCAGCAACAGTCGTGGCCCGGACACGTTGAAAGAGCTGGTCGACGGGCTGGGCGAGGGCGCTTCGGCGGGCACCGTGGCCCAGGCGGCCGCTGCCGACCTGGTGGTCGTTGCGATTCCGTTCGTCAAGGTTCCGGAGTTGGTAGAAGACGTGCCGGATTGGTCGGGGCGTGTCGTTGTTGACGCCACGAATCAGTTCGCTCAATACGAACCCGACTACTCCGGATTCGTCGACCTCGGTGATGAGACCGGCAGCGAGTGGGTGGCCCGGCACCTACCGGGCGCCACGGTCATCAAGGCGTTCAACGCCATGTTCGCCGACTACATCTTGGCCGACCCCCGGCACCACGATGGGCGCCAGGTGTTGTTCTTCGCCGGCGACGACGACACGGTGAACGCCGAATTCGCCGCTTTCGGCGAGGCGCTTGGGTTCGCCCCCGTGCTAGTGGGCGGCCTGCGTGAGGGCGGACGGCTGATGCAGCTCGGCGGCCCCCTCAGTGCATTGCACGTCATCAAACAGGACTAATCCCAACACATCTGAAAGGGTGATCATGCGTAAGCTCCAGATCACCGCAATCGGCGCACCCGCCGACGTGCTTCAACTCGTCGAATTCGAGGCACCCGCGCCGGGTCCCGGTCAAGTGCTCGTCGAGGTTGAGGCCGCCACCATCAACGCCTCAGACTTCCTCTACATCAGCGGCCAGTACTTCATCACCCCGCAGCCTCCGGCCGACGTTGGAGGGGAAGGCGTCGGCAGGGTCTTGGCCGTCGGCCCCGGCGAGGACGAGTCGCTCGTCGGTGCGCGGGTGCTGCTTTTGCCGACCTACCGCCACGGCACCTGGGCCACCCACTTGATCGCCGCCACGACCGACATCGTTGTCGTACCAGACGATATCGACACCGTTCAGCTCGCGATGGTCGGGATCAACCCGATAACCGCGCTGCTGCTGCTGCGTAACTTTGGCGACCCATCGATCAACGACCGGTGGATTGGCCAGACGGCGGGCAACTCGGCGGTCGGTGAGTACCTGATCAAATTGGCGCGGCGGTTCGGCTGGAAGACCGCTAGCGTGGTCCGCCGCGAGGCCGCCGCCGAACAGGTCCGCAGCTGGGGTGGGGATCGGGTCGTCATCGACGATGACGATCTGGAATCCAATCTGGCTCAGGCACTGAGCGGTGCTGAGCTCGACATCGTCGTCGACTCCGTCGGCGGCCGCTCAGCGCGGGAGCTCGCCCATCACCTGCGCTTCGGCGGGACGTTGGTGTCTTATGCCGCTTTATCGGGGCAAAGCGCCTCGGTGTCCGTGCTTGAGCTGATCGGCCGCCACGTGAACTGGACCGGGTTCTGGCTGGTCAACTGGTTGCGCAACACCGACACCGCGGTGGTGCACAACACTTATCGCGAGCTGGTGGCGCTAGTCGGCGACGGCACGCTCAGCGCACGCGTCGCCCGCACCGTGCGGCTGGAGGACTGGAAAGATGCGGTAAGCCTCGCCCAAGGCGACACCGGCCGGGAAGGCAAAGTTGTGTTCGTGTTCGACGAGCCACACTCGTGACCAAGCCGGATGCTGAGCCAGGGTCGGCGTGGTAGGTGATGACCATCCGGCGTTGATCCGGCAGGTGCTGGATCGCGTAGTGCAGATCGAGCGACCCGACTTGCGGGCGGCAGAAGGCGGTCGGGCCCCCGCGATCTTCCTGAATTACCAGGTGTCGCGGCGGTGCGATGATGTGCGGCCGAGGTCGGCACCGACGATCGACGCCAGCTGCTCACCGTTAGCTCCGGTCCCGCGGAGTTTGAATCATGATCAACGCAAACCTGGTGGCCGGCCGTGGCGATTCCTAGGCTGCGCGGGTGATGTCGACCAGTCCGGCGCCGGCACGTGTGTCACTTCGTGGCGTCGATCGGACGTTCGGAACGCACACCGTGCTCCGCGGCGTCGACATCGAGATCGAACCGGGCGAGGTAGTCGCATCGCTCGGGTCTTCGGGTAGCGGCAAATCGACACTGCTGCGGCTCGTCGCCGGTCTGGATCGTCCTACCGATGGGCGCATCGAGATCGACGGCAAGGCGGTTCGCGGGATTCACCCGCGCTGTGCGATCGTCTTCCGGGCTGCCACCGGGGACCGCGCGGTCGAAAGGCGCTGCGGCAGTGCG
>DATKEW010000222.1:0-6866 GCA_035511785.1 Mycobacterium sp.
GTCGCTGCGCACGCAAAGGTCCCGGCACAGCGGATCATCCGAGATGGCGTCGCCCAGGACGTAGCCGCCGCCATGGAAGTACACGACGATCGGGTGCGGGCCCGGGGTCGACGGCCGGTAAAGCCGGTAAGCCAAATCGCCTGTGGCGCCTGGCAGGACACCGTCGACGATCTCGCCGACGTCTGGTCCCGGCGGTCGACTCATTGACATCTGCAGGTAGAAGGCGCGGGCGTCCGCCACGGCCATCGATTCCATCGGCGGCAGGTTCAGCGCCGCCACCTCGTTGAGGACCCTCTCGACATCGGGTTGCAACCGGCGCACCACGCCGTCGTTGCAACCCGAGCCGTTGGGACCACACAGCTTGAAGCCCAGATAATCGCGGGCGACAACCTCGTCGCAGCTGGCGCGGTAGAAGTCGAAGCCGCCGCAGTAGGGCAGAAAAACACGTGGCTTGCCCGGCACATTGGCGCCCATATACCACGAGTTCGCGGCGGGGTAGAGGGTGATTTCGGCGCAGTCGTTGACGTATTGCGTCCACCCGGCTTCGGCCGTCTCGGTGGGCTCGACGACGTCGAAGCCGCATGGGCTCAGGTGACCGAGGCAGTCGAGCACCCAGTCCGCGTGCTGTTCGATCGAAACGACCATGTTCGACAGCACCGAGGGACTCCCGGGACCGGTGATCAAGAACAGGTTCGGAAAGCCGGCCGTGGTCAAGCCGAGATAGGTCTGCGGCCCGTTCGCCCATTTGTCCTTCAGCGCCAAGTCATTTCGGCCCCTGATGTCGACGGCCGTAATCGCACCCGTCACCGCGTCGAAACCGGTGGCGAAGACGATCGCGTCCAGGTCGAACGACTCGTCGGCGGTATCGATGCCCGTTTCTGTGATTTGTCGGATCGGATGCTTCCGGACGTTGACAAGGCGCACGTACGGCAGGTTGTAGGTGGCGTAGTAGTTGGTGTCGAGGCATGGCCTTTTCGTCGCGATGGGGTGATCGGTTGGGCACAGATCTGCCGCCGTCTGTGGATCGTCGACGATAGAGCGGATCTTGTTCCGGAAGAACTCGGCGAACTCGTGGTTGGCCGCGGGATTGCTCAACACGTCGGCGTACACGTTTATCGCCTCGAACAGTAAGCCGCCCTCCCAGGCGCGTTCATAGCCTTGTTGGCGTTCGGTCTCCGAGACGCTGAATGTCGGCGTGATGCTGCGCTGCATCGGAATGCCGGCGCCCGAAATCCTGGCCGCCGCGCGGTATTCCGCCTCGTTGGCCAATCGCGCGAGTTTCTCGGGCGGCAACGGGCCATTGCGCGCCGGGATCGAGAAGTTCGGAGTGCGCTGAAACACCACCAGCTCTCGCGCTTGCTGGGCGATGACCGGAATGGCTTGAACGCCTGAGGAACCCGTGCCGATCACCGCCACCCGCTTGTCCCTGAAATCGATCGGCTCGTGCGGCCAGCGGCTGGTGAAGTAGACCTCGCCGGCGAACCGCTCGAGCCCGTCGACCTCGGCTTGCTTGGGCATGGACAGACAGCCCGCGGCCATCACGATGAAACGGGAGGTGACGTCGTCCCCGGGGTCGGTGCTGAGATGCCATAGCGAAGAATCGTCGGCCCACCGCGCCTGCTGCACTCGTGTCGAGAAGGTGATGTGGCGCCGCAGGTCGTGCTTGTCGGCGACGTGGTTCAAATAGCGCAGGATCTCCGGCTGGGTGGCGTACTTCTCCGACCATTGCCAGTCCCGCTGCCAGTCGGGATCGAAGCTGTACATGTAGTCGATGCTGGGCACGTCGACCCGGGCACCCGGATACCGGTTCCAGTACCACGTGCCGCCGACGTCGTCGGCCGCTTCGAATACGCGGAATCGGTATCCGGCGCGGCTCAGACGGTAGGCAAGGTACAGGCCTGCGATACCCGCGCCGACAACGACGACGTCGACGTCCGGCGTCGGTCGGTCTGTCCTGGCTGTATCGGTCATCGTCTGATCATCACGCCGCGCCGACCAACTGTCCTAGGTACCGCAACACTTGATTCCCGCCGGCCGGCGCCGATCACGCCGATTTTGAGAACCTTGCGGGCCGACGGGCATCGCCCTGACGTGACCGCACGACGGAAAAACTCCTCCACCTCGGCAAACGCTGGTTTGAAGCACGGTGACCTGGCTATTCTGACGTCTGTCATGAGCAACGAGCGGTCCCCTCAGGCGATGTAGAAGCAGGTTCACCGATGCACCGGCCCAGGCATCGCCCACACCGCAACCGATCGATTGTGGCCAGCGCCAAGGTGCTCGCCGCGCTGGTGTCGGCGGTTGTGGTCGTCGCCAGCGGGATTGCATGGATCGCCTACCGCACCGCATCGGCAGGCATCACCACATCCGATGCGTTGGCCGGTGAACCAGCATCGACCGGAAGTGATCAAAACATCCTGATCATGGGGCTGGATAGCCGTCGCGACCAAATGGGCCGGCCCCTGCCGCCAGACATCTACAACGCGCTGCATGCAGGCGGTGAAGATTCCGGTGACGGCGACGCCGACGCGCTCATCGTGTTGCACCTGCCCGCCGGGGACGCCCCGGCCACGGCGATCTCAATCCCCCGCGACGACTATGTCGATCTGGCCGGATGCCCGACCTCGGATTGCCGTGGCAAGGTCAAGGAAGCCTACAGCCTCGCCTACCAACGCGTGATGGACGGCCGCGGCTCCGCCAACCTGCAATCCGATCCAGCCTCGCCTGAAGGGCAAGACGCCACGGCGAAAGAACAGGCGGCGCGTGAGGCGGGCCGCAGAGCCGAGATCAGCACTGTCAGGCGTCTGTTGCAAATCCCGATCGACCACTTCATCGAGGTCACCTTGGCCGGGTTCTTTCAGATCGCTCGGGTCGTCGAACCCATCACGGTGTGCCTGAACGACGACACCGCGGATCGCTACTACTCGGGCGCGGACTTTCATCGAGGCATCCAGCAGATCAGTGCAGCCCAGGCGATGGCGTTCGTTCGCCAGCGCCGCGACGCCAACGATGCGATGTTCACCGACCTTGATCGAACCCGTCGCCAACAAGCATTCATCGTCTCGCTGGTCCATGCGCTGCGCAGCAGCGAGGCGTTGTCGATCCCTACCCGGCTGCGCGCCCTACTGGACGTCGCCAAGCAAAACGTGGCCGTTGACGCCGGTTTCGACCTGGAAGACTTCGTGCGTAACGTGTCGGCGTTCCCTAACAGACCGGTCGGGCTATACACGTTGCCGGTCACCAGTTTCGGCGAAATCTCCAACGGTGCATATGTCAATTTCATTGACGTATCCGCGATCCGCTCCGTCGTGCACAACCTGGTGGCCGCCGATTCGCCCGTAGCCGCCTCGACCAGCCCCACCAGCGCAACACCGGGCGACGGCGCAACGCTGACCGCGGACAGCGTCGCGCTCGATGTGGTCAATGCCTCGGGCAGGCAAGGCGAGGCCTCGGACCTCGAAATATCCTTAGCCACAGGGTATTTCACCGCGGGTACGGTCAGCACCGCCGACTCCACCAGCCAGACGAGCACCATCGCCTACGGACCCGGCGCCAAGGCAGCCGCCGCCGAGCTCGCCGACGAATTGGGCATAAGTGCCACCCCATCCGACAGCGTCGCCCGCAACACGGTGCGGCTGACCGTCGGGACCGATTTCTCCAGGTTTGACAACCACAATCACACGTCGGCGTCGCCGGCCACCTCCACCGCGGCGCCCGTCACCACGGTGCCGGCCACCGGCACCGGCACGCGAGAACCGACACCTAACAACCTCACGCGCATGAGCGCCGATGATATTCCCTGCGTGAAATGACAAACGGCCTGCTAAAAGCGCGGAGTAGCCCGCCGGCCGCGGCGATTGCGTGTGCGCTGACGGCTTCGCGTGTGCGCTGAGGGCGGAAAATCCGCCCAATCTGCGCCCCACGCGCACAGTCAACGCCCAGACCGCACACCCCAAGCCCACGCGCACAGTCAACGCCGAGGGCGCACAGTCAACGCCCAGACCGGCACACCCCAAGCCCAGACGGCACACTCAAAGCCAGCGGCCCGGCCGAGAAGTCAACTTTGCATTGATTGTATAGATAGCATTGACAGCGGCCAAAAACCGACGATAGTCATCAGGTATGCCGCTGCTGCCAGACCCTGATCCCCGGCAGCGACAGCACGTGGTGATCTCGGTCGACGACCATGTCATCGAGCCACCCGATATGTTCGTCGGCCGGCTTCCCGCTGCGCTTTCCGACCGCGCGCCGAAGGTCGTCGAATCCGACGACGGGCGCCAGGTGTGGCGCTACGAGGACCGCGAGTACCCGAACATCGGGCTCAACGCGGTCATCGGGCGGCCACACGAGGAGTGGAGCATGGAGGCCGCCCGCTTCGACGAGATGCGGCGCGGCTGTTGGGATATCGACGCCCGGATCGCCGACATGGACCTAGCGGGTATCTGGGCGTCGTTGAACTTCCCGTCGCTGATCGCCGGGTTCGCGGGAACGGTGTTCTGGAAGAGCGATGACCTGGAGCTGGGGCTGGCGACGCTGCGGGCGTGGAACGACTGGCATCTCGAGGTATGGGCCGGAAGCTACCCCGAGCGGATCATCCCGCTACAGCTGCCGTGGCTCGCCGACCCGCAGCTGGCGCCCGGGGAGATACGCCGCAACGCCGCACGCGGTTTCAAGGCGGTGAGCTTTCCCGAGTTGCCCGCCCAGTGCGGAATACCGAGTCTGCACAGCGGCGTGTGGGATCCATTCTTCGCCGCCTGCGAGGAGACCGACACCGTGGTGTGCCTGCACACCGGTTCCGCGCAGTGGGCGCCAATTCCCGCCCCGGACACCCCGTTTGAGACCATCACCACGCTGTTCCCGGTGAACGGCCTGGTCGCATCCGCGGACATGCTGTGGTCGGGCATCCCGGTGCGGTTCCCACGGCTGAACATCACGCTGGCCGAGGGCGGACTGGGCTGGGCGGCCATGCTCGGCGACCGCGCCGATTACGTCCTGGCGCATTCCGCTTCGGGCCATGAGGGCGGGGCGTGGAAGAGCGACCTGCTGCCCAGCGAGGTGCTGCGGCGCAATTTCTGGTTCTGCTCGATCGACGACCCGCACGCCTTCGGTGCGCTGGATGCGATCGGGTCCGACCGCATCCTCGTCGAAAGCGACTATCCCCACGCCGACTCGACCTGGCCCGACACCCAAGAAGTCGTGGCGCGCAACGTCGCCGGCCTGTCCGCAGACGACGCCGCCCGAATCACCCACCGCAACGCGGCGCAGCTGTTCCGTCACCCACTTCCCGACGACGGGTGGCTGGCCTAGGAGGGCCCATGCTCGACCTCTTGATCCGCGATGCCGAGATCGTCGACGGCACCGGCGCCCCCGCCCGCCACGGCGACGTCGGCGTCCGCGACGGGCGCATCGTCGCGGTCGGCCCGGTTGGTCAAGTCGAGGAACCAGCCGCGAAAACCGTTGACGCCCAAGGGCAGACGCTGGCGCCCGGCTTCGTCGACCTGCACACCCATTACGACGCGCAGCTATTCTGGGACCCGACCGCGAGCCCGTCGGTGCAACATGGCGTCACCACGGTCTTCGGCGGCAACTGCGGCTTCACGCTGGCGCCCGCGGCACCCGACCAACACGACTACCTCACCCGGATGCTGGCGCGGGTGGAAGGGATGCCGCTGGACGCGCTGCGGGCAGGTCTGGACTGGGGCTGGGCATCATTCGGCGATTGGCTGAACCGCCTCGACGGCCGCACCGCGGTCAATGCCGGGTTCCTGGTTGGTCATTCGGCGCTGCGGCTGGCCGCGATGGGCGGCGACGCTGTCGGCGGCGAGGCGACACCGGCGCAGATCGAGAAGATGGTCGCGGTGCTGCACGACGCGCTGGACGCCGGGGCACTGGGGCTGTCGACCTCGCAGTCGCCGACCCACAACGACGGTTCCGGCCAGCCGGTGCCGTCGCGCAGCGCGTCGCGCGACGAACTGGTGGCGCTGGCGGGCGGTCTGCGCGACCATCCGGGCACCACCCTCGAGGCGATCATCCCCGGCTGCCTATCGGGCTTCACCGACGACGACATCGCGCTGCTCACCGACATGTCCGTCGCCGCCGACCGGCCGCTGAACTGGAACCTGCTGGGCGTCTCGGCGGCGAACCCGGACGGGCACCAGCGGCAGTTACGCGCCGCTGAGATCTCCGCGCAACGCGGTGGGCGGGTGGTGGCGCTGACCTTGCCGCAAGCGATGAAGATCCGGCTCTCGTTCCTCTCCGGCTTCGTGCTCGACGGGCTGCCGGGCTGGCGCGACACGATGCATCTGCCGGTGGCGGAGCGCCTCGCCGCACTCGCCGACCCGCAGGTGCGTCGCCGCCTCGCCGAGGGCGCCTCCTCGAAGGAGGCGGGCATGCTGCGCGGCCTCGCGCAGTGGGATCGGCTGGTCATCGTTGAGACGTTCGCGCCCCAGAACGCCGACGCGACCGGCCGCAGCGTCGGCGAGGTCGCCACCGCCCGTGGTGGCGAGCCATTCGACACGTTGCTGGACATCGTGATCGCCGACGAGCTCCGCACCGGGCTCAGTCCCCCGCTGACCGGCGATGGCGCGGACGACTGGCGGATGCGCGCGCAGGTGTGGCGTCACCCGGGTGCGGTGATCGGCGGCTCGGACGCCGGCGCCCATCTCGACATGATGTGCGGCGCGATCTACACGACGTCGCTGCTCGGCCGCGGCGTTCGCGAGCACCAGGTGGTGACGCTCGAGGAGGCCGTCCGGTTGATCACCGACGTGCCGGCCCGGTTCTACGGGCTGACCGAGCGCGGCCGGATCACGCCCGGCTGGCACGCCGACCTGGTGATGTTCGACCCCGCGACCATCGACCACGGA
>DATKEW010000223.1:0-7619 GCA_035511785.1 Mycobacterium sp.
TCGCGGCGGGTCGATAATCCTCATCGGATCGGCCGCGGGCATCAACATGCAGTCGTTCATGATCCATTACACGGCAAGCAAACATGCTGTCGTCGGGATGGCGCGAGCTTTCGCCGCCGAACTCGGCCGGTACAACATTCGGGTCAACAGCCTGAACCCAGGAGCGGTCTCTACCCCCATGGGCACGGGGCGGATGCGCGAGGCGCTCCGATCGGCCGCTGACACCTACCCACACCTCCGGGGCTTGCACAAACCGCTGCTGCCCGAAGGTATTGCCCAGCCGGAGGACATCGCCGATGCTGTCGCCTGGTTGGCCTCCGACCAGTCCAGACTGGTTACTGCAACGCAGGTGTCGGTCGACATCGGCGTGGGCTACGTCTGATGCCCCGGAGCGGCGGCCCTCGGCTCTATCAGTCGTAGTGTGCTGGTCAGGTCCGGCGCTCGGGGAAAAACTGCGTGTCTGTCACACCAGGGTGCTGGACAGCAAATCTTTGAGCGCCATGAGCGCTCCCGGCGAAACATTGGCATCACCGCCCGCGACAGCGAACTCATCGCCGGAGCCCACATTTGGTCCGATCGCAGGGATATTCATAAGCTCAACGCGCGAGCTTACGAAACAATGTGCGAAAGGCCCTGCCGCGCGCAGCAAATCATTGTACGCTGACGATCCACCGTTCTCCGAGCGTGATGATCCGGAGCGTCGGATGATGACTGAGCAACGTTCGAGTTGCCACCAACAGTCGGGAGCCACCTACGTCGTAAGTGTTTGCCCGGAGGCGGCCCATGTCTGAGAAGGTGCTTGTCACCGGTGCCTTCGGTCTGGTCGGATCTGCGATGGTGAAACGCCTGGCAGCCGACGGCCGCCAGGTGATTGCCTCCGGCCGCAATAGTCCGGCCAATCGCAAGGCCGCGCAAAAACTGCCTGCAGGGGTGGACGTCCGATGGGCTGACCTCACCGACTCGACCGATATCGATCGGCTCGTTTCCGACGTGACACCGACCGCGATCATTCACCTGGCCGCAGTCATCCCCCCGGGGATATACCGCGACGCCGCATTCGGCCGCAAGGTCAACGTCCACGGCACCGCAGCTTTGGCGCACGCCGCCGAGTCACTGCCGAATCCGCCCCGATTTGTGCATGCGTCCAGCTCCGCGGTCTATGGCGCGCCCAATCCGCATCGGTTCACCGGCCTTTGTCGTGCCGACACACCAACCCAGCCTTGTGACTTGTATGGCGGACACAAGCTCGAAGCCGAGGAAGCGGTCCGGTCATCGCGCCTGGACTGGGTGATCCTGCGTCTCGGCGCTGTGTTCACCGTTGATCCGGCCGAGGAGAATTTTGACGATGACATTCTGTTTTTCGGGAGCACGCAGCCAACAGACGGACGGGTCCACACCGTCGATGTCCGCGACGTAGCCTTTGCATTCGCCGCCGCCACCACAGCAGATGTCGTCGGGGAAACCCTGTTGATCGCCGGCGACGATTCGCATCGCCTGACGCAGCGCGACACGGTAGAGGACCCCGCGGCCGCCAGGGGACTGAGCGGACTGGCCGCAGCGCTGCAGGGCCGGCCGGGGGATCCGGACAGCGACGACGATTGGTTCCTCAACTGCTGGATGGACGTCACTCGGGCTCAGGAGGTTCTATCGTTTCAGCATCACTCGTGGCCGGACATGCTCTCGGAGATGCGGGCGATCGCGCGGTGGAAGCGGTATCCGACCCGGCTCGCGGCTCCGTTCGCACGAAGCATGATGAAACGTCAGTCCGCGTACCGCAATTGGCCGGGTAAATACGCGAACCCGTGGGCAGCCCTCCGCATCAGGTATGGCGAGCCGGGGCTCGACACCGCGAGCTCCTGAACGCTCTGCGCGACCGGTTACGCCGGAAACAGCTCGGGCACCGTGCGCACCAAACCGCTCGCCCGGCACAATCGTGCTAACCCATCCGCGCTCCACCGCCGATTCTGGCACGGCCGTGGTGGGTGGCGGCTATCCACGGGAATACCTCTCGGGGCGAACACGTTGGGATCGGGAGATATACCCTATGGGGGTATGTAGGAGGAGGAGTGTCATGCCCACGAGCGAGTACCGGGTGAGCGGGATGAATTGCGGACATTGCGAGGCAGCCATCCAGGATGAGGTCGGCCAGATCCCGGGCGTCACCGGCGTCGCCGTGACTGCCCGCACAGGCAGGCTGATCGTGACGAGTACGGCACCGATCGATGCCCACGCGGTTTTGGGCGCGGTCGACGAGGCCGGCTATGAGGCGGTACTGGTCGCATGAAACCGGGGGCCGAACTCGCCACCGCGCCACGAGATATCGAGCTGGAAATCGCGGGAATGACCTGCGCCTCGTGCGCAATGCGCATCGAGAAGAAACTCAACAAGCTCGACGGTGTGAACGCGACGGTCAACTACGCGACCGAAAAGGCCACCGTCGTCGTGCCCGCCGGGTATGACCCGCAAGCGCTGATCGCCGAAGTCGAGGAGGCCGGCTACACCGCAGCCCTGCCCCAACATCGCGAGGAAGCCGCCACCGAGCCGGCAAGTGACGACCAGGAGCTGGCCTCACTCCGCAGCCGACTGATTGTCGCGACCGTGCTCGCCGGCCCGGTGATCGCCGTGGCGATGATCCCCGCGCTGCAGTTCCGCTATTGGCAATGGGCGTCCCTGGCGCTGGCCGCGCCGGTCATCGTGTGGGCGGGCCGGCCCTTCCACGCGGCCGCCTGGGCCAACCTCAAACACGGCGTCGCCACGATGGACACCCTCGTCTCGATCGGGACCCTGTCGGCATTCCTGTGGTCTCTGTATGCCTTGTTGCTCGGTACGGCCGGAGAGCCGGGCATGCGCCACAGCTTCGAGCTGACCGTCACAGGCAGCGACGGCGCCGGCAACATCTACCTCGAAGTGGCCGCGGGCGTGACCCTGTTCGTGCTGGCCGGCCGCTATTTTGAGAAGCGCTCCAAGCGGCGCGCGGGTGCTGCGTTGCGCGCCCTGCTGGAGCTCGGCGCCAAGGACGTCGCCGTGCTGCGCGACGGAGCCGAGGATCGCGTCCCTGTCGGCCAACTCATGGTGGGCGACGTGTTCGTGGTGCGCCCGGGCGAGAAGATCGCGACCGACGGGATGGTCGTCTCGGGCTCCTCCGCTGTGGACGCCTCGATGCTCACCGGCGAGTCCGTACCCGTCGAGGTCGGCCAGGGCGACCCCGTCACCGGCGCCACCGTGAACGCCGGCGGACGCCTTGTCGTGCGCGCCACCCGGGTCGGCGATGACACCCGGCTGGCGCAGATGGCCAAGCTTGTCGAAGCGGCCCAATCGGGCAGGGCCGAGGTCCAGCGGCTCGCTGACCGCATCTCGGGTGTGTTCGTCCCGCTCGTCATCGCTATCGCCGTGACCACCCTGGGGGTGTGGCTCGTTGCCGGCTTCCCGGTCAGCGCGGCATTGACGGCCTCCGTCGCAGTGCTCATCATCGCCTGCCCGTGCGCGCTGGGACTGGCGACTCCGACCGCGCTGCTGGTAGGAACCGGTCGCGCCGCTCAACTCGGCATCCTCATCAAAGGACCCGAAATACTGGAGTCCACGCGCAAGGTCGACACGATCGTGCTCGACAAGACCGGCACCGTGACCACCGGCAAGATGACCCTCGTCGACGTGATCATCGAACCACGCACCGAACGCACGACGCTGCTGCGCTACGCCGGCGCCCTGGAAGCCGCCTCCGAGCATCCCATCGCACAGGCGATCGCGAACGGCGCGAAGGCAGAACTGGGCACCCTGCCCGCACCGGAAGATTTCACCGGAGTGGAAGGCAAAGGCGTCCAGGGCCTTGTCGATGGCCACGCCGTCGTCGTCGGGCGCGAGAGCCTGCTGGCCGATTGCGGCCAGCACCTCGACACGACGTTATCGGCGGCGAAAGCCCACGCCGAGAGCCAGGGCAAGACCGCTGTCGCGGTCGGCTGGGACGGCCACGCCCACGGGATCCTGGTGATCGCCGACACCGTCAAACCCACCAGCGCTCAAGCCGTCCGGCAGTTCAAGGGCCTGGGGCTGACGCCGGTGCTGCTGACCGGCGACAACCGGACGGTCGCCGAACGCATCGCCGACGAAGTCGGCATCACGGACGTCATCGCCAACACGATGCCTGCCGACAAGGTCGCCGCCGTCAAGCGTTTGCAGTCCGAGGGCAAGGTCGTCGCCATGGTCGGTGACGGCGTCAACGACGCCGCCGCGCTGGCCGCCGCTGATCTGGGGCTGGCCTTGGGCACGGGCACCGATGTTGCGATAGAGGCCGCCGACCTCACGTTGGTGCGCGGCGATCTGCGCGCCGCCGCGGACGCGATCCGGCTGTCCCGCCGGACGCTGGCCACGATCAAGACGAATCTGTTTTGGGCCTTCGGCTACAACGTCGCCGCCATCCCGCTGGCTGCGCTCGGACTGCTGAACCCGATGCTCGCAGGCGCCGCGATGGCGTTCTCCAGCGTCTTCGTCGTTGGAAACAGCCTGCGGCTGCGCTCCTTCGCAACCACGATCAGTGACGGTGATGTGGGATAGTTGTTCTGATCTACCGCGTCTAGGGCCACGGCCGGTGGTTCTGTCAGTTGGTCAAACCTGAAGTCAGCCTCGCGGAGGGAGCGCGATGCCGGCCCGCTACCGCGGCGCACCCGAGCGCAGCGACCGGATTTAGCGAAGGTCACGACGGTTGAGTCACTTCTTCGGACAGTTGTCCTTGCTGCGCGGCTGGTTCCCGATAGCGCTGCAAGCGATCGCGCTGCTTGTGACCGTCGTTGCGATCGGGTTGCGCAGGCGACGCTGGCGCAGCTGGGCGTCACCTGTGGCGCTGGGTGTCGCGGTGGTGGTGACGGCGCTGTCGTACTGGTACATCACGTCGCTGGGGGTGGCCGGGGACCCGGCGCCGGTATCGCTGTGGCTGTGGATAGCGATGAGCGGAGTCGCGGTCGCGGTGCTTCTGCTGGGCTGGCCGGGCGCGCGTTGGTGGCGACGCGGGCTGGCGGTGCTGGCGGTTCCCCTGTGCGCGTTGTGCGCGGCGTTGGCCGTCAACGGTTGGGTTGGCTACTTCCCCACCGTGCTTGCCGCATGGAATCAGCTCACAGAGGAGCCCCTGCCCGACCAGATCGATCGGCTGCGGGTGACCGAGATGCAGGTCGCGGGAACCAGGCCGGCCAAAGGCGTCGTCGTGCCGGTGAACATTAGCGCCGACGCGTCGCACTTTCCCCACCGCGAAGAGCTGGTGTATCTGCCCCCGGCGTGGTTTAACAGCAATCCGCCGCCTCGGCTGCCGACGGTGATGATGATCAGCTCGGCGTTCAACACCCCTGCCGACTGGCTGCGCCCAGGCGGCGCCTTCACCACCATTGACGACTTCGCTGCCCGCCATCACGGCTTCGCCCCAGTGCTGGTGTTTGTTGATCCCACCGGTTCGTTCGACAACGACACCGAGTGCGTCAACGGCACCCGGGGCAACGCCGCCGACCATCTGACCAAAGATGTCGTGCCATTCATGGTCTCGAACTTCGGGGTGAGTGCCGACCGGGCCAATTGGGGTGTCGCCGGATGGTCGATGGGCGGTACCTGCGCCGTGGGCTTGACCGTCATGCATCCGGACATGTTCAGCGCGTTTGTGGATATCGCCGGCGACCGCAGTCCCAATATCGGCGGTAAGGACCTAACGGTCGCCAAGTTATTCGGCGGCAACGTCTCCGCTTGGGCTGGTTACGACCCCATCACAGTCATGAACAAACACGGGCGCTACACCGGGGTATCAGGATGGTTCGGCATCCCGGCATCCTCGGACGCGCAGAACGTGGCCGAGGCGACCAATCCCGCCCTCGCCGCCCCGAGCGCCGACCCCTCCGCCAACCCGGAAGGCCAAGACGCCGCTGCCAAAGCGCTGTGCGATGTCGCCTCCGCCAACGGGATCACCTGCGCGGTGGTAACCCAGCCCGGCAGGCATGACTGGCCGTTCGCCGCAGAAGCGTTCACCGCGGCACTACCCTGGCTGGCCTCGACGCTGGGAACCCCCGGTATCGAGCCCGCGCAGCTACCACAACGCGTCGGCGGGGAGCCGCACTAGTCCACGCTCGTGATCGTCTCGCGATGATCGTCGGTGCTGGATATCACACAACTGCCGGCTACCTGCAGGCCCACGGCGTTTTTCGCCGGCAATTCACAGCCGACTCTCCCGCAACGAATCCGGCATGTTGGTGCTGCCAATGGTACGGTTCGCTGCTGTGGTGACTGCGCAGTTCGGCAAGACGGGCGTCGGGTACGCCAGCCTGCCTATCACGCACCCCACCGCAAACGACCCGCGAAGAATCGGGTCGTTTTCCGTCCTTCCAAAGCCGCGCGGCCTTTTAACCAAAACCGTGCCATGTCAGAAATGAATCGCCGTCGTCTCCTGGGCTCGCTCGCAGCGGCCACCGTTGCCGGCGTGGGCGCAGCCCGGCTGGTGGTTGACCCGCAGCCGCGAACATTTGCCCAGGCGCCCGCGGGGTCCGTGGCGACCTCAGGTCCGACCGCCCCGGCGGCGCTGTTGCCACCGCCACCGGCAAGCGCTCGTATTCCGCTGCCGGGTGGAGGAGCACTGACCAAGATTCCCGGCGAAGGTGACCTACTCGCGCTGACGCTCGACGACGGGGTCAACAGCGAAGTGGTCCGCGCCTACACGCAGCTCGCCACGGACACCGGTGCGCGGATGACCTTTTTCGTCAACGGCGTATACGACTCATGGACCGACAACCTGCAGATGCTGCGACCGCTGGTGGAATCCGGGCAGATCCAACTCGGCAACCACACCTGGTCACACCCGGATTTGACGACGCTGCCGAAAGACAAGATCGCCGAACAGCTCACTCGCAATGACGAGTTTCTGAAGAAGACCTACGGCGTCGGCGCAAAACCGTACTATCGGCCACCCTATGCAAAGCACAACGCCACCGTGGACGCCGTGGCAGCAGAACTCGGCTATACCGTTCCCACCTTGTGGTCGGGTTCGTTGTCGGATTCCACGCTGATCACCGAGGAATACATCCTGAAGATGGCCGATCAGTACTTCACCCCACAGTCGATCGTCATCGGTCACCTCAACCACCTGCCCGTCACGCACGTCTATCCACAGCTGATCGACATAATCCGCGAGCGAAACCTTCGCACCGTCACGCTCAACGACGTTTTCCTCAGAACGCCGTAACTGCAACCGGATTCGGTGTGCGTGAGCGAAGTCTTGCCGGCTGACACACCACGAGCCATTGCGGCGCCGCGTTTTCGGGTGCCACTGACGAGTTTTGTCGGACGCAAGACGGAAGCCGCCGAGGTGCGACGGCTTTTGGCCGAGAGTCGGCTGGTGACCCTGAGTGGCGCGGGAGGTTCGGGAAAGACGCGTCTGGCGTTCCACATCGCCGGCCAGACCGCGGACGCTTTCACCGACGGTGTCTGCTTTGTCGACTTTGCGCCCATCGTAGATCCCGACCTCGTCGCGGTGACGGTCGCCCGCGCACTGGACTTACCCGATCAGCCCGGCCGCTCCGCGATCGCCACCCTGCTAGGTTTCGTCAGCGATCAAGAGATTTTCTTGCTGCTGGACAACTGCGAGCACGTGCTCG
>DATKEW010000224.1:0-3943 GCA_035511785.1 Mycobacterium sp.
ACCGAGGTGATGTGCGTCTGGTCGCTCACCGCGGTCAGCGCGCGGATCGCGACCTCGATCGTCTGGGCGAAGTCCGGCGAGTCCATCGTCTTGGCGATGTTGAGCGACCCCAGGTTGCACGAAATGTCTTTGCCCACTTTGGCATACGACAAGTCATCGTTGAACAACGACGGTGTGGACACCTGCAGGATCTCCGAGCACAGGTTCGAGTGGGTGATCTTGCCCTCGATGGGATTGGCCCGGTTCACCGTGTCCTCGAACATGATGTACGGGTAGCCGGACTCGAACTGCAGCTCGGCCAGCGTCTGGAAGAACTCCCGCGCCTTGATCTTGGTCTTGCGGATGCGCGCGTCGTCGAGCATCTCGTAGTACTTCTCGGTCACCGAGATGTCGGCGAACGGCACGCCGTAGACCCGTTCCACGTCGTACGGCGAGAACAGGTACATGTCCTCGTTCTTCTTGGCCAGCTCGAAGGTGATGTCGGGGATCACCACCCCCAGGCTCAGCGTCTTGATCCGGATCTTCTCGTCGGCGTTCTCGCGCTTGGTGTCCAGGAAGCGGTAGATGTCGGGGTGATGGGCGTGCAAGTACACCGCGCCCGCGCCCTGGCGCGCCCCCAGCTGGTTGGCGTAGGAGAAGGAGTCTTCGAGCAGCTTCATGATCGGGATGACGCCCGAAGACTGGTTCTCGATGTTCTTGATCGGCGCACCATGCTCGCGAATGTTGCTCAGCAGCAATGCAACTCCCCCACCGCGCTTGGACAGCTGCAGGGCGGAGTTGATGGATCGCCCGATCGACTCCATGTTGTCCTCGATGCGCAGCAGAAAGCAGCTCACCGGTTCGCCGCGCTGCTTCTTGCCCGAGTTCAAGAACGTCGGGGTGGCCGGCTGGAACCGGCCGTCGATGATCTCGTCGACCAGCTTCTCGGCCAGACCGGTGTCGCCGGACGCCAACGTCAGCGCGACCATGACCACGCGGTCCTCGAAGCGCTCTAGGTACCGCTTACCGTCGAACGTCTTCAGCGTGTAAGAGGTGTAGTACTTGAACGCGCCCAGGAACGTCGGGAACCGGAACTTCTTGGCATACGCCCGGTCCAGCAGCGACTTGACGAAGTTGCGCGAGTACTGGTCGAGAACCTCACGCTCGTAATAGTTCTCGCGGATCAGGTAGTCGAGCTTCTCGTCCTGATTGTGGAAGAAGACGGTGTTCTGGTTGACGTGCTGCAGGAAGTACTGGCGCGCCGCGAGCACGTCCTTGTCGAACTGAATCCTGCCGTCGGCGTCGTACAGATTCAGCATCGCATTCAGGGCGTGGTAGTCCGTTTCGCCCGGCAACGCGTGTGCGCCGGTGGTTACAGGCTCTGCAGCGACGGTTGGTGGCACGGCTGTTCCTTCCAGAAGTCAGCAAGACCCGCGCGGACGGCTTCCACGTCGTCCGGGGTTCCCATCAGTTCGAAGCGGTAGAGGTATGGCACGCCGCACTTGCTGGAGACGACGTTGCCCGCATAGGCGAATTCGGCACCGAAGTTGTTGTTGCCCGCGGCGATGACGCCGCGGATCAGCGACCGGTTGTGCTCGTTGTTCAAAAAGGCGATGACCTGCTTGGGGACATAGCCGCCGGCATTGATGTCGGGAGTGGCCCGGCCGCCGCCGTACGTCGGCAGGATCAGCACATAGGGCTCGTCGACCTCGATGCGGCCATGCAGCGGTATCCGCGTGGCGGGAACACCCAGCTTCTGCACGAAGCGGTGGGTGTTCTCCGACACGGAAGAGAAATAGACCAGGCTGCGCGACCGCACCGCAACCTCCTTACTTATCGTCTGCTGCGTTAGGCGCTCAGCGCGGCACCGGCGAGCGCCTTGATGCGGTCGGGCCGGAAGCCCGACCAGTGGTCGTTTCCTGCCACCACCACGGGAGCCTGCAGGTAGCCCAGCGCCATCACGTAGTCGCGCGACTCGGAGTCCAGGGTGATGTCGACCTTCTCGTAGGCGATGCCCTGCTTGTCCAGAGCCTTGAAGGTAGCGCTGCACTGCACGCATGCCGGCTTGGTGTACACGGTGACGCTCATGGATGCCGCTCCTTTGCGGAAGGTCGGGATCTTGTTACGGACTGGCAACTGCTTGGGGTACTGCGTCTGCGCTATGTACAGCGGTCCGTCAAGGCCCCAGATTCCCGTCCTGCGGCTCTCGGGGTCGAAGCCCGGCTCCGACGACTTCAAGCCGATTCCGGGAGGTTCACCATGCCCGGCTGGCGTGGTGATCCTGGGATCTGCCGGCCCTCGAAACACTACACCTAGTGGCTGACAAGATCTCCAGATACAAGATGTTCTGAATAACAATTCTGAAATTCCCTGGTCGTGAGCCTGTCTCGCGCACCCGCCCGGCGTGTCGCAGATCACATTCGTGTCGCGGGTGCTCGTAGGCATCGGTATACCACCGGCCACCGACACCGGCGGGCGCCAGCTTCGCATCTACCCGCCGCTAGCAAAGCCGCCAGCGGAAGCTGGCGGCTTTGGCTATTCAGTTCTCACAACGTTGCTGGTCGCCGGATGACCGGCTTGTTGACTCCTGCCAATTTCAGGCAGCCAAATTCAGCCGACCTCGGCGACGAGCTTGCCGACCACGTCGCGCACGTTCGCCGACAGCTCGGCGTGCTCGGCCGGAGCCTTGCCCTCCAGGGTTGCGAACGGCACCGAGAGCTTGATCGTCTCGACCACCCGGGCACCGGCAACGCCGAATGACTTGCGGGTCTCGTCGTGCCCCCACACCCCGCCGTACTGGCCGAAAGAACCCCCGATGACCGCCAGCGGCTTGTCCTTCAGCGCGCCGTTGCCGAACGGGCGCGACAACCAGTCGATCGCGTTCTTGACGACGGCCGGGATGCTGCCGTTGTACTCCGGGGTGACCACCAGCGCGGCGTCCGCGTCGGCCGCCGCGGCGCGCAGCGCGGCCACCGGAGCCAGCGCCGGGGCGTCAGGGGTGGTTGCGTTGTCGATCTCCTCGTTGTAGAACGGCAGCTCCCCCAGCCCTTCGAACACCGTGACGGTGACGCCGTCCGCAGCGACCTCCGCCGCCAACTCGGCGATCTTGCGGTTGGTCGACGCCGCACGCAGGCTACCCACTAACGCCAAAACTTTGATGTTGGAGTTCTCCGGCACTGTTCCGTTCCCTTCGGTTGTTGGTCTACATCCTGCCACGACCAAACCGGACTCTGGTCCGTATTATTCCGGGCGCGTTAAAGTGCAGGTATGAGCGAGCGGTTGCGCGAGTTGTCCGTGTCCGCTCCGCAAGAGCACCCGCAAGAGCGTGGTGACGCGGCGCGCAATCGCGCGCTCTTGCTGGATGCGGCGCGCAGCCTGGTCGCCCAGCGCGGCGCGGACGCCGTCACCATGGATGACGTGGCCGCGGCCGCCGGGGTCGGCAAAGGCACGGTCTTCCGCCGATTCGGCAGCCGGGCGGGCCTGATGTTGGTGCTGCTCGACGCGGACGAGCGGGCCAGCCAGCAGGCCTTTCTGTTCGGCCCGCCGCCGCTGGGCCCCGACACGCCGCCGATGGATCGGCTGGTGGCGTTCGGCCGGGAGCGGCTCCGCTTCGTCCATACCCACCACGCGCTGTTGTCGGCGGCCAACCGCGATCCGCAAACCCGCCATGGTCCGCCGGCCGCGGTACAGCGCACGCACGTGCGGGTGCTGCTCACCTCGGCGCACACCACCGGCGACCTCGATGCCCAGACCGACGCCCTGCTGGCCCTGCTCGACGCGGATTATGTGGAGCATCAACTCAACGACGGCGGTCACACCCTGGAGACGTTGGGCGACGCGTGGGAGAGCCTGGCGCGCAAGCTCTGTGGACGGTGATCAAACCGCGATGGTCGTGTCCACACCAAGCTGGGTCCTGCATGTCGACCTCGACCAGTTTCTGGCGTCGGTCGAGCTGCGGCGCCAC
>DATKEW010000225.1:0-15537 GCA_035511785.1 Mycobacterium sp.
ACTGATTACTCGGGTGGCGCTCGCGTCGCGACGCTAGCGCGCACGTTTATTAACGTCAATATAAACCGCTTTTCGCAAACGAGAAAATAGCATTTTTGTCCTCCGGCTTTTTCGGCGACCGGTCGTTGTGGCAATCGGCAAGGATGCCAGCAGCAAAAACGCGTCGCTGCTGTCGTCATGGGCTTGTGCCGATGGCGCCCGGTGGCAGCGCGTAAACCCGCTTGCTGGGTCTACCGACCGGCGTCGACGACGTGAGCGAACTTCATGGCCGCCGCCGGTCCTGCGCCCTCCACACCTGCGCCTTTCCCAACAACCGCGTTGGCAGACATCTACAGCAATCAGTCACCGACGGGCCGGCTATGCGAGAGCCGGCCCGCGGTGATTATCGGGAGCGGCAGGCGGCATGCGCACTCGCCGTCCCGAACTACGTCCGCAGCGCATGCGGACATCGTCGAAGGTTCCGATGTACGGATATACTGAAACTGATCTACTGACATACTGACGCCTGGTCACCGTGAGAGGAGGTCGACGATGAGCTCCGGAAGCGACGGCATCAACGCTGGCGATAAGCGGTTCCGCGCCCACGCCGCAGCCGTGACACCACTCACACCCGCGGTCGCGGCCGCGCCGACCGAACCGTTCGCCCTCGGACGAACACGCGGCCCACGAACTAGACGAACAGTCGACCTCTCGCCCGGCCAGCACCGAGCCCTCGACATCTGGCAGCGAGAAGCCGCCGACCGCCTCGGGGTCGCCCGCGTCACCGGACAGGACGTCCTCACCGCACTCATCGACCAACTGCTGAGCGACCCCCGACTCTCCGCCCAAATCACCCGCATCCTGCAGGGTCGGCGCTGATCTCGGGTCAGCAGCGATAGTTACGGGATTCGGAACCTTGCGGATGGCTTGCACCCGAGGTTGCGTGACGTCTCGGTCACGCATGGCGCCGGAGCGGTGGTTGACGACCCCACCTGGGCGACGCGGATGCGCGGCCCGGCGCGGGCCACAAGCCTGACGATGCCGACGAAGCGCTCGCCGTCGATGATCGGCGACAGTGGCTCGTCCTCGGCTTCGATGATCATCTCTTGACCATTGACGTCGCGTATCTGATCACCGTGGAGCCTGCCGCTTCTGAGCGCAGCGGGAAAGCGCGCGACGATCAGCGAGGGCCTCAGGTTCCCGGCTTGGAAATGCAGCGCACCAGGTTTCTCCGCTTTGGGGAAGAGCCGGAACCCGGCGCCGATCTGCAGGTCGATCGCGCCGGCGTGCAGCAACCTGTGTGTCCGCGTCGGGACCTCGTCGCCGTCGATCACGACGCGGGCCTGCGTCGGAGCGAACAGGCTGGTTGCATAGTTGGGCTTGCTCGAGCGGACAATCTTGTTGGTGACGTAGTCGCCGAATGAGCGCGCGATCACTCGAACGACGTCCGCCCGGCCGTGAGTGTGGTTGTCGTAATACTTGTCGTAGAACCGGTTGCCGACGCCCCCGGCGGCGAGCCCAAAGCACAGCCGATGGAACTTCGCGCCGTCCGTGGTTTCGCCGTCGAGCGCCAGAGTGTCCAGGAAGACTTCGGGCGGGGGCCGGTCCATCTCGGCCGCCGCGACCAGTGCCCGCAGGATCGCTTGGGGCCGCCCCCGCACTCCCGCCTTGCGCGCGACGGCGTTGACACTGCCACCGTTGCTGGGTACGAAAGTCGGCCAGCGTTGCGGATCGCTGACGCATTGCTGGGTCTCGTTGATCAACCAATTCAGCGATCCGTCGCCGCCGTCGCTGATCAGGTGGCTGACCCGTGGGCAAAGCTGCTCGACGACCCCGCGGAGTTCCTCGATGGAGGTGGTTTCGTGCACCTCGCCCCACCGGCCGACAATGCGGCGCAGGTCAGCGCCGGGATCGTGCCGCGCCGCACGATTCTTGCGTGCGCGCGGATTGACGATGACCCCTAGATACATCCGAAGGTCACCGACGCGTGCCCGGCAAACGATCGCGGCCGTGCCAACCGGCGGCGACGGCTCCAGGGAAAACTGACGAGACGGGCACATCGGATCCCAACTGAATACTCCTCGGAACGGGACTGGCGCGCCCCGGGTGGGATTCCGTGGGCTATCCCCGCACCATACCCGCGACGTCCTCGTCGACGATCGGCCGACAGCTGCCGGCATCCCGGGCCCGGACCAGCTCATCGCCCGTGGGCAAGGTCAACGCCCATGGGTCAGAAGCCCTCACAACTTCGGATTAGGGTGGCTGCCATGCCCAATTGGACCGCGGCAGAGCTGCCCTCGTTCGCCGGACGCACCGCCATCGTCACCGGCGCCAACAGCGGGCTGGGTGAGGTGGTGGCCCGCGAGTTGGCCCGGGTCGGTACCCATGTGATCCTGGCCGTGCGCGACACCGCAAAGGGTGCGGCCGCCGCCGAGCGCGTGACCGGCCCCAAAGCAGGCCAAGTCGAGGTGCGTCAGCTCGACTTGCTGGATCTGTCCTCGGTGCACCGCTTCGCCGACGGCATAGATGACGCCGACGTCCTGATCAACAACGCCGGCATCATGGCCACCGACTACGCGCTGACCGCCGACGGCTTCGAGCGCCACATCGGCACCAATCATCTCGGTCATTTCGCGTTGACCAACCTGCTGCTGCCCAAGCTCACCGACCGCGTGGTGACGGTGGCCTCGCTGCTGCACATGATCGGCTACATCAGCGTCAAAGACCTGAATTGGCAGTCCCGGCCCTATTCGAGGTGGCTGGCGTACGGCCAGTCGAAGCTCGCCAACCTGCTGTTCACCAGCGAGCTGCAGCGGCGACTGGATACCGCAGGCTCTCCGTTGCGCGCGCTGGCCGCCCACCCCGGCTGGTCGCACACGAACCTGCAAGGCCGCTCCGGCCGCAGATTGACCGACGCGGTGGTGCTGGCCGCCGACCGTGTGGTCTCCACCGATGCCGACTTCGGCGCTCGGCAAACGTTGTACGCGGCATCGCAGGATTTACCGGGCAACACGTTCGTCGGCCCGCGGTTCGGACTGTATGGTCGCACCCAGCCGACCTGGCGCAGCTGGCTGGCCAAGCGCGCAAACACCGCCGCCGCGCTCTGGGACCTGTCCGAACTGCTAACGGATACCAAATTTCCGCTCTGAGGCACTGTCGAGCTAGTCGCACGGGTCGCGACTAAATTGGTGGAGACGCGGTTTCGGTGCGGGTTCCGCTCAGGCGAGACAGCAATCAGCGCAACCGGGCGACGGTAGCAGAGACGGCGAACTGTGCGTGCGGCTTCGGGGCCGGACGTCGGCGAGGAGGTCACCCCATGTCGGAAGCGGATCTGGCGGCGTTTTATGCCCTCTGCGCCGCGCTGGCATCCGCGGTCGGCAACGTGATCCGTCAGCGGTCCGCGCAGGAGGTCACCGACAAACCGGTCGGCCATCTGGCGTTGTTCGGCATGTTGTTGCGCGACAAACGCTGGTGGGTGGGCGGTGTGGGGGACATCGCCAGTTACCTTCTGCTTGCTTTGGCACTCGACGACGGCTCGGTGTTGTTGGTCATGTCGTTGCAGGTGACGGCGCTGCTTTTCGCCCTACCGATTTACTCGCGAGTCACCCGTCATCCGGTAACCCGCCGGGAGTGGATGTGGGCGGTCCTGCTGGCCGTGGCCTTGGCGATAGTCATCGCGGTCGGGCAGCCGGCGGGCGGCCAGGAGCAGGCATCGTCGCAAACCTGGCTAGTCGTGGCCCTCGTGATGGGTCCGCCGTTGCTGTTGTGTTTGCTGAGCGCCCGGATCTGGAGGGATCGTACGGTAGCGGCGGCGCTGCTGGGGGCGGTCGCCGGTTCGCTGTTGGCGGTGTTCGCGGTGCTGATGAAGGGCATTGTCGACATAGTCGAGCACAACGCCGGCCAGTTGTGGCACACACCATCGCTGTATCTCTGGGTGTTCTGCGGAGTGGCCGGGATGATCTATCACCAGTCGGCGTATCGCGCCGGCGCGCTGACCGCCTCCCTGCCGACGATCATCGTCGCGAAGCCCGTGGTGGGCGGCGTGCTCGGGGTCCTCGTGCTCGAAGAGACCGTGGGCGCCGACGGCACAGGGTGGTTTGTGCTGGTGGTGGCGGCGGCGGTGGTGATCGTCGCAACGGTGGGCCTGGCTCGCGGTGAGGCCGCCACCATGGCGGCCGGCGAGGGGCGTGACGTGAAAAGCACCGACCAGCCGAAGCAACGCTTGAGCGGCTGAAGCGGCTCGGCTAGGCCCTTCAGGCGAGACGTTCGTCGGGCATGTCTTCGGCGACAAGGCCTTTGACCTGCTGGTAGTAAATGACCTTGCCGCCGCCGGCCCAATTGCCTTCCCGGATCTCGTGGATCAGCGCCCAGACGTGAAACGCCCGTGCGCCCTGCGGCTCGATTCCCGCCGCGGCGCACACCGCGGCATGCACGTCGGCGGTGAGCCGTTCTTTGCGCTCCTGCGACAGTGCTCCTTCGAACACCGTCAGGTCGATCCTGAATCGAGGTTCGCCCGGCCCCCTGCCGCCCACCGAGAGCTCGGCAGCATCCACCGCATGCAGGTACACCCATGTGTTGTCGCGCAGAAACGGGGTATCCGGGGCGCGTTCGGCCCGCAGCAGCACGGTGACCAACTCGTCAGTCAGCCGGCTCAACGCCTCGTCATCCAAGGAGCCACGCACGAACGTCACGTCGATCATCGGCATCGCAAAACCAATCTCCTCAACTGCCCCGCCAAGGACTGAGCACCCCACGTAGGCCGAAACGCGAATTGATCGCGTTGTGCATGGCGCCCAAGCCGAAACCGGCCATCGCTTTTTGCTCCTCCGGGCCGCCGGCCAGAGGCTAGCCGATCGGCTACTCGGACCATAGGTGATCAGCCCCAGTTCATCAATGGCCGCCGGCCCCACCGCTTTTTTCCGCCCTCGCCTTACCCGGTTGATCGCGACGGAACCGCGACAATGACTAGATGCGTCTCACGGGGCAAGTCATTCCGCTCGCGGTGGCCGTTGGCCTGGTCACGGTTTCCGGTGCCGCGACCGCGCGGGCCGACCCAGACGTGCCGCCCGTCAGCGACGCGGCACGCGCGGCCGGATTCGTCGACGTTCGGACTGTTGTTCCCGACGCCGTAATCGACCTGCGCTACGCGACGACGAACAACTTCACCGGCACGCAGTTGTATCCGTCCGACGCCCGGTGCCTGGTGCACCAATCCATGGCCCCGGGCCTTGCGGCGGCGGCGACGGCGCTGCGCCCACAGGGCCACCTGATGGTGTTCTGGGACTGCTACCGGCCGCACGACGTTCAGGTCAGGATGTTCAACGTGGTTCCCAACCCGGCCTGGGTGGCCCGCCCGGGCCTGTATGCGCACAGCCATGAGTCCGGGCGTTCGGTTGACGTGACCTTCACCAGCGCACAACAGCCGTGCCCGCCCGAACGGCAAGCGGATGGATTATGCCTGGCCGACATGGGCACTGACTTCGACGATTTCTCTTCGCGGGCAATGGCATTCGCCACTCAGGGGGTAAGCCCCGACGCCCAGGCGAACCGGGCGCGGCTGCGGGACGCCATGAAGTACGGCGGGCTGACTCCGTACTCCGGGGAGTGGTGGCATTTCGACGGTCCCGGTGCCGGCGTCGACCGCCCGATCCTCAATGTCCCGGTCGACTAGCATCTCGTATGTCGAGATAGATATTCCAGAATATGATCAGCCCGGTAAGCTTCACGCCGAGAACGCACGATCTGAGGGGCTGCAACGTGAACGACCAACGTACGGCTACGTACACGCACGGACATCATGAATCGGTGCTGCGCAGTCACCAGCGGCGTACCGCCGAGGACTCCGCCGCGTACTTGCTGCCCTACCTGAAGCCTGGGTTGTCCGTGCTCGATGTTGGATGCGGCCCTGGAACGATCACTGCCGACCTCGCGGCGCGGGTCACGCCGGGCCCAGTGACGGCCGTGGACCAATTCGCCGACGTTCTCACCACAGCGCGCGGCGAGGCCGAGCGGCGCAACCTGTCCAACGTCTCGTTTGCCACCGCCGACGTGCACAAGCTCGACTTCCCCGACGACACTTTCGATGTCGTCCACGCCCATCAGGTGCTGCAGCACGTCGCCGATCCGGTGCGGGCGCTGCGAGAGATGATGCGAGTCTGCCGGCCGGGCGGCGTGGTCGCGGCCCGCGACGGCGACTATGCGGGGTTCATCTGGTACCCGCGGCTTCCCGCGCTCGACTTGTGGCTGGACCTTTACGATCGGGCGGCCCGTGCCAACGGCGGCGAACCGGATGCGGGCCGGCGCCTGCTGTCGTGGGCGCTTGAGGCGGGATTCGACGACGTCACGCCGACGGGCAGCCTCTGGTGCTACGCGACGCCCGAAACCCGCGAATGGTGGGGCGGAATGTGGGCCGACCGGATCCTTCATTCCGATGTGGCTCGCGATCTGCTGCATTCAGGTCTGGCCACCAGTGCGCAGCTCGAGGAGATCTCGGCGGCGTGGCGGGCCTGGGCCGCGGCCCCCGACGGCTGGCTGGCGATCCCGCACGGCGAAATTCTTTGCCGCGCTTAGCCTTTCACGTATTCACGTGCGGAGCCTCGGGGAAACCCCCGCAGAGGGATTCGAAGGCATCGGCGACCTTCAGCACGGTGGCGTCGCCGAATCGCTTGCCCACGATCATCATTCCGGCGGGCAGGCCGTCAACCAGGCCGGCGGGCACCGAGATCGCGGGATGGCCGGTGATGTCAATGGGTGCGGCGTTGAAAGCCTTGCCGACCGCTCGTCCGAACAGCGCTATATCTTGGGGGCTGCCCATCGGCAATGTGTCAGCCGTGCCGGGCACGGTGGGCATCACCAGCACGTCGTATTGCGAGAGCGCCGCATCGTAGGCGGCGCGTACGTGTGGCATCAGATTGCGCGCCTTGGCATAGGATGTGCCGCCAAGCGTGTTCAGTCCGTAGTGTCCGCACAGCGCCGTCGCCTTGATGATGCTGGCGAGTTGGTCGGCCTTGACGGCCCGCTGTCTTGCGAAGTGCGCCATGAGTTCTGGGTCGTAGGGCCCTTCCACGCCGAGCCCGTATCCGTTGCCGTCCAGCATCTGATAAGTGGCGCCGTCGGTAAAGATAACGGCGAAGACATGAATAGCGGTGCGGTGCCAAGGCACGCTGATTTCGCCTACGGCGCAGCCGATTTCGGTGAACCGCCGTGCCGCCGACCGGACCAGGTCGTCGACCTCCGGCCGCGAGCCGGGCTGCCCGAAGCCCTCGGTGAGGATGCCCACCCGCAGACCGGCCACGTCGCCGGTGAGTGCGGCCCGGTAGTCCACCAGGGTTATCTCCGCGGGCTGCCGTGGGTCGCGGCCGTCGGGTCCGGCGAGCACCGTGAGCAAAAGCGCGGCGTCGGCGACCGTGCGTGTGATGGGACCGAGGTGATCGATCGTCCGCTCGATCGGGAACGCTCCCGTGTACGGGACCAGCCCATGCGTCGGCTTGTGCCCGACAACGCCACACAGCGACGCCGGGATCCGGATCGATCCGCCTTGGTCGCCGCCAAGGGCCAGCTCGACCTCACCGGCGGCGACGAGTGCACTGCTCCCGCTGGATGACCCGCCGGTTTCGCGCGTGATGTCCCACGGGTTGCGCACCGGCCCGGACGCGGAGGTGAAACTCGACCCCGAAGCGCAAAGATCCTCGCAGACGCTTTTACCCGCGATGGTTGCCCCGGCGGCAAGCAGCCGCTCGACGACGGTTGCGTCGCGGCTGGGGACGAAGCCCTCTACCGCGCGTGATCCGTTCATCATCGGTATGCCGGCGACGGCGATGTTGTCCTTGATGACCACCGTCCGGCCCGATAGCGGCCCCTCGGCGCCAGAGGCGATTTCAGCCCGTACATACCAGGCGCCGAGCGGGTTGTCGTCGGGCGCCGGGAACCGGTAGGCCCGTTGCGGGGCCTGCGGGCGCGCAAACTCGTCGTACAGCTCGTCGACGATGTCGTAAGACTTCAGCGTGTAGTTCGCGACCGCCAGGTAGGCCCGCCGGGCGTCGGCGTCGAGGTGAAAGCCGAAGTGTTTGGCGGCGGCGTCGATGTCCGCCGCCGATAGCCTGGAAACCGTCATGTCGACCTCCGTCGTCGTCTTGGCCCTCGCGAGCAGGAGCCTAGAGCCCTTCGCCGATTGCGGCCGCAACCCGACGCGTGAGTGTCTGTTTAGCCAGGTCAGCGCTGTGGTATTGGCATTCTCTTTTTTTGCAAGTACGTTATTCATCGATGGATAACGCGGCTCAGACCCCATCGGGTATCCCGCTGCAGCCCGCATACGGGCCAGCGGATAGAAGCGCGGAACCTCCGCCTCCCGGAGAGTTTCCCTTCACGCGAGGCAACTTCGCATCCGGGTACCGGGGCAAGTTGTGGACGTTTCGGCAGTACTCCGGCTTCGGTACCGCCGAGGAATCCAATCGTCGTTACCGATACCTGCTGGACCAAGGCGGGACGGGACTGTCGGTGGCGCTCGACCTGCCCACCCAGTGCGGATACGACTCCGACGACCCCGAGTTCGGTGAGGAGGTCGGCCGCGTCGGCGTCGCGGTAGACACGCTGGCCGACGCCGAGATCCTCTTCGACGGCATCCCGCTGGACAAGATCAGCACCAGCATGACGATCAATGGCACGGCGGCAATCCTGCTGGCGTTCTATGTCGCCGCGGCGGAGCGAAAAGGGATACCGCGGGCCAAGCTCACCGGGACGATCCAGAACGACATCCTCAAGGAGTACGCATCCCGCGGGACCTGGATCTGGCCGCCGGAACCGTCGCTGCGACTGATCGCCGACACCATCGAGTTCTGCGCGGCCGATGTCCCGAAATTCAACGCAATCTCGGTGGCGGGCGCGCACTTCCGCGACGCCGGAGCCAATGCGGTGCAAGAGATGGCGTTCACTCTGGCCGACGGCGTCACCTATTGCGACACCGTGGTGGAACGCGGCCGGATGACCATCGACCAGTTCGCGCCGCAGATCTCGTTCTTCTTCTATACCCATGGGGACTTCTTCGAAGAGATCGCCAAATACCGGGCGGGCCGCCGTCGCTGGGCCACCATCGTGCGGGAACGCTACGGGGCGACGACGGACAGGGCGTCGATGTTCCGCTTCGGCTGCGTGTGTGGCGGCGCGTCGCTGTACGCCCCGCAGGCACACAACAACGTGGTGCGGGTGGCCTACGAGGCGATGGCGGCGGTGCTGGGCGGCGTCCAGTCGATGTTCACCGCCGCCTGGGACGAACCGTTCGCATTGCCCACCGAGGAATCCACCACTCTGGCGCTGCGCACCCAGCAGATCCTGGCTTACGAAAGCGGTGTGGCCAGTGTCGCCGACCCGCTCGGCGGCTCGTACTTCGTCGAGGCGCTCACCGACGCCACCGAAGCGCGCATCACCGAGATCATGGATGATCTCGAGCGGCACGGCGGGATGGTCAGCGCGATCGAGGACGGCTACCTGCAGGGCCTGATCGCCGACGAAGCCTTTCGGATGCATCACGACGTCGAAGCCGGCACCCGACCCGTTGTCGGGGTCAACCGGTTCGTGTCCGAGGAGCCGGAGCCCGATGTCGTCACCTACGAGCTCGACGCCGAGGGCCGCGATTTGCAGCTCAAGCGGCTCTCTAAGGTAAGGGCCGAAAGAGATTCGGCCGCAGTGAAATCCAACCTCGCGGCACTGTCACGCGCCGCCGAAGGAACCGACAACCTGATGCACAAGCTGATCGACTGCGCCAACGCCTACTGCACGGTCGGTGAGATGGTCTCTGCACTCAAAGCGGTGTGGGGCGAATTCCAGCAACCGGTGGTGTTCTAGATGGCCGTTCGGATTCTGGTTGCCAAGCCGGGCCTCGACGGGCACGACAGGGGTGCCAAAATCGTCGCCCGCACCTTGCGCGATGCCGGCTTCGAGGTCATCTACACCGGCATCCGGCAGCGCATTGAAGACATCGCATCGATCGCCGTCCAGGAAGACGTCGCCGTGGTGGGCTTGAGCATCCTGTCCGGTGCCCATCTGGCGCTCACCACACGCACCATCGAAGCGTTGCGTGCCGCCGATGCCGCTGACATCGCCGTCGTCGTCGGTGGAACCATCCCGCACGCCGACGTACCCAAGCTGCTCGAGGCCGGCGCGGCCGCGGTATTCCCCACTGGGACACCGCTCGACACGCTGGTGCGCGAGATCCGCGCGTTGACCGGCACCCCGCAATCCGCCTTGCAAACAGCCCCGGAGGAACCGTGCGCATCGGAGTAATGATCGGACCCGAGCGTGGGGATTCCGCGCGCAAGGTGACCAAGATGCTGGCCGACATCGACTGGGCCGAGACCGCCGGCCTGGACAGCGCCTGGATCCCGCAGATTCCCAACGACTTCGACGCGCTGGTTGCGGTGGCCCTGCTGGGGACTCGCACCAGCAGGATAGAACTGGGTACCGCGGTGGTCCCATTGCAGGCGCAGCACCCAATCGCGTTGGCGCGCCAGGCTTTATCGGTGCACGCCGCCACCGGTGGCCGGCTGGTCCTCGGCGTCGGCCCGTCGCATCACTGGATCGTGGACGATATGCTCGGGATCCCCTACGAGCGGCCGGCCGCATACACCCGCGACTACCTCCAAGTGCTGGACGCCGCCCTGTCAACTACGCGGGCCAATCCCGGCGCGGTCGACGTGGAGAACGACACCTTCCGGGTGCACAACCCCCTCGATCTGGCTCCGGTGGCGCCTTTACCGGTGTTGGTCGCGGCGCTCGGGCCGGTGATGCTGAGCCTGGCCGGCGAGCGGGCCGACGGCACCATCCTGTGGATGGCCGACGAACGCGCCGTGGCCGAGCACGTGGTGCCGCGGATCACCAAGGCCGCCGACAACGCCGGTCGCCCGGCCCCGCGCATCATCGCGGGCATCCCGGTATGCCTTTGTGCTGCCGGCGAAATCGATGCCGCCCGCGAGCGCGCCAACCGGATTCTGGGCGAGGCCGAGGTTTCGCCGAACTACCAGCGGCTGCTCGGATACGGCGACGCCAAGGATGTCGGTGACATCTGCGCGGCCGGCGACGAGGATGCAATCCTGGACCGGTTGCGCCGATTCGCCGCTGCCGGTGTCACCGATCTGTCGGTGCGGCTCCTGCCGATCGGTGACACCCGGGACGAGCTGGTCGCCTCCAAGCAGCGAACCCGCGAGATGATCGCCGCGCTCGCAGCGGAGTTGCGGTGACCCCAGAGAATGGCGGGGAAAACCGCGGACCGCTGGCGGGGATCCGCGTCCTCGAAGTCGGCACCATGCTGGCCGGTCCGTACGCCACCATGTTGCTCGCCGATCTTGGTGCCGAGGTCACCAAGATCGAACCCCGCGGCGGCGAGATCTCCCGCAGCGTCGGGCCCAGCTACTTCGCCAGCCTGAACCGGAACAAATCCAGCATCTGCCTGGACCTGAATTCGCAAAGCGGACAACAACGCCTGGGCGAGCTCGTGTCGGAATCCCATGCTCTGCTGGTGAACCTGAAACCGTCGGCCATCCGCCGGCTCGGCCTCACCTACGAGCACTTGCGGGCGCACAACGAACGGATCGTCTGTGTGACGATCACCGGCTTCGGCCTGCACGGCGGCGACGACCCGGCCTTCGACTATGTGGTTCAGGCGGGTTTCGGTACCGCCGCATTGACCGGCGATCCGGACGGCCCGCCGACGCTGCCCGGCTACTCGTCGGCCGACAATTCCACCGGAATGTGCGCGGCGCTGGGACTTCTGGCCAAGATCATCTCCGGAACCGGCGGGCAAGTGGATGTGTCGCTGCGCGACGTGATGCTGTCGCAGCTCAACTATTACGCCTCCGCCTACCTCAACAGCGGTGTCGAGCCGCAGCGCCGTCCATACGGTGCGCACTCGTATTACGTTCCGGCCCAGCTGTTTCCGACGGCGGACGGGTATCTGGCGCTGTTCATCACGCACGACGGGTTCTGGAAATCCTTTGCCGCCGAGGCGGGTATCGGCGGTTTCGAAACCATGGCCGAACGGGTCGCCCGTCGCGATGAGGTGCTCGCCGTCGTCACGGCGATGCTGGCCACCGACAGCGCGGCCGGCTGGGAACGGCGGCTGCGTCCACTCGGAGTCCCCGCAGCGGCCGTTCGAACGCTTCCCGAGGCACTGAAAGTGACTCCGGAAGTGGTTGTGACGGCGGGTGATTTCCGCCTCGTCGGTAGTCCGATCCACGTCTCCGGCTATCAGCCGGACTACCGGCCGCCGCCGGAGCTGGCTGAGTAGCCCTAACTTGGCCGCCGAACGTCGACTTGTTGCGCCAAATTCCAATTTCGCCCAACAAGTCGACGTTCAGCGTCAAGAGTCCGGACCGGTGAGGTGGGCCTCGGCGAGTTTGCGGAAGGCCGCTACCAGGCGGCTGCGGTCTCCGGCGCGAGTCGCCAATACGACATGGCTGGGCTCGACGCCTTTCAAAGGGACCGTGGTGATATCCGGTCGCGGGCTTTTGGTGTGAAAGCCGGCCGTGATGGCCACCGCCTGCCCGTCGGCGATGACTTCGAACTTGTCCTCGAGCGCGTCGATGAACGGACCGTCGGGTGCCCGGCGCCCGTCGGGCCGAGGGTCGATGCGCCAGAAGGCGCTCCAGGCCGGATCGGAGTGCCGCACCCGTGGTATGGGTTCGTCCGCGATGTCGTCCAGGGTGACCGACTCCCTGCCCGCCAGGCGATGGTCGACGGGTACCACCAGCACCCGGGGCTCGTCATAGAGGATCGTCACGTGCAACTGGTCGGTCGGAAACGGCAGCCGGGTGACCACCGCGTCCACGCGATGGTCGAGCAGCACATTGCGTGCCTGGTCCCAATCCACATGCAAGGCTTGCACCTCGGCGTCCGGGTGCTCGCGACGCAACTCCCGCACCGCTGGGGTAACGATCAAACCCGGTGTGTAGCCGATGATGATGTGGCTGGGCTGGGCCGCGGCCCGGGCCTGCGCCGTGGCTTGGACCGCCGAGCGCAGCAGCGCCTTGGCCCGAGGCAGGAACACCTCGCCGGCCTCGGTCAGCCGAGTGCCTTGCGGCGTGCGGTCCAGTAGCCGGACGCCTAACTGCTGCTCCAGGCGGCGAATCTGCCGGCTCAACGACGGCTGCGCGACGCGCAGCGCGGTGGCCGCGCGGCCGAAGTGGCGGTGCTCGGCCACCACTACGAAGTACCCCACCAGTCGCAGGTCGAGGTCCACCAGCGGCGATGCCGAGTCCGTCATGCGCCCAGTGTAGCTGCGCGGCTCAGGTGGTTTCTCCATATAGCGTTCTTGAGCTGCTGTGATGCCTGAATTGCATCGCGCGATATGGAATAGATCTTGGACACCGCATCGGATGGACCTTTGACTTGAAGGCACGTCAATCAGAAGGGATCTGCACACCATGGACGTGTTTGTTACCGGTGCAACCGGACACATCGGTTCTGCCGTCGTCACCGAACTCCTCGAAGCCGGGCACCGGGTCACCGGCCTGGCTCGCTCCGACGAGGGCGCGGCCGCCCTGACGGCTAAGGGCGCCAAGCCGCACCGCGGCGACCTTGACGACCTCGACGGCCTGCGGGCAGCGACCGCGGCGTCCGACGGCGTCATCCACCTCGCCTACCGGCACGACTACGACAGCGACTTCGTCGGTGCCGCCCAGACGGACCTGCGCGTCGTCGAAGCAATGGGCGAGGTGCTGGCGGGCTCCGATAGGCCGTTGGTCAACACTTCCGGAACGCTCTTGCTCGCGCTCTTTGCCCAAGGACGGGTCGCGACCGAAAACGACACCGCCGAGGGCGGGCCGCGGATCGACTCGGAGAACGCGACCATCGCGCTGGCCGAGCGCGGCGTGCGATCGTCGGTCATTCGCCTGTCGCCGCTGGTGCACAGCACGCTCGATCACCACGGCTTCGCCCACCGCCTGATCAACATTGCCCGCGAAAAAGGCGTTTCCGCCTTCATCGGCGACGGGTCCAACCGCTGGCCCGGTGTCCACACGCTCGACGCGGCACACCTGTACCGGCTGGCGCTCGAGGCGGCGCCGGCGGGGACGCGGTTGCACGGCGTCGCCGACGAGGGCGTGCCGTTTCGTGACATCGCGGCCGTCATCGGGCGCCACCTCGACGTTCCGGTGGTCAGCATTTCTCCCGAAGAGGCGAGTGACCACTTCGGATTCCTTTCTGTCTTTGCGTCTTTCGACAACCCCACGTCAAGCGCTCTGACGCAGAAAGTGCTTGACTGGCATCCCGAACGGCCCGGGCTGATCGAGGATCTCGAAGCAGGCCATTACTTCGGCGAGTGAAGGAGCATCGCCCATGCAGACCAGCGTGGTCGACGCGGCCCGCCGGGCGTTGGGACCGGTTGGCGTGTGCCTGCCGGTCTCACTGACCAGCACCCCACATGCCAACCTGCAACGAGAGGCCGTCGGCCGGCTGGAACGCGCCGGCTATGGCGCCGTCTGGGCCAACGAGGTCATCGGCAAGGACGCCCTGGTACAACTCGCCATGCTGCTGGCCGCCACCGAACGGACGGTGTTCGGCACGTGCATCGCCAACATCTGGGCCCGGCCGGCTCAGACCATGCATGCTGCGGCCGCCCAACTGGCCCAGGGCTACCCGGGCCGGTTCGTACTCGGCCTGGGGGTCGGCTACCCCGAGCAGGCGGCCAGTACCGGCCAGGAATTCGGCCACCCGCTGGCCACGATGCGTGACTACCTGGACCGGATGGACAGCCCCACCTGGCCTCCGGCGCCCGAGGCGCCATATCCGCGTATCATCGCCGCCAACGGTCCGAAAATGCTTGCACTGGCGGTCGAGATCGCACATGGGGCATTCCCGGCCATGCTGCCTCCGGAGTTCACCGCACGGGCCCGGCAGGCGCTGGGACCGGACAAGCTCCTGGTGGTGGGGCTGACCGCGGTTCCGGACTTCGACCGGGATCGGGCGAAAGCGACTGCGCGGGAGACTGTTTCGGGCCGACTAGGGCGGCCGGGGTACGCGGCCACCATCGCCCGCCTGGGCTACTCAGCCCGAGACATCGACGAGGTGAGTGACCAGCTGGTGAATGCGGTTGTTGCACAAGGTAATCCGGCGGACATCGGTGTCAAGGTGCGCGAGCACGTGGCCGCGGGCGCGGATCACGTCGTGCTTCTGCTGTCCACCGGCGGCGACTTTGCGAACGGCGTGGACCGGCTCGAGGAAATCGCCTTGGCTTACCCCGCCTAGCCCGTTGGGCCGTACTCGGTTGTCGTCTCGAGCAGCCGCGGGATGGGCACAGGATCCAACTGCAGGGCATCGGACATGTGTAGCCGGCCGGCGTTGGCGATCATGTTGTCCAAGATGGCCTGGAGGTCGTCGCCCTCGATCTCGTAGATGACGACATATGGGCCGTCGCCGTCAACCGGACGCAGCCGGCGCGCCGAGACGAACCCGTCGAGAGCCACGAGTTCGCCCAGATGCACTTCGTCGTACCAGGTGTTGTACTCCTGGTCGCGTTCGGGCGAACTGGGTCGACTCTCAACGAGGATGATGCCCTTGGCCATCGTCGCC
>DATKEW010000226.1:0-12904 GCA_035511785.1 Mycobacterium sp.
CGATGACCACTATCTCGTCGTGACCGGCAGGGCCAAGGACATCATTATCCGCAACGGCGAGAACATCGCGGCCAAGGAAGTCGAGGACCTGCTCGCCGACCATCCCGGCATCGCCGAAATCGCGGTTGTCGGGCTGCCCGACGAACGCACGGGAGAACGGGCATGTGCCGTGATCGTGCCCGCGGGCGCGCAAAGGCCCGACGTCGCGAGCCTGCTTGCGCTGCTGGAGAGCAAGGGCATCGCGAAATTCAAAGCGCCAGAACAGGTGGTCATCTGGGATGCGCTGCCGAAGAACGACGCAGGGAAGATACTCAAGCATCAGATCCGAGCGGCGCTGACACAGGATGGGTGAGATGCAGGTCGCAATCGTCACGGGGGCAAGCAGCGGCATCGGCCTCGGATGCGCAACAAAACTCGCCGAGGCGGGCATGGCGGTCGTTGGCACAGGCCGCGACGAGAACCGGCTGGCCGAGCTGGAAAAGGCTGTCAATGATCCGGACCGCGTCGCAACAATCGCTGCCGACTTGACCCATGATGACGCGCCACGACGCATCGTGGACCTCGCGGTCAACCGGTGGGGTCACATCGACTTCCTGATCAACAACGCCGGGGTGGGCAGCCCCAAACCGCTACACGAAACAGACGACGAAACACTGGACTACTTCCTGGGTTTGATGCTGCGCGCCCCGTTCCGGCTCGCCCGCGAGGTGCTCCCACATATGGGACCCGGGTCGGCGATCATCAACGTCACATCGACTTTCGCGGTCATCGGCGGGTTACGCGGGGGCGCCTACTCCGCGGCCAAAGGCGGGCTGACCGCGCTGACCACTCACATCGCCTGCCAGTACGGGGCGTCCGGCATCCGCTGTAACGCCGTCGCGCCCGGTGTGACGCTGACACCGATGGTCGAGAAACGCTTGGAGGATGAGCGATTCCGCAAGATCAACACCGAGATGACGCCGCATCAGCGGTTGGGCAGTATCGACGACATTGCCAGCACTGTCGCGTTCTTGTGCTCGCCGGGGGGAAGTTTCATCAACGGCCAAACGATCGTTGTCGACGGCGGATGGAGTTCGACGAAGTATCTGTCGGAGTTCGCGTTGACATCGCAGTGGATCGAGCGGTGAATCTGTTTGGGGTGCGCGTCGCGATCACGAGCCACAGGGTTGATTAGACGCCGGCGAAATCGATAATTCCGCGAATGTTGCGGCCTTCGCGCAGGTGGGCGAACGCCATGTTGATCTGGTCGAGCGCGTAGTGGCGGGTGACCAACTCGTCGAGTTTCAATGCGCCGGCCTGATACAACGACAACAGCATCGGCACGCTCGTGCGCGGATTCATCCCGCCGTAGAGCGCTCCCCTGAGTTGTTTGGCGGACAGCACCATCTCCTGCAGCACCAACGGAACCGGGGGCTCTGTGAAAGGGGTGATGCCGGTGAGCACGCATATCCCGCCCTTGCGAAGCAGCGTCATCGCCAATGGGATCAAGTCCACGTGCACAACGCCGGGAGTGACGACGACACGGTCGGCCATCACCCCGGCGGTGATCTCTTTGACCAGAGGTATCGCCTCCTCGGCGGAGGCGGCGGTGTGCGTGGCACCGAAGATCTTGGCCGAATCCCGCTTGGACTCAACCGGGTCCACTGCGACGACATAGGTTGCACCGACGGCGCGCGCTCCTTGCAGGGCGTTCATCCCGACGCCACCGGTGCCGATGACTACCACGGTGTCGCCGGGCTCGGTGCCTGCCGACACCGTCGCGGAGCCCCAGCCGGTGCTGACACCGCACGACACGAGTGAGGCGGCATGGAACGGGACCGCGTCGTCGATCTTGATGACGGATCTTTCCGATAGCACCGCATATTCGGCGAACGTGCCGAGTTGACCATAAGCCAAAAGGTTTTCGTCGCCGAGATGCCGGCGGCACGTTCCGTCGGTGGGCATCTCCCTCACGAACAGGCTCGCACCGATATCGCAGATGTAGCTCTGCCCGTTCACACAAAACCGGCAATTGCCGCACGCGGGAATGAACGACAGCGCCACGTGGTCCCCCGGCTGCACCGTCGTCACGCCCGGCCCGATTTCCTCGACAACACCAGCACCCTCGTGACCACCGAGCAGCGGGAACCAGTCCGGCGCGGGCTGACCGCTTGCGGCCAGCACCTCGGGCGTCGGCACCACATCGCCGGTAAACAGATGGTCATCGGAGTGGCAAATTCCGGCAACGGCCATCCGTACCAGAACTTCACCGGTGCGGGGCGGATCAAGCTCAATTTCGCGGATCTCCCAGTCCCTGCCGACCCCGCGAATCACAGCGGCACGACACTTCATTGCAACCTCCTTAATGGTGGTTTGAGGCCCAACCGGCGCAAGGACTGCACGAGGGAGCTACTGCGGTCATGCTAGAGCGTTATAGGTCTGAGCGGTTCTACTTGGCGGCGGAAGTGGATCGTCAAGCCGCGTATTGCAGCGGATGGTCGCTGGTGATGTCGTTTCCGCAAAGCAGCAGCCTCGCTGAACCACAGCCGCTCAAGCGGATTCGAAGTGATTCCGGATGCCGGCCAGCATCGCGACGTGCGCCTTGACCGCCTCGCGCGTGGTCAGCCCGGCCAGTGGCCGGGGCGCGGCGATGCGGATTCGCTCGGTGACCCGGGTACCGGTCCCGACCTGCTCGAAACTCACCGTTCCACGCAGACGCACCCCGGGGAACTGATCGGCCTCGGTCATCACGTCGCCTTCGGCGGGCACATGCAGCCGCGCCTGGTAGGTGATGCGGATGGCGCACGGCCCCAGTGGAATTCGGTCGATCACGCGATAGCTCCGGCGGTAACCGTCCGAGGTCTCAGCGCGGGACAGCGATTCCACGGACACGATCAGCGGATGCACAAGCTTGATGTTGTCCAGGTCCACGTAGAAGTCGCGGACCTCATCGGGTGGCGCGGGCACGTCTTCTGTCAGCGTCCGCTCGGCGTAAGCGGTCCACCAGCTCATAGCAGACAACCTAGCCCGGCGCGATGGCCCGGCTTACCGTGGACGTGGCCATCATCGAATGAGCGGAGAACGACATGGGCAACGCGACCGAAGGTCAAGTGGTTGAGCGCTACCTGGAGTGCCTGGCCGCCCACGACTGGGACGGACTGGCCGACACCATCGCCGACGAGGGCTTGACCCGGGAGGGCCCGTTCTGCGATCTCGTCGAAGGCAAGGCACACTACGTCGCCTACCTGCGCAAGGTCCTCACCAATCTCAAGGGCCACCGGTTGGAGGTGCAGCGGGTCTCCCACGTCGACGCCCGGGTGTCCTACGTCGAGTTGACCGAGGCGTTCGAGATAGACGGCGCCTCCGCGCAGTGGCCCGAATGCATCCTCTTCGAGCAGGGCGACGACGGTTTGATCTCTCGCGTCAGCGTGTTCTTCAAGCAGCGTGGGGGCGACACGCCTTGATGGCTGACCGAAGAACTATTCCCTCATTCGCGGAGTTGACCTAACGTGTCATGGATGGAGGTAAGCGAAACCCCGGAGTCGGTGCCCGTCGAGAGATTGCATTCGGGCGACCCGATCACCGATTGCGGTCAGCGGTACATCGTCCTCGAATCGAAAACTCTCGGCGACAGCTGCGTAGTTCTCGAACTCGAGTCCAGGGTGGACCACCAGCTGCAGGTCATCGAGAAGTCGTTCCCGGCCGGGTACCAGGTTGACAGGGCACACCACCGAATTTTGTAAAGCGAATATTTCGCAAGCCCAATAGTGCGCGAGTAGCCGTCCGACGGCTACCGCGTATTTGTGCTATTTGAACGAGAACAATTGCGAATACATCCGGGGCGGCTTAGTCGCTGAGAGGCGGCCGTATGTCGTTGGGATCGTTGGGGTCTGGCTCGCCAAACCATCGTGACGGCTCATGCTGCCCATACGCGTCGTGCCAGTCCCACCAGTCGTATGGCGCGGTCTGCGGGTAGCCCTCCGGCGAATCCTCCCAATTTTCCTGGCGTCCGAGCGCCGTGATGTCGAGGAAGCTCCAGGTGTTCCCCAGCGCCTCGTCGCCCCGGTTGTTGATGAAGTAGGTGCGAAATACCCGGTCGCCGTCGTGGATGAACGCGTTGGTGCCGTGCCATTCGTCGACACCGAAGTCGGCGTCGAAGCTATCGGTGATGGTGTACCAGGGCATCTTCCATTCCATCCGCGCCTTAAGGCGCTCGATGTCCGGCTGTGACGCCCGCGAGGCGAACACCAGCGTGGTGTCGCGGGCGTTGAGGTGCGCGAGGTTGCCAATGTGGTCGGCGATCATCGCGCAGCCCCTGCAGCAGTGATCGGGCCAGCCGTCTATGTAGGGGCCGTAGAAGGCGCGATAGATGATCAGCTGACGCCGTCCCTGAAACAAACCCAGCAGGCTGACCTTGCCCTCGGGTCCGTCGAACTCGTACTCGGAGTTCACGGCCACCCATGGCATCCGCCGGCGCATGGCCGCCAGCGCGTCATGGGCCCGGGTCAGCTCCTTTTCCTTCACCAGTAGTTGATGATGGGCAGCCGCCCACTCCTGGGCCGACACGATCGGGGGCGTGTTCATTGCTGCGTTCATGAGGTTGTTCGCCTTTCGGGTTGGGTGGCTTCAGGCCAGCGGAGACAGGCCCGAGGATGTGAGGAGGTATGCGTCGCTGTCCCGGGGTTCGCCGATGGCGATCGCCAGTACCGACCGGCCGGCCTGCTCCGCGGTGAGCGCGGGCCCGCCGGCCTGCACGAATGTGTCCACGTCGACACCTTGCCGCTCGGCGTAGGCCGCGACGGCTTTGGCACCCAGGTCGGTGGCCGGGGTCAACCGCGGCAGAACGGACACGAAGCTGATCCCCAGCCCGGCCCGTTGCGATTCGATGGCGGCGTAGCTGGTGATGAACCTGACGGTCGCCTTCGCGCCCGCGTAACCACCGCTGAGCGGTGATCCGGCCAGGGCGGCGCCACTGGATATCACGATCACCGAGCTGCCGGACGCCAGTGGGCGCCGCAGCGCATGGCGGGTCCAGTGAAACGCCTGTGCGACGTCCACGTTCCAGTTCTCACTGAAGGTCTCCCAGGTCTGATCCTGCAACGGGCTCATCCGCGGAGCGGCCCCGGCGCATAGCACCAGTGTGCGCGGCCGGTACTCGTCGATGAGCCGGCCGGCCGTCGCCGGATCGGCGGCGTCGGCGACCACTGGCGTGAAGGTGTCGCCCAGCTGGCTGCCGACCTCCTCCAGTAGTGAGCGGTTGCGCGCAACGCCGACGACGTCGGCACCGGCTACCGACAACGCGGTGGCGATGGCGCGGCCGAATCCGCGGCTCGCCCCGGTCACGATCGCTGTCGTGCCGACGAGCCCATTGGCTTGGCTTTTCGGGCCCTGATTCATGTTCGTTCTCGCTTTCACAAGCTAGTCGGTGCCGGTGCATCGCCGGCGCGGACTGGACGTCCACTAATTCAGATACGGCGCGACGCCCGGATTCATCGCCGCTGACCGATGAAGTCCGATGAGTTTTCGCGCCTGCGTGTCTCTGTACTGGAGTAGCGTTTCGGGTCCAACCCGGACCGGAGGCCCAGATAGGAGAAGCCCGTGCCGGCTCAGCAGGATTTCATCGAGCGCGCGGCGCCGTTTCGTGCCGAGTTGATCGCGCACTGCTATCGCATGCTCGGTTCGGTGCAAGACGCCGAAGATCTGGTCCAGGAAACCTATCTGCGTGGCTGGCGGGGTTATCGGGCGTTTGAGGAACGGGCGGCGTTGCGAACCTGGCTGTACCGGATCGCGACGACCGCGTGCCTGCGTGCGCTTCAGAACCGCGCCCGCCGGGTGCTGCCGGCCGGGCTGGGTGACAGCTCGATCGACCCGGATGTCAGCCTGGACGGATACAGCGGCGCGCATCAGTGGCTCGAGCCGATCCCGGATGCCCTCATGTTCGAGACCCCCGAAACGGCCATCACGGCAAAGCAAAGCGTGCGGCTGGCAGTGATGACGGCGCTGCAGGAGCTTCCCGCGCGACAGCGAGCCGTGCTGATCTTGCGCGATGTCGTACAGTTCAGCGCCGCCGAGGTTGCCGAGCTCCTTGAAACCACACCGGCCGCGGTCAACAGCTCCCTGCAGCGGGCGCGGGCCCGTCTCGCCGAGATCTCGCCCACCGAAGAAGACGCTGTCGAGCCCGATGACGCCGAGCGCCGTGAATTGCTCGACCGCTACTGCGCGGCATTCGAAAACGCGGACATGGCCGCCCTTACCGAGCTGCTGCAAGCCGACGTCAGGCTCGAAATGCCGCCTCTGCCTATGTGGTTCACCGGCCGCGACACGGTCATGCGGTTCCTTGCCGCCCGTGCTTTCACCAAGCCCGGCGATATCGTGCTGGTCCCGACGGCGGCGAACGCGCAACCCGCCGTGGCCGAGTACCGCCGCGGTGCCGACGACGTACTGCGCGCCCATTCCATCCACGTCCTCACCACTGGCACTGCCGGGATCGCCGCGCTCACCGTCTTTCTCGATCCGGCCCTTTTTAGCGCGTTTGGATTGCCGCAAAGTAGGTAAGCCCCGTCTAGGGGAAGCGATGCAGCCCGGTCAATTATTCGAATCGCCGAGCCGACACAGTCATCGATGTCACCGCACGGCCTACGGTCGAGGCCATATGTGGACAGGTCCCTGAGACGCCAGGAGTATAGGCGCGGTAGACGTAATTGAAGGGTGGCCGAATGAAGATTCCGGGTGTAGCCAGCGTCGTCGTTGGCGTCACCGGCGGAGCGGCCCAGGTAGTGCGAGCCGGCGTGTCCACCGCGGCCGGCGCTGCCGGCGCGGTCCAGGTGTTGGCCAGCCCGGTAGTGGAGCTGGCCGGCCCGGTGGTGCACTCGGTGGCCGACTCGACCGGCCGAGCACTCGGCATGAACGGTTCCTCCAACGGGTCCCCCAACGGCATCACGCCGCCGGTGCGCTGGCAGAGCGGGCAGCGAGTGCATCTCGACCTGGATCCGTTGCTGCCGTTCCCCCGCTGGCACGAGTATGCGGCGGTAGTGGAGGAGCCGGTGCGCAGGATTCCGGGCGTGGCCAAGGCCCATGTCGAGGGCTCATTGGGTCGGTTGGTGGTCGAACTCTCCGATGACGCAGACAACGCCACCGTCTTGGACGAGGTGCGGGAAACGGTTGCTTCCATCGCTGCCGACCTAGGTTCGTCAGGATCGGGATCGGCACCCCTTTCTGCGCCCTTCGCCGATCCGGGCAACCCGTTGGCGATTCTGGTGCCGCTGACCGCTGCGGCAATGGATGTGGTCGCGGTGAGTGCCGCGGTCACCGGCTGGGTCACCCGCCTGCCCGCTGCACCGCAAACCACCCGGGCTGCGGCCGCGCTCATCAATCATCAACCGCGCATGGTGTCGCTCCTCGAGTCGCGACTGGGTCGAGTGGGCACCGATATTGCGCTCGCCGCCACGACGGCCGCGGCGCACGGGCTAACCCAGGCGATCGGCACACCGCTGCTCGATCTGGCGCAACGTACCCTGCAAATCTCCGAGGCAACGGCACACCGCCGCGTATGGGGAGACCGGGAGCCTCAGCTGGCCTCACCCGAGCGGCCGCAGGCTCCCGTCGTGCCCGTCATCTCGTCGGCCGGGGCCAAATCGCAGGTGCCGCGGCACAGCTGGGCGGCCGCCGCAGCGGGTGAGGCTTCGCACGTGGTGGTCGGCGGATCCATCGATGCCGCCATCGACACCGCGAAAGGGTCCATGGCCGGCCCGGTGGAGAGCTATGTCAATTCGGCGGCAAACGGCTCGTTGATCGCCGCGGCGAGTGCGTTGGTGGCCGGCGGTGGTACCGAAGACGCTGCCGGCGCGATCGAGGCCGCGGTGCCGAGAGCGGCGCATATGGGTCGGCAGGCGTTTGCCGCGGTACTGGGTCGCGGCCTGGCCAATGCCGGACAGTTAGTCCTCGATCCGGGTGCTTTGCGTCGCTTGGATCGGGTCAAGGTGGTCGTCATCGACGGCGCTGCGCTGCGCGGCGATCACCGTGCCGTTTTGCATTCCCGCGGAGATGCGCCCGGCTGGGACGACGACCGGGTTTATGAAGTTGCCGATGCGCTGCTGCACGGTGAGGAGGCGCCGGAGCCCGACCCCGACGAGTTGCCGGCTACCGGCGCAAGGCTGAGATGGGTTCCGGTGCAAGGCCCGTCCGCCGCGCCGGCTCAAGGCCGCGAAAGCGCCGACCTCGTGGTCGACGGCGAACGCGTGGGCAGCGTCGGGGTTGGCTGGGAAGTCGACCCCTATGCGATTCCGTTGTTTCAGACCGCGCACCGGACCGGAGCCCGGGTGGTTTTGCGCCACGTCGCCGGCACCGAGGACCTGACCGCGAGCGTCGGCGCGACGCATCCGCCTGGCACACCGCTGTTGAATCTGGTACGTGAGCTGCGCGTAGACCGCGGGCCGGTATTGCTGATCACCGCGTTGCACCGCGACTTCGCGTCGACCGACACATTGGCGGCCCTGGCGATCGCGGATGTCGGTGTGGCCCTTGATGATCCACGCGCGGCCACACCGTGGACCGCCGACATCATCACGGGCACGGACCTGGCTGATGCGGTGCGGATCCTGTCAGCGATTCCGGTAGCCCGGTCGGCGAGCGAATCGGCGGTGCACCTCGCCCAGGGCGGCACGACGCTGGCCGGGCTGCTGCTAGTCACCGGTGAGCGGGACAGAACCACCAACCCGTTTAGCTTCCGTCGCTGGCTCAATCCGGTCAACGCGGCCGCGGCCACCGCGTTGGTGGCGGGAACCTTCTCGGCCAGCAGGGTGCTACGGCTGCCCGATCCCACCCCGCAGCCGCTAACCGCCTGGCATGCGCTGGACCCGGAGATCGTCTATTCGCGGCTGGCCGGTGGTGCACGACCGTTGGCCGTCGAGCCCGGCGCGCCGTCGTGGCGACGCCGTCTCGATGACCTGTCCTACAGCCCTGCGCTGGCACCGCTGCGCGGGCCGGTACAAACCGTGGGGCGCCTGGCGGTGGCCACACGGCACGAGCTCGCCGATCCGCTGACCCCGATCCTGGCCGTCGGGGCGGCCGCATCCGCGATTGTCGGCAGCAATATCGACGCGCTTCTGGTCGCCGGCGTGATGACCGTCAATGCGATAACCGGTGGGGCACAACGGTTGCGGGCCGAGGCGGCCGCCGCCGAGCTGTTCGCCGAGCAGGACCAGTTCGTGCGCCGCGTAGTAGTCCCGGCAGTCGCGACGACACGACGCCGATTGGAGGCGGCCCAGCACGCCACCCGCACGGCTACGGTGTCCGCCAAGTCGCTGCGGCCCGGCGACGTCATCGACCTGGCCGCGCCCGAGGTGGTGCCGGCGGACGCACGCCTCTTGGTGGCCGAAGACCTCGAGGTCGACGAGTCGTTGCTCACCGGTGAGTCGCTACCGGTGGACAAGCAGGTGGAACCCGTTGCCGTCAACGACCCCGACCGGGCCAGCATGCTGTTCGAGGGCAGCGCGATCGTCGCGGGGCACGCTCGGGCCATCGTCGTGGCCACCGGGGTCGGCACCGCCGCGCATCGCGCGATCTCCGCGGTCGCAGACGTCGAAACGTCGGCCGGAGTCCAGGCCCGGTTGCGAGAGCTCACCAGCAAGGTCCTTCCGCTGACGCTTACCGGCGGTGCCGCGGTAACCGCTTTGGCGTTGCTACGGCGCGCATCCTTGCGTCAGGCGGTCGCCGACGGTGTCGCAATCGCGGTGGCCGCCGTCCCGGAGGGCCTGCCGTTGGTGGCCACCCTGTCCCAACTTTCCGCCGCCCAACGCCTGACGGCGCGCGGAGCACTGGTCCGGGCTCCCCGCACCATCGAAGCGCTGGGCCGAGTCGACACCGTATGTTTCGACAAGACCGGCACTCTCACCGAGAACCGGCTGCGCGTCGTATGCGCCGTGCCGAGCGCGGCCAATCCACGCGATCCATTCCCGGACACCGCCGATCCGCAGTCCGCTGCCGTGCTCAGGGCGGCAGCGTGGGCGTCCACGCAACCCCACGAGGGACAGGGACACGCCCACGCCACCGACGAAGCCATCGTCACCGCGGCGAGTTCGCTTACCAGTCAAGGTGATTCGGAGTGGACGGTGCTCGCGGAGGTGCCGTTCGAGTCCAGTCGTGGCTTTGCCGCCGCGATAGGCACACTCAGCACAGACCCGTCGTCGCCGATCCTGATGCTCAAGGGCGCTCCCGAGGTGGTCCTGCCGCGTTGCCGGTTCGCCGATCCCGACGCTGACCACGAGCATGCGGAGTCGTTGGTGCACAGCCTTGCCGAGCAAGGCTTGCGAGTGCTGGCGGTGGCGCAGCGCAGCTGGGACAACGGGACCACCGACGACGAGGAAACCGCCGCGGATGCGGTCGACGCTGCCGCCCAGGACCTCGAGTTGCTCGGCTATGTGGGTTTGGCAGACACCGCGCGGGCATCATCACGTCCGCTGATCGAAGCGCTGCAGGACGCCGACCGCAACGTGGTGCTGATAACCGGCGATCACCCCATCACCGCACGCGCGATTGCCCGGCAGTTGGGCATGTCCGCGGATGCGCGAGTGGTAACCGGTGCCGAACTCGCCAGCCTGGACGAGGACGCGTTCGCCAAACTCGCGGCCGACGTTCAGGTTTTCGCCCGCGTCAGCCCGGAGCAAAAGGTACAGATTGTGGCCGCGCTGCAGCGTTGCGGTCGAGTGACCGCGATGGTCGGCGACGGCGCCAACGACGCGGCCGCGATTCGGATGGCCGACGTGGGCATCGGGGTGAGCGGTCGTGGTTCGTCAGCCGCCCGCGGGGCCGCCGACATCGTCTTGACCGACGATGATCTGGGCGTGCTACTCGACGCGCTGGTCGAGGGCCGCAGCATGTGGAGCGGTGTTCGTGATGCGGTCACGATTCTGGTCGGCGGCAATGTGGGCGAAGTGCTGTTCACCATCATCGGGACGGCGCTCGGCTCCGGGCGGGCGCCGGTGGGGACCCGTCAGCTGCTGTTGGTGAACCTGCTCACCGACATGTTCCCCGCGCTTGCGGTCGCGGTCACCTCGCAATATGTCGAGCCCGACGAAGCCGAGTATGAGACCGAAGAAGAGGCCGAACAAGCACGCGCTGAACACCAGCGTGCGGTGCTGACCGGGCCTACTCCCTCCCTGGACGCTCCGCTGATGCGCCGGATCGTCACCCGGGGTGCCGTCACGGCCGCCGGGGCAACGGCCGCCTGGGCCATCGGGCGTTGGACGCCCGGCAGCGAACGCCGCACGGCGACAATGGGATTGACCGCACTGGTGACAACGCAGCTGGCGCAGACCCTGCTCACGCGCCGACACAGCCCACTCGTGGTGGCGACCGCGCTGGGCAGCGCGGGCGTGCTGGTCGGCATCGTCCAAACCCCGGTTATCAGCCAGTTTTTCGGATGCACGCCGTTGGGACCGGTCGCCTGGACGGGAGTGCTGGGCGCCACCGGTGGCGCCACCGCGATCTCGGCGGTGGCGCCCAAGTGGTTGGCCAAAACGATCGGTGTCGCCGAGGACGAGGACGAGGACGAGTGAGACTTCGAGCAGCTAGGTAGACAACTCGCTGCGCACGACCTTGCCGGCGGGATTGCGTGGAATGCTGGTCACGACGTGGATATCCCTGGGCTGTTCAAAGCGAGAGACCTTGCCCTTCAAGTATTCCCGTAACCGCTCCTCATCGACTTCGCGCTGCGGACGCGGAACGACGAACGCGGCCAGTCGCCGGCCGAACTGCTCGTCGGGGACACCGATGACCGCGTTCTCGGCAACGTCGGGGTGTTCGGCGAGCGCGTTCTCCAGCGCGCGCGGATAGACATTCTCACCGCCTGAGACGATCATGTCGTCTTCACGGCCAACGATGTACAGCCGGCCCGAATTGTCAAGATAGCCCATGTCACCAGTGCTGGTAAAACGGTCGATGACGGCTTTAGCACCACCGCCTGTGTAGCCCTCCGCCCCCAGCTCACCGCCGACGAAGATCCGGCCGGTTACGCGCGGCCCGACCGGTCTGCCGTTTCTGTCGAAGATGCGCACCGGGCACCCCGCAACCGGCCGCCCCACCGTTTCTGGAGCATGCCGCAACTCGATCGGTGTAGCCAAAGCTCCGATACCGACCTCGGTGGAACCGTAGCCGTTGTAGAGGATGTCGCCGTAGGTATCCATGAACCGGCGCGCCAGACTGGGATCAAGCCGGTCGCCGCTGGATATCACCACCCGTAAGGACGACAACGGATTTCGCGCACGCACACGTTGGGGCAGGTCGAGGATGCGCGCCAGCATGATCGGGACCACCCCCAACCCGTCGGCGCGCTGCAGCGACGCCTGCGCGAGTGCGGCTTCGGCGTCAAAGCGCCGACGGGTCAGAACAGTGCCGCCCAGGCTTACGGTAAGCATCAGCATGCCGAGCCCCAGCCCGTGAAACATTGGTACCGCCACCGCGATTCGCGACCCGACGCGCAGCCCGGTGCGCTCGAGGAGCGTCATGCCGACGCCTATTGCCGAGCTCATCCGTGGTGTGCGCGGCACGCCCCTGGGCACACCGGTAGTGCCCGCGGTCAGCAGAACGAGTCGGCCCGAGGCGACGACCTTGGGCCGGGACTCGCCAGGATGAGTCTCGGCGGTTTCCGGATCGATTGCCCTGATGGACGCACTGGCATCGTGTATCTGGTCCGCAAATTCCTTGTCGCAGAACATCGTTGTGATCTGGTGTGCACTCAACGCACCGGCAAGCGCACTGGTGCGAAACTCGGTGTTCACCAGCACGACGTCGGCGCCTACCAGGGCGGCGGCGAACGCCGCGGCGGCGAAGTTGCGTCCATTCCGGCACATGATGCCCACCGCCTGGCCCGTTCCAACACCATCACGAGATAGCTCGCGCGCCAGCGATTCTGTCTTCGACTGCAGTT
>DATKEW010000227.1:0-16418 GCA_035511785.1 Mycobacterium sp.
TGATCGACGAGGCCCGCGACGTCGACGACGACGAGCACGCCCGCCTCATGGCGCGAGCGCGTCCGGCAGATCCCCGGTGAGGTAACGCTGGAGGTTGGGCGCGATGGTTCGCGCGATCTGGTCGGCCGGCAGCGACGCGAACGGCTCGAGTTGCAGGATGTAGCGTGCCATTACCACACCGACCAGCTGCGACGCGACGAACTGGATGCGGATGGTGCCGCTGCCCGGCGGACTGTCCACGCGTGTACCCACTTCGACAGCGATCACGTCCTGGATGAACGAACGAAACAAATTGACCTCGGTCCCGGCCAGGATCGACCGCAGCGTGGCAATCAACCCGGCACCGATCTCAGAGTCCCACAGCGGCAACAACATTGACGGCAGTTTGTAGCCGAGTTCCTCGACGGGCACTTCGCGCAACGGGCCGATGACGTCCATCGGGTCGATCGGGATGTGAACGGCCGCGGCGAAGAGCTTTTCCTTCGTGCCGAAGTAGTGATGCACCAACGCCGAATCGACCCCGGCTGCCGCGGCCACCGCGCGTATCGAGGTATTGGCAATGCCGTTGCGGGCAAACAATTCTCGGGCGCTGGCCAGGATCCGGTCCCGAGTGTCGGAGTTGCCCGCCGGTCGCCCGGGCCGTCTGCGCCCGGTGTCGGTGGTTGCCACGCTAGGGCGTCCGTCTCCGCAAGGTCGCGGCAGCCAGGCAGAGCGCCGCGAGCGCGAAACACATGACGACGATGATGTCGCGCATCGCGATGCCGGTCAATTCCGAATGCGCGCCCACCTGCTGCAGCGCCTCGAGCGCGTAGCTGGCCGGCAGCACGTTGCTGATCCACTGCAGCCAGTGAGCCATCAACGCCCGGGGCACGATGATGCCGGCCAGCAGCAGCTGCGGCACCATGACCAGCGGTATGAATTGGACGGCCTGAAACTCGGTGCGGGCGAACGCACTACACAGCAGTCCCAGGCCGACGCCCAGCACGGCGTTGACGATCGCGATCACAAACACCCATACCGGGCTGCCGGCGGTGTTGAAACCGAGGAACCAAAACGACACGATGGTCGCCAGAATGGCTTGCGCCGCAGCGGCAATGGAAAACGCGGTGCCATAGGCGATCAGCAGGTCGAGCCGGCGCAGCGGAGTGGTCAAGATGCGCTCCAGCGTCCCCGACGCCCGTTCGCGCTGCATGGTTATCGACGTGATGATGAACATCACGAAAAGCGGGAACAGACCCAGCAGGATCAGGCAGGCGTTGTTGAACGGCGTAGGAGTGCCCGGGCGGTGCGGAGCATTTTCGAACATGAAGTACATCAGCGTGATGACCAGGATCGGTACCAGCAGGATCAACGCGACGCTGCGGTGATCGGCGGCCAACTGACGCAGGATCCGCGTCGTGGTGGCGGTGTAACCGCGCAGCCCTAACCGGCTTGGAGCGTGGTGCTGCGCTTGATGATGGACAGAAACGCGTCCTCCAGTGACGTGCATCCTGTGTCCTCTCGGAGTCGGGTCGGGGTGGTGTGCGCAACCAACTGACCGTCGCGCATCAGCAACAGATCGCCGCAGTGGTCGGCTTCGTCCATCACATGACTGGAGACCAGCAGCGTGGTTCCGTCGCGGGCGAGCTCGGTGAATTGCTCCCAGAGGTCCACCCGCAGCACGGGGTCCAGGCCGACCGTGGGCTCGTCGAGCACGAGCAGATCGGGTTGGCAGACCAGCGCGCATGCCAGCGACGCCCTGGTGCGCTGGCCACCGGAAAGGTTGCCGCAGAAGGCGGTCCGGTGGTCCGTCAGCCCGACCCGCTCGATCGCGGCATCGGCGGCCCGGCTGTCGAAACCGTAGAGCGCCGCGAAGTAACGAACGTTGTCGATGATCCGCAGGTCGTTGTAGATCGTCGGGTCTTGAGGCAGATAACCGACACGACGGCGCAGCGTCGCGGATCCGGCGGGATGGCCCAGCACGGTCACGTTTCCCGACGTCACGATCTGGGTGCCGACGATGCAACGCATCAGTGTCGTCTTGCCGCAGCCGGACGGTCCGAGCAGACCGGTGATGCTGCCCCGGGCGATGTCCACCGAGAAGTCATGCAGCGCCGGGCGTTTGCCACGGATTACCCGCAGACGGTTGATGCTGATGGCCGGCCCCGCATCGCCGGACATTAATTCATCACGCGATGAACTCATCATGTGATGAATATCCGCCCCCGGCGCGGGATTGTCAAGGGCCAATGGCTTGATGGTGGTGACCCGCTGCACCCAGCCCCGCTGGGCCTGCGATCAGCACGGGGCACAATCTGTGCGGTGAGCGCTGATCAACTGCTGGGCGACCCGGTCGCGGCCGCGCATCGGCTCCTCGGCGCCACCATCACCGGACGGGGCGTGCGCGCCATCGTCGTCGAAGTCGAGGCCTACGGCGGAGTTCCCGACGGTCCCTGGCCGGATGCCGCGGCGCATTCGTACCGCGGCCTCAACGGCCGTAACGCCGTGATGTTCGGGCCTCCCGGACGGCTCTATACCTATCGCAGCCACGGGATCCACGTCTGCGCCAACGTTGTGTGTGGCCCCGACGGGACGGCCGCGGCCGTCTTGCTGCGGGCCGCCGCCATCGAAGAGGGCCTCGACGTCGCTCAAACCCGGCGCAGCGAAGGTGTCCGCAGCATCGCGCTGGCGCGTGGTCCCGGAAATCTCTGCTCTGCTCTGGGAATCACCATGGCCGACAACGGAATTGATGTCTTCAATCGAAGGAGTCCGGTCACGCTGGCGCTCAACGAGGCGCATGGCGCGGTGTCGGGGCCGCGCGTGGGGATCAGCCAGGCCGCCGACCGGCCCTGGCGACTGTGGCTGGCCGGCCGACCGGAAGTCTCGGCCTACCGCCGCAGCCCCCGTGCGCCCGCGCCGGGCGCCAGCGACTAGCAGTATTGCGCCGAACGTCGAGTTGTTGGGCAGATCGATCTCCCGAAACTGCACAACAACTCGACCCTCGTCGCCCCCCGGCGTTCTGGAAGACTCTTCTCCCATGATCCTCGACGAGCTGGGCTGGCGCGGGCTGATCGCGCAGTCCACCGACCTCGACGCGCTGGCCGCCGAAGCCCGTCGCGGGCCGATGACGGTGTACGCCGGCTTCGACCCCACCGCGCCGAGCCTGCACGCCGGGCATCTGGTGCCGTTGCTCGCGTTGCGGCGCTTCCAGCGCGCGGGTCATCGCCCCATCGTGCTCGCGGGCGGCGCCACCGGCATGATCGGTGACCCACGTGACACCGGTGAGCGCACTCTCAACGAAGAGGGCACGGTCGCGGAATGGACCGAGCGGATCCGCGGACAGCTCGAACGATTCGTCGACTTCGACACCTCACCGACGGGCGCGATCGTCGAGAACAACCTCGAGTGGACGCGCGCCATGTCGGTGATCGAGTTCCTGCGCGATGTCGGCAAGCACTTCTCGGTCAACGTGATGCTGGATCGCGACACCATCCGGCGGCGTCTGGAGGGGGAGGGAATCTCCTACACCGAGTTCAGCTACATGCTGCTGCAGGCCAACGACTACGTCGAATTGCATCAGCGGTACGGATGCACGCTGCAGATCGGCGGCTCGGACCAGTGGGGCAACATCATCGCCGGGGTCCGCTTGGTCCGCCAAAAGCTCGGCGCGACAGTGCATGCGCTCACGGTTCCGCTGGTGACCGCGGCCGATGGCACCAAGTTCGGCAAATCCACCGGCGGCGGCAGCTTGTGGCTGGACCCGCAGATGACCAGCCCCTACGCCTGGTACCAGTACTTCATCAACACCGCCGATGCCGATGTGATCCGGTACCTGCGCTGGTTCACCTTTTTGTCGGCCGACGAGCTGGCCGAGCTCGAGCAGGCCACGGCCGAGCGTCCGCAACAACGTGCCGCGCAGCGTCGGCTCGCGACCGAGCTCACCGTTCTGGTGCATGGCGAGGCGGCCACCGCGGCCGTCGAGCACGCCAGCCGGGCGCTCTTCGGCCGGGGCGAGCTGGACCGACTCGACGAGGCGACGCTGGCCTCGGCATTGCGCGAGACCTCGATCGCCGAACTCAAACCCGGGGGCCCCGACGGGATCGTTGACCTGTTGGTGGCCAGCGGACTGTCAGCCAGCAAGGGCGCCGCCCGGCGCACTATCAGCGAAGGTGGGGTGTCGGTCAATAACGTTCGCATCGAAAGCGACGAATGGGTGCCGCAGCGCTCCGACTTCCTGCACGGCCGCTGGCTGGTGTTGCGCCGCGGCAAGCGCAATGTCGCCGGCATAGAAAGGGTCTAGAAAGGTCTAGCGCTTTTACTCCTCGACCTGCGCGAAAGGCGCTGCGAAACGCGTTAGTGTGCAAACCTTTACCTCACCGTGTTGTAAATGTGACTCTTGCTGACCACTGTTGTCACCGTGATTTGCGCGCCAGAGGTCCGGAACGAACAGATGGGTACGCGGCTTGCCGGGCGGGCGACGGTCCTTCGGTTCATGGCGCTGGCTGCGGGTCTGATTGTTGCGACGACGGTGTTGGCGGCTCCGATACGCGCCGACATGCTCGGTAACGCATTTCTGTCAGCGCTGACGAATGCCGGCGTCTCCTATACCCAGCCGGCCAGCACGACGGCGGCGGGCCAATCGGTCTGTCCGATGCTGTTCCAACCGGGTGAGTCCTTCGACTCGGTCGTCTCCGAAATGGCCGCCAGGAGAGGGATGTCGGAGAAGACAGCGGGCGTATTCACCATCGTGGCCATAGCGACGTACTGTCCGGCGGTCCTGGCACCGCTGCTGAATGGCCGGCTGCAGGCCTAGTTCGCCCCGCCATCGGCGTTCGACGTGCGCCCGTATCCTTTGCAGAGAAAAGCGAGCAGCGATCGGGGTGAACGGCACGGGTGGGCGACGACAGGCATGGCCGAGACGGGGAGCGGCGGCCGCGCTCGGCGGCCCGCTGGTCAGGACCGGGCAGGGCGCGACCGGCCCAACCGCAAAGCATTGCCGGGCAAGGCGACGGCGCACCCCAACAGGGGCCCCCGATACCGCCCGGTGTTGACGCCCGGCAGCTGGCACCCGAAATCCGCCGCGAACTCAGCACCCTGGATCGCGCGACGGCCGACGCGGTGGCACGCCACCTGGTCGCCGCGGGTGAGTTGCTCGATGAGGACCCGCAAGCCGCCCTGCGACACGCCCGCGCCGCGCGGGCGCGCTCCAGCAGGATCGCCACAATCCGCGAAGCCGTCGGAATCGCCGCTTATCGCTGCGGCGATTGGGCCCAGGCGCTGGCCGAATTGCGCGCTGCCCGAAGGATGGGCAGCAAGTCCGCGTTGCTGGCGCTGATCGCCGACTGCGAACGGGGTCTTGGCCGTCCGGAGCGGGCGATCGAACTGGCCCGCGGGCCGGAGGCGGCCCGGCTCGTCGGTGACGACGCCGACGAGATGCGCATCGTTGCCGCCGGCGCTCGCTCGGATCTCGGGCAGCTGGAGCAGGCGCTGACCGTTTTGTCGACGCCGCAGCTCGACCCGGGGCGCACCGGGTCGACGGCCGCGCGGTTGTTCTACGCCTACGCGGACACCCTGCTGGCGCTCGGCCGCGACGACGAGGCGCTGCAGTGGTTTTTACACTCGGCGGCCGCGGATACCGAAGGCGTCACCGACGCCGAAGACCGGGTCAGCGAGCTTGGCTGACGTGACGGGTTCGAACGACGTGAAAACCATTGCGCAGCAATATGACTGCCTGCTGATAGACCTGGACGGGACGGTGTTTCGGGGCCGCCGGCCCACCGACGGCGCCGTGCAGTCGTTGAGTGAGGTGCACAGCCGAAAGCTGTATGTCACCAACAACGCCTCGCGCAGCCCCGACGAGGTTGCGGCGCACCTGCGCGAACTCGGCTTCACCGTTACCGGCGAGGACATCGTCACCAGTGCCCAGAGCGCCGCCCACCTGCTCGCCGGCGAGCTGTCCCCGGGTTCGCCGGTGCTGATCGTCGGCACCGACGCATTGGCCAACGAGATCGCCGCAGCAGGGCTACGGCCGGTACGCCGGTACGACGACAACCCGGTCGCCGTCGTACAGGGCCTGTCTACGACCATCGGCTGGCCGGATCTGGCCGAGGCTGCGCTCGCCATCCGGGCCGGCGCCCTCTGGGTGGCGGCCAACATCGACCCCACCCTGCCCACCGAGCGGGGCCTGCTGCCCGGTAACGGATCCCTGGTGGCCGCGCTGCGAACGGCCACTGGGGCCGAACCCAAGGTTGCGGGCAAACCGGCGCCGACGCTGATGACAGATGCGGTGGCGCGCGGCGATTTCCGTGCGCCATTGGTGATCGGCGACAGGTTGGACACCGACATCGAGGGTGCCAACGCCGCCGAACTGCCCAGCCTGATGGTGCTCACCGGGGTCAATACCGCGCGCGATGCCGTCTACGCCAAACCCGCGCAGCGGCCCACCTATATCGGGCACGACCTGCGCTCGTTGCACCAGGATCCCCAGCTGCTCGCGGTGGGTCCGCAGGCCGGCTGGCACGTCGACATCAGCGAGAAGGCGGTGACGGTCAGCGGTGACGGCGACGGTGACTCCGACGGGCTGTCGATCGTGCGCGCTGTCGCCAGCGCGGTATGGAGCGCACCGTTTGACGGGCGGCCGGTGCGCATCGAGGCCGGCGACGACCGTGCGCGCGACGCTCTGCAGCGCTGGTCTCTGGTGCGCGGCGGCTAGCCGGTGACTAGCGTAGAAACGCGATGAATATCGATCCTGATCAGATTCGAGCGGAAATCGGCGCCCTGCTTGCGCAGTTGCCCGACCCCGGGGACGCAGAAAACCTCGAAAACGGGCCGTCTCTTGCCAAGCTCGAAGCGATAGCACGTCGCCTTTCCGAGGCGCACGACGTGCTGCTGCAGGCGCTGGAGTCCGCGGAGAAGGGCTGAGTGCGCCCATGCCCCGACGCACCCGCGTTGACGCCGAACTGGTCCGGCGCGGCCTCGCCCGGTCTCGTCAGCAGGCCGCGGAGTTGATCGGCGCTGGCAAGGTCAGCATCGACGGCCTGCCGGCGGTCAAGCCGGCAACCGCCGTCGCCGTCACCGCGGCGTTGACCGTCGCCGACGATGGCGAACGCACCTGGGTGTCGCGCGGAGCGCACAAGCTCATCGGTGCGCTGAACGCCTTCGGGATTCCGGTCGCGGGCCGCCGTTGCCTGGACGCCGGCGCATCGACGGGGGGATTCACCGAAGTTCTGCTGGATCGTGGGGCCGCCCAGGTGGTGGCCGCCGACGTCGGGTACGGCCAGCTGGCCTGGTCGCTGCGTTCCGATCCGCGGGTGATCGTCGTCGAGCGCACCAACGCTCGTGACCTGTCGCCCGAGGCGATCGGTGGGGAGGTCGACGTGGTGGTGGCTGACCTGTCATTTATCTCTTTGGTCACCGTGTTGCCCGCGTTGGCTGGATGCGCTTGCCCCAGCGCGGATATCGTTCCCATGGTGAAGCCGCAATTTGAGGTGGGTAAGGGCCAGGTTGGCGCCGGCGGGGTGGTTTACGACCCGGGGTTGCGTGCCGACTCGGTGCTGACCGTCGCCAAGCGCGCCGGCGACCTGGGCTGGCGCACCGTCGACGTCACGGCCAGTCCGCTACCGGGCCCGTCGGGCAATGTCGAATACTTCTTGTGGCTGCGTGCCGAGACCGATCGGGGGCTGACTGCTGATGGACTGGTGGATGCGGTGGGCCGTGCCGTTGCTGAGGGCCCGCAATGACCGCTGACCGTACCGTCCTGCTGGTGATCCACACCGGGCGGGACGAAGCGACCGAGACCGGGCGCCGTGTAGAGAAAGTGTTGGGCGACAACGGCATTGCGATTCGCGTACTGTCCACCGAGGCGGTCGACAGGGGATCGCTGCACCTGGCTCCCGACGATATGCGGGCCATGGGCGTCGAAATCGAGGTTGTCGACGCCGATGCGCACGCCGCCGAGGGCTGCGAACTGGTGCTGGTTCTCGGCGGTGATGGCACCTTCCTGCGGGCCGCCGAATTGGCCCGCAACGTTGGCATTCCCGTGCTGGGCGTCAACCTGGGTCGGATCGGGTTCTTGGCCGAGGCCGAGGCCGAGGCCATCGACACGGTGCTGGAGCATGTCATCGCGCGGGACTACCAGGTGGAAGAGCGGCTGACGCTCGATATCGTGGTGCGCCAACGTGGCCGCATCATTGATCGCGGGTGGGCGCTCAACGAAGCCAGCCTGGAAAAGGGCCCGCGGCTGGGCGTGCTGGGGGTGGTCGTCGAAATCGAAGGACGGCCGGTGTCGACGTTCGGCTGCGACGGGGTGCTGGTGTCGACGCCGACCGGGTCCACCGCATACGCGTTCTCCGCCGGTGGTCCGGTGCTGTGGCCGGACCTCGAAGCAATCCTGGTGGTGCCCAACAACGCTCACGCGCTGTTCGGCCGGCCGATGGTCACCAGTCCCGACGCCACCGTCGCAATCGAGATCGAGGCAACCGGCCACGACGCCCTGGTGTTCTGTGACGGCCGCCGCGAAATGCTGATACCGGCTGGCGGACGGCTCGAAGTGAAGCGGTGTGGCACGCCGGTGAGATGGGCGCGCCTGGACAGCGCGCCGTTCACGGATCGCCTGGTGCGCAAGTTCCGGTTACCGGTAACCGGTTGGCGCGGAAAGTAACGGCGCTGGCCGGTGCTGACCGAAATACGGATCGAGTCGCTGGGCGCCATCAGCGTTGCGACCGCCGAATTCGATCGCGGCCTGACGGTGTTGACCGGTGAGACCGGCACCGGCAAGACCATGGTGGTGACCGGGCTGCACCTGCTCGGCGGTGCTCGCGCCGACGCCACCCGCATCCGGTCGGGAGCTGAGCGTGCTGTTGTCGAAGGACGTTTCACCACAAGCGATCTCGATGACGCCGTGTGCGCTGGGCTCGACCAGGTGCTGGACGCGTCGGGAGCGGAGCGCGACGAGGACGGCAGCGTGATCGCGCTGCGCTCGGTCAGCCGCGAGGGATCGTCGCGCGCCTACCTCGGCGGTCGCAGTGTGCCGGCCAAGTCGCTCAGCGGTTTCACCACCGAACTGCTCACCTTGCACGGGCAGAACGATCAGCTGCGGTTGATGCGGCCCAAGGAACAACGCGGCGCGCTTGACCGCTTCGCGGCCGCCGGTCCCGCGCTGGAGCGCTATCGCAAACTGCGTGACGCGTGGTTGTCGGCGCGCCGCGACCTCGTCGACCGCCGCGACCGAGCCCGCGAACTCGCCCAAGAGGCGGATCGACTGAAATTCGCGCTCAACGAAATCGACTCCGTCGACCCGCAACCCGCCGAAGACGATGCGCTGGTCGCCGACATCTTGCGGCTCTCCGAATTGGACGCGCTGCGCGAGGCCGCGTTTGGTGCGCGCGCGGCGTTGTCCGGGGCGCTCGACGACGCGGACGGGTCCGGCGCCGCCGACGGCCTGGGGCTGGCCAGGGCCGCCCTGGAATCGACCGATGATGCGACGCTGCGGGGGCTGGCCGGGCAGATCGGCGAAGCGCTGACGGTGATCGTCGATGTGGCACGCGAACTCGGCGGCTTTCTGGACGAGCTGCCGACCGATGCCAGTGCGCTGGAGTCCAAGCTGGCGCGTCAAGCCCAACTGCGAACCTTGACCCGCAAGTACGCGGCCGACATCGACGGGGTGCTGCGGTGGGCACAGGAATCGCGGGAACGGCTGGCGCAACTCGACATCTCCGAGGAGGGCATGGCAGCGCTGGCATCTCGTGTCGATCAGCTGGCACACGAATTATCGGAAGCCGCAGTCGATCTCAGCAAGGTTCGGCGCAAAGTCGCCAAGCGACTGGCCAAAGCCGTAACAGCCGAGCTGTCCGCCCTGGCGATGGCCGATGCCGAGTTCACCATCGGCGTGACCACAGATTTCGTGACCGACCACGATGAGCCCGCTGCACTGAGGCTGCCGTCCGGCGAGCTGGCCCGGGCCGGCGGCGACGGCGTCGACCAGGTCGAGTTCGGCTTCGCGGCCCACCGCGGCATGACGGTGCTGCCCCTGGCGAAGAGCGCGTCCGGTGGCGAGTTGTCCCGGGTGATGCTGGCGCTGGAAGTGGTGCTGGCAGCGTCTGCGGCCGGCACCACGATGGTGTTCGACGAGGTCGACGCCGGCGTCGGCGGCTGGGCGGCGGTGCAGATCGGGCGCCGACTGGCGCGGCTGGCCCGCACTCACCAGGTCATTGTGGTGACGCATTTGCCTCAGGTCGCCGCCTACGCCGACGTGCACCTGGTGGTGCACAGCACCGGGGGAAAAGGTGCCAGCGGGGTGCGGCGAGTGGGCGGCGACGATCGGGTGGCCGAGCTGGCGCGCATGCTGGCCGGGCTGGGCGAATCCGACAGTGGCCGCGCGCACGCCCGAGAGCTGCTCGAGACCGCACAGAGCGAGAAGACCTAGCTGAGCCACGAGCGTCGACTTGTTGTGGGGGCAGGGCCTCTTCGCGCAATATGTCGACATTCGAAACCGTATCGGCACTGATCTGTGACAGATGTGACTATAGATAACTTCTGAGGCTGGTGTTACGGCGCGCCTACTCGCCTCCGCCGTGCTTCACCGACAGAATCGCCCCCATGAGGATGTCAGGGCTGCTATCGCGTAATACCTCCCGACCGGGCGTTACCGGCACCGCTCGGGTTGACCGCAATATCGACCGATTGCTGCGCAGGGTCTGCCCCGGCGACATCGTGGTGCTCGACGTCCTGGATCTGGACCGCATCACCGCGGACGCACTGGTAGAAGCCGACATCGCGGCCGTCGTCAACGCATCTCCGTCCGTGTCGGGCCGCTATCCCAACATGGGTCCGGAGGTGCTGGTCAACAACGGGGTCACTCTGATCGACGAGACCGGACCTGACATCTTCAAGAAGGTCAAGGACGGCACCAAGATTCGCCTGCACGAAGGCGGTGTCTACGCCGGCGACCGCCGGCTGATCCGCGGCACCGAGCGCACCGACCATGACATCGCCGACCTGATGCGGGAAGCCAAGAGTGGACTGGCCGCCCACCTGGAGGCGTTCGCCGGCAACACAATTGAGTTCATCAAAAGCGAAAGCCCGCTGTTGATCGACGGTATCGGCATCCCCGATATCGATATCGACCTGCGTCGCCGGCACGTGGTGATCGTCGCCGACGAGCCCACCGCCACCGATGACCTGAGATCTCTCAAGCCGTTCATCAAGGAGTACCAGCCGGTGCTCTTCGGCGTCGGCAGCGGCGCGGACGTGTTGCGCAAGGCGGGACATCGGCCGCAGGTCATCGTCGGCGACCCCGACCAGATCAGCACCGAAGCCCTCAAGTGCGGCGCCCACGTGGTGTTGCCCGCCGACGCCGACGGGCACGCGCCCGGCCTGGAGCGAATTCAGGACCTCGGTGTCGGGGCGATGACCTTTCCGGCCGCGGGCTCGGCGGTTGATCTGGCCCTGCTGCTGGCCGATCATCACGGCGCCTCGTTGCTCGTGACGGCCGGCCACACCGCCAACATCGAGACGTTCTTCGACCGGACGCGTGCGCAAAGCAATCCGTCCACTTTCCTGACCCGGCTGCGGGTGGGGGAGAAGGTGGTCGACGCCAAGGCGGTCGCCACCCTGTACCGTAACCACATTTCGGCGGGCGCGATCGCGCTGCTGGCGCTGACGATGCTGATTGCCGTCATCGTCGCGCTGTGGGTGTCACGCACCGACGGCATGGTGCTGCATTGGATCACCGACTACTGGAACCACTTATCCCTGGCGGTGCAGAGGTGGGTGACCTAGGGCGGTGTGCACATGATCTCGTTACGCCAACATGCGCTCTCGCTGGCCGCGGTCTTCCTGGCGTTGGCCGTGGGGGTCGTGCTGGGTTCCGGCTTTCTCTCGGACACCCTGCTGTCCAGCCTGCGTGACGAGAAGCGGGACCTGTACACACAGATCGGCGGGCTCAACGACCAAAAGAATGCGCTAAACGAGAAGCTCAGTGCGGCAAATAATTTCGACACTCAACTGGGCGGCCGGATAGTTCACGACGCGCTCGGCGGCAAGTCGGTCGTCGTCTTCCGCACCCCGGATGCAAAAGACGACGACGTCGCCGCGGTGTCGAAAATCGTCGGCCAGGCCGGCGGTACCGTCACCGGCACCGTGTCACTGACGCAGGAGTTCGTCGACGCCAACTCCGCGGAGAAACTCCGCACAGTGGTCAACTCGTCGATCCTGCCCGCCGGCCAGCAGTTGAGCACCAAGCTGGTCGACCAGGGTTCGCAGGCCGGGGACCTGTTGGGCATCGCCGTACTGATCAACACCAACCCGGCCATCCCGCCCGTCGATGACACCCAGCGGGATACCGTGCTGGCGTCGCTGCGCGACACCGGTTTCATCACCTACCAGCCCAGCGATCACCCGGGCGCGGCGAATGCCGCCCTGGTCATCACCGGCGGCTCGCTTCCCCAAGACGCCGGCAATCAGGGCGTCAGCGTCGCCCGATTCTGCGCCGCGCTGGCGCCGCACGGCGCGGGCACCCTGCTGGCCGGCCGCGACGGTTCGGCGACGGGAGGCGCCGCGGTCGCCGTGACCCGCGCCGATGCCGGCATGGCCGCGGCGATCAGCACCGTCGACGACGTCGAGACGGCGCCCGGCCGGATCACCGCGATCCTGGGCCTGCATGACCTGATCAACGGCGGCCACGTCGGGCAGTACGGCACCGGCCACGGGGCCACGTCGATCACCGTGCCCCAGTAGCAAGCCGGCAGCAGGCTTGCCCGCGCGACGGGCGTGTTCGCCGCGGCACGGCATGGCGGATGTTAGGGTGGATTTCCGTGGGTCGGCAGGCCCAGCTGGTTAAGGCTAGAAACGTCAAAGCCCTGCCCGTCTTCACGGAGGTCGCCAGTGCGTAAGCACCCGCAAACCGCCACCAAGCACCTCTTCGTCAGCGGCGGCGTCGCTTCCTCGCTCGGCAAGGGGTTGACCGCCAGCAGCCTCGGCCAGCTGCTGACCGCGCGCGGCTTGCACGTGACGATGCAAAAGCTCGACCCGTACCTCAATGTCGACCCGGGCACGATGAACCCGTTCCAGCACGGCGAGGTCTTCGTCACCGAGGACGGAGCCGAGACCGACCTCGACGTCGGCCACTACGAGCGGTTCCTGGACCGCGATTTGTCCGGCTCGGCCAATGTTACTACCGGGCAAGTGTATTCGACCGTCATCGCCAAGGAACGCCGCGGTGAATACCTGGGCGACACCGTTCAGGTGATTCCGCACATCACCGATGAGATCAAGCGGCGCATCCTGGCGATGGCCCAACCGGACGCCGACGGCAACCGCCCAGACGTCGTCATCACCGAAATCGGTGGCACCGTGGGCGATATCGAGTCGCAGCCCTTCCTGGAGGCGGCCCGGCAGGTCCGCCACGATCTGGGTCGGGAAAACGTCTTCTTCCTGCACGTGTCGCTGGTGCCTTACCTGGCCCCGTCTGGCGAACTCAAGACGAAACCGACCCAGCACTCGGTGGCCGCGCTGCGCAGCATCGGTATCACCCCGGATGCGCTGATCCTGCGCTGCGACCGCGACGTCCCCGAAGCGCTGAAGAACAAGATCGCGCTGATGTGCGACGTCGACATCGACGGCGTCATCTCCACCCCGGACGCGCCGTCGATCTACGACATCCCCAAGGTGTTGCACCGCGAGGAACTCGACGCCTTTGTGGTGCGCCGACTCAACCTGCCGTTCCGCGACGTCGACTGGACCGAATGGGACGACCTACTGCGCAGGGTCCACGAACCGCACGAGACTGTGCGAATCGCCTTGGTGGGCAAATATGTTGAGCTTTCCGACGCCTACCTTTCCGTCGCCGAGGCGCTGCGCGCCGGCGGGTTCAAGCACCACGCGAAGGTCGAGATAGTCTGGGTGGCTTCCGACGGCTGCCAGAGCGCCGCCGGTGCCGCGGCGGCGCTGGGCGACGTGCATGGTGTGCTGATCCCCGGCGGGTTCGGCATCCGCGGCATCGAGGGCAAGATCGGCGCCATCCGGCACGCCCGGTCGCGCGGGTTGCCGGTGCTGGGGCTGTGCCTCGGCCTGCAGTGCATCGTGATCGAAGCCGCCCGCTCGGTCGGTCTCCCCGAGGCCAACTCGGCCGAATTCGAACCGGCCACACCGGATCCCGTCATCTCCACGATGGTCGATCAAGAACAGATCGTGGCCGGCGAGGCCGACCTCGGCGGCACCATGCGGCTGGGCGCCTACCCGGCGGTGCTGGAGCCGGATTCGGTTGTGGCCCAGGCGTATCAATCGACTCAGGTGTCCGAGAGGCACCGGCACCGCTATGAGGTCAACAACGCCTACCGCGACAAGCTCGCCGAAAGCGGCTTGCGGATCTCCGGGACCTCACCGGACGGCCACCTGGTGGAGTTCGTCGAATACCCGCCCGAGATACACCCGTTCGTCGTCGGCACCCAGGCCCACCCCGAACTCAAGAGCAGGCCCACTCGCCCGCATCCGCTTTTCGTCGCGTTTGTCGGGGCGGCCATCGACTACAAGAAGGGCGAGCAGCTGCCGGTGGAAATCCCAGAGCAATCGTCGAACGGCAATCAGTATCGAGACAGCGCACGGCGGCCGCTACCCGAGCCCGCGACCCGTGGCTGAGCACGTTTTCGAGACGGCGTCATCCGAAACGCTGCACACCGGAAAGATTTTCGCACTGCGCCGTGACCAGGTGCGAATGCCCGGCGGCAAAGTCGTCACCAGGGAAGTCGTCGAGCACTTCGGTGCGGTTGGCATCGTGGCGATGGACGACGATGGCAATATCCCGTTGGTCTATCAGTACCGCCACGCATTCGGGAGGCGGCTGTGGGAGCTGCCTGCCGGCCTGCTCGATGTCCACGGCGAGGCAGCGCACCTGACCGCCGCCAGGGAGCTGCAGGAGGAGGCCGGCCTGCAAGCCAGCACCTGGCGGGTGCTCGTCGATCTGGATTCCACTCCCGGGTTCAGTGACGAATCGGTTCGGGTCTATCTGGCTACCGGATTGAGCGAGGCGGACCGGCCCGAGGTGCATGACGAAGAAGCCGACATGACGTTACAGTGGTATCCCCTCGCGCAGGCCGCCCGCAAGGTGCTCAGCGGTGAAATTGTGAATGCCATTGCTGTTGCCGGGATTCTGGCCGCCCACGCGGTGACCAACGGTTTCGCGCATCCGCGCCCGGTGGACAGCCCCTGGATCGACAAGCCAACGGCGTTCGTGGCGCGAAAGGCCGCGCAATGACCGCGCCGGCGCTGGAGACACAAATGCAGGGCTACCTCGATCACTTGACGATCGAGCGGGGCGTGGCGCCAAACACACTGAGCTCCTATCGCCGCGATCTGCGCCGCTACTCGAAGCATTTGTCGGACCGTGGAATTCACGATCTGGCCAAGGTCGGTGAGGACGACGTCAGCGAATTCCTGGTGGCGCTACGGCGCGGCGATCCCGATTCCGGGACCGCGGCGCTGTCGGCGGTGTCGGCGGCACGAGCGCTGATCGCGGTGCGCGGCTTGCACCGCTTCGCCGCCGCCGAAGGTCTGGCCGAGCTGGACGTGGCGCGGGCCGTCAGGCCGCCGACACCGGGCCAGCGACTGCCGAAAAGCCTGACCATCGACGAGGTGCTGGCGCTGCTGGAAGGCGCAGGCGGCGACAGCCCGGCTGACGGTCCGCTGACGCTGCGCAACCGCGCGCTGCTAGAGCTGTTGTACTCCACCGGATCACGGATCTCCGAAGCCGTCGGCCTCGACGTCGACGACATCGACACCCAGGCCAGGTCGGTGTTGTTGCGCGGCAAGGGCGGCAAGCAGCGGTTGGTGCCGGTGGGACGTCCTGCCGTGCAGGCGCTGGACGCTTATCTGGTGCGGGGACGACCGGAGTTGGCTCGCCGCGGCCGCGGGACGGCGGCCATCTTCCTCAATGTGCGCGGCGGCCGGTTGTCCCGGCAGAGCGCATGGCAAGTGCTGCAGGACGCCGCCGAGCGCGCCGGGATCACCTCGGGGGTGTCGCCGCACATGCTGCGACATTCCTTCGCCACACACCTGCTCGAGGGTGGCGCCGATGTCCGGGTCGTGCAGGAGTTACTCGGGCATGCCTCGGTGACCACGACGCAGATCTACACGATGGTCACCGTGCACGCGCTGCGCGAAGTGTGGGCCGAGGCCCATCCGCGGGCGCACTGAGCACCTCCCGCTTGCGTGTGTGCGCGTTTGTACGTCGACACGCCGCGAACGCCGTCATTCTGTGCACGCTCGGGGTACAGGCAGCCGCTAGCCCAGATACTCCGATTCCAGCACCAGATCGGAGATCAGGCTCTGATACTCCAGGTGCGCCTTGTGCTCGGTGGTGCTCCATTGCTGGCCCTGCTGCCGACGCATGTATTCGCGGTACTTGGGCGCGCCGGGCACCTTGACGTTGTCGGCGACGACGATCG
>DATKEW010000228.1:0-8332 GCA_035511785.1 Mycobacterium sp.
CGCACGCTGGGATGACAGTTACCGCGACGAGCACGGCGAGATTCCGCTGGGCATCTTCTGCCGGGCCACGCTCGCGGAGTTCATGGATGCCGAGCGGCTGTTCACCCAGACCAAGCAGGGATTCGGCTTCTATCACAAGAACTTTGGCCTGCCGTACGCGTTCGGCAAGTACGACCAGCTGTTCGTGCCCGAATTCATTGCCGGCGCAATGGAAAACGCCGGCGCAGTGACGTTCCTCGAGGACTATGTGTTTCGGAGCAAGGTCACCCGGGCATCGTACGAGCGGCGCGCCGAGACGGTGCTGCACGAGATGGCGCACATGTGGTTCGGCGACCTGGTCACCATGACTTGGTGGGACGACCTGTGGCTGAACGAGTCGTTCGCGACGTTCGCGTCGGTGCTTTGCCAAAGCGAGGCCACCGAATTCACCGAGGCCTGGACGACATTTGCGACTGTCGAGAAATCGTGGGCGTACCGCCAAGACCAGCTGCCGTCGACGCACCCGATCGCCGCGGAAATCCCCGACCTGGCCGCGGTCGAGGTGAACTTCGACGGAATCACCTACGCCAAGGGCGCTTCCGTGCTCAAGCAGCTGGTTGCCTACGTCGGGCTGGAGCACTTCCTGGCCGGGCTGCGCGACTACTTCCGCACCCATGCATACGGCAATGCCACATTCGACGATCTGCTGGCCGCCCTGGAAAAAGCGTCCGGCCGCGACTTGTCCAACTGGGGCCAACAGTGGCTGAAAACCACCGGGCTGAACACGCTGCGAGCGGATTTCGACGTCGACGACGACGGCAAGTTCACCCGGTTCGTGGTGCAGCAGAGTGGCGCCGCGCCGGGTGCGGGTGAGGCGCGGGTGCACCGACTGGCGATCGGAATCTATGACGACGATGTTTCCCGCGGGCCCGGCAAGCTGGTGCGGGTACACCGAACCGAACTCGACGTCGACGGGCCAGCAACGGAAGTCCCTGCGCTGGTTGGCGTTTCGCGGGGCAAGCTGATTCTGGTCAACGACGACGACCTGACCTACTGTTCACTGCGGCTGGACGCGCAGTCGCTGCAGACCGCGCTGGAACGGATCGCCGACATCACCGAACCGCTGCCGCGCTCGCTGGTGTGGTCGGCGGCGTGGGAGATGACTCGTGAGGCCGAGCTGCGGGCCCGTGACTTCGTGGCTCTGGTATCGGGCGGCGCGCACGCCGAAACCGAGGTCGCGGTGTTACAGAGGCTGCTGCTGCAGACCCAGACGGCACTGGCCTCCTATGCCGAGCCGGCCTGGGCCCATGAGCATGGCTGGCCGCAGTTCGCCGACCGGCTGCTGGAATTGGCGCGCGGCGCGCACCCCGGATCGGACCACCAGCTGGCCTTCATCAACGCGCTGTGCTCCTCGGTGCTGTCCACCCGGCATGTCGTGACGCTGGCCGATCTGCTCGACCGCGACCCGTCCGAGTCCGGATTGGCGGGCTTGGAGATCGACACCGACCTGCGCTGGCGCATCGTGACCGCCCTGGCCGCCGCCGGCGAGATCGACGCCGAAGGGCCGGCGACACCGTTCATCGACGCCGAAGTACAGCGTGACCCCACCGCGGCCGGCAAACGTCACGGCGCGCAGGCGGCGGCGGCACGGCCTCAACTGCGGGTCAAACAGGACGCGTTCACGACGGTGATCGAAGACGACACCCTGGCCAACATCACGGCGCGGTCGATCATCGCCGGCCTCGCCCCGCCCGGCCAGCACGAGCTGCTCAAGCCGTTCACCGCGCGCTACTTCGAGGCCATACCCGGTGTCTGGGCGCGACGGTCCAGCGAGGTCGCCCAGACGGTGGTGATCGGGCTCTATCCGCACTGGGATATCAGCGAGGACGGGATCGCTGCCGCCGACCGGTTCCTGACCGCCCCGGAATCGGAGGTGCCGCCGGCGTTGCGCCGGCTGGTGCTGGAGGGCCAAGCGGGGATCAAGCGGTCATTGAAGGCCCGCCAGTTCGACAGTGCCGCTGGCTGAAGGCCGGTCAGGCCGGGGAAATCCCGGCGCTGAGAACCCGGATAGCGCTGACCAGCCCGTCGACCAGGTGACCTTGCTCGAACGCCGAGGAGGCGGCGGCGACCCCCAGTGGCCCGGCCGACTCGGCGCCGCGTCCGCGGACCTGTGCGCCGTAGACGACCTCGATGGCGGACTGGTCGGGCGAGACCGCGAGCAACACCGCGTTGTTGGGCGTGGGCACGTTGGCCAGAATCTCGCGGGCCCGCGCCGCGGTGTCGCCGCCCAGATCGCCCAGGTAGATGGCGAACCGCGCCATGGAGGACCGCGAAGCGTACTTCAGCGCGTCGTCGATGGCGACGAGGTCTTTGATCGGAAACGGGTAGTGCACGGATACTTCTCCGGGCTCGGTGACCCCTGAGATGCGCCCGCTGGTGGTGATCACCGAGCCCTTGGGCAGCTCGGTGGGCTCGATCGTCGCTACCTCACCACGTGCCACTGGCACCACCTCCAACTGAAAATTCCGGTGTGTCATGCCCGCCATGCCCGCCGCCGACGGCTTCGTCGGTGGCGGCCCACAGGATGGGCGGATGTGTCCACGGCTCCGACATCTTGTAGGTCGCGGGGTGGGGCCCCTTGTGCGACCAGATCAGCCCCACGAGGATGAGCACCAGCAATAGCGGGATGCCAACGAACAACAGGTGGATCTGCAGAACGCTCACGACGCAAACCGTATCCCACCGCGCGATGAACCGGCGCAGTTAGGACCCAAGTTCTCCTCAGGCGGCGCCTTCACCGAGGTATCGAGCCCAGGCGGGATCCAATTCCTTGACCGTGGACAGCAGTCGCCAGTGCTGTCCGGTCGGCGGCACCGGCGCGCGTCGTAGTGCCCAGCCGAGTTCGGTCAACAGCTTGTCGCCCTTGCGGTGGTTGCATGTCGAGCAGCACGCGACGCAGTTTTCCCAGCAATGGTCACCGCCGCGGCTGCGCGGCACCACGTGGTCGACGGTGTCCGCCTTCGCCCCGCAATAGACGCAGCAGAAACGGTCGCGGTGCATGAGCGCGGCGCGGGTCATCGGGACGCGGGCGCGATACGGGACCCGGACGTAGGTCCGCAGCTGGATCACCGACGGCACCAGGATCGACCTGGTAGCCGAGTGGATCACCGGCCCGGCCGGATCGTGGTGCACCACGTCGGCCTTGCCGCAGATCACCATGACGATCGCCCGCCGCATCGGAAGCGCGGTCAGCGGCTCGTAGGTGGAATTCAGCAGAAGAACCCGCCGGCGACTCCAGATCGATGCGCTCTCGTGGCGAGTGGGCGGGTGGGTGTCGACGCTGTGCAGAGATGACGCGGTTGGGGGCCCGGTTAACCCTGCCGCGGCACCGGAACTGCGGTGGCTGCGGCGTCTCTTACCATGCGCCATAGATCCTCCGCGGAACAGTCCACCATGATTCGACGCCAATCGCACGCCTATTGCAGGTGAAGGCCGTGTCGAACCGGTGAACGGCAGGAGTGGGTGCGGCCCGCCGCGCGTCGCTCCCCCTTCGATGCACCACAATGGAGGAGATGGATCAGATGAGCTTCTACGACGCTGTTGGCGGTGCCGAGACGTTCCATGCGATCGTGTCCCGCTTTTATGCACAGGTTCCAGAGGACGAGATTCTGCGCGAGATCTACCCCGCAGACGACCTGGCGGCGGCCGAGGAGCGGTTGCGCATGTTCCTCGAGCAGTACTGGGGCGGCCCGCGGACCTACTCCGACCGGCGTGGCCATCCCCGGCTGCGGATGCGTCACGCCCCGTTCCGGATCACTCCCATAGAGCGCGACGCCTGGCTGCGGTGCATGCACACCGCTGTGGCATCCATCGACTCGCAGACCCTCGACGACGAGCACCGGCGCGAGTTGCTCGACTATCTGGAAATGGCTGCCCACTCACTCGTCAACGCGCCTATTTTTTGATGTCGAGCCTTTGATGTCGGCCCACGAAACTAAGCGGGGTGGAATGGACTCCAAGCCGTGGTGGTCAAGCGCGGTTTTCTATCAGGTGTATCCACGGTCGTTCGCCGACAGCGACGGCGACGGGGTCGGCGACCTGGACGGCGTGACGGCCCGGCTGGGGCACCTGGAACAGCTGGGTGTGGATGCGATTTGGCTCAACCCGGTCACCGTCTCGCCGATGGCCGACCACGGGTATGACGTCGCCGATCCTCGCGATATCGATCCGCTGTTCGGCGGGATGGCCGCGATCGAACGGCTGATCGCCGCGGCGCACCAGCGGGGCATGAAGATCACCATGGACGTGGTGCCCAACCACACCAGCTCGGCGCACCTGTGGTTTCAGGCGGCACTGGCCGCGGGCCCGGGCACCGACGCGCGGGAACGCTATTTGTTCCGCGACGGGCGCGGCGCCGACGGGGCGCTGCCGCCGAACAACTGGACCTCGGTGTTCGGCGGGTCGGCCTGGACCCGGGTGGTCGAACCGGACGGCAATCCTGGCCAGTGGTATCTGCACCTGTTCGACGCCGAGCAGCCCGACCTGAACTGGGAACACCCAGACGTCTTCGACGACTTCGAGAAGACGCTGCGCTTCTGGCTGGAACGCGGCGTGGACGGCTTCCGCATCGACGTGGCGCATGGGATGGCCAAGCCGCCCGGCCTGCCGGACGCGAAAGACGACATCAAGGTGTTGCATCACAGCGACGACGACCCGCGCTTCAACCACCCGAGTGTGCATGGGATTCACCGCGGGATCCGCACGATCGTCGACGACTATCCCGGGGCGCTGACCATCGGCGAGGTCTGGGTCATGGACAACGTCCGCTGGGCCGAGTACCTGCGGCCCGACGAACTGCATCTCGGCTTCAATTTCCGGTTGACGAAGATCGACTTCGACGCAGCCGAAATCCGCGAAGCGATCCAGAATTCGCTGGTGGCCACGGGCATCGAAAATGCGATCCCGACCTGGACGCTGTCCAACCACGATGTGGGCCGCGAGGTGACGCGCTACGGCGGCGGCGAGATCGGCCTGCGCCGGGCGCGGGCCATGGCGATGGTGATGCTCGCCCTGCCGGGCGCGGTGTTCATCTACAACGGTGAAGAGCTGGGCCTGCCCGACGTGGAGCTGCCCGACGAGGTGCTGCAGGACCCAACGTGGGAGCGCTCGGGGCGCACCGAACGTGGCCGCGATATGTGCCGGGTTCCGATCCCGTGGTCGGGCGACACTCCCCCGTTCGGGTTCTCGACGTCGGCCGACACCTGGTTGCCGATGCCGGCGGATTGGGCGGCCCTAACCGTCGAAAAGCAGGACTCGGACCCCGGGTCAACCTTGTCGTTCTTCCGGCGCGCACTCGAATTACGCAGGCAGCGGGCCGAATTCGATGACGGCGAGATGGAATGGCTGACCGCCCCACGCGACGCGCTGATCTTCCGGCGCAGCGGCGGCAGAGGTCTGGTGTGCGCGTTGAACGCCGGACGCCGCCCGATGGCTTTGCCACCGGGAGAACTCATCTTGGCCAGCGCGCCGTTGGAAGGCGGCGAGTTGCCGACGAACAGCGCGGCCTGGGTGATCTAAGGCGCCCGCTTAGCGCAGTACCAGCGCCGGATGACCGCGCCGCCGATGCACCGAGCCGAACCGGGCGTCGAGACGCAACCACGCCGGCAGTATCCGGACCCGGATGATTTCGTCGGCGCCGATCGCATCCGGTGACTGCGGCAGAAAGCCCATTGCGGTCAAAGCGAACACGCAGCGCATCGGTAGCCCCACACTGACGTCGGCCGTGCTGACCCGAATGACCTCCTGGTCGAGCAGCGAAACCGGCGGGCCGTGGGAACTGCTGTGTTCCTTGGCAAGTCGCGCGCCACGTTGTGCCAGGTCCAGCATCACCCGGGCCGGTACGTCATCCAGATGCGTGAAGCCGGATTCCGGAGGCAACGCACTTCGCCAAGCCGAGTCCATGGAGAAGCCCGGATCGACATAGCCCGAGGCGTCCATCGCGGACAGGCCGCGCGCCAACCCGTCCGCACCGACCGTCAAATCCCGGGGCCTCACCTTGCCCACCACCACCCGGCTGGCCAGCACATCGAAACCCGTTGCCACCCATGCCGTTAGCAACCCTGCAGATCGAGCGCGCAGCCGAATGACCGCGGCGTGGTCAAGCCGCATCGCATGATCGACGAACGCAGCCAGGTCCGCGCGGTGGGCATCCATGGATTTTGGGCCCAGCCACAGTCCGCGCTCGGCTACCGCACCCAACGTTGCAGATACTCCCGATGGTGTGGTGAGAGCCGCACCAGCCGCTGCTCCTCGATATGGACAGCGGCCAGTTGCGACTCGGCGATGACGGCCGGCTTGGACCCGGGATCGGCGTTGACCGAACGCACTTCGTAGCCCAGCGTGAAGTCGACTGCGCGCAGCCGCTTCGTCCAGATGTTCACCTGCAGAGGCGAATCGGCCAGCCGCAGCTGATCCTTGTAGGTGACCCGGACATCGGCGATCAGCAGGCCGATGGTGGTGAGGTCGGCGGCGAACGGGTCCTTGAGGAACGGGATCCGCGCCTCCTCGAGGATGGTGACCATGGTGGCGTGGTTGATGTGCTGGTACATGTCGATGTCCGACCAGCGCACCGGCACCGCCGCGACGAATCCAACCGTCAACTCGACGATCCCCTAGCGCTGGTGCGGGTCATGCGGCGGATCTGGCGGGCGGCCACCGACAGTGTCGCGAGATCCTTTGCACCGGTTTCCTGGATCTCGAGGAGCGTCCGTCGGGCCCGCTCAACCCGGGATGCGCTGATGTGCTCCCACTCCGCGATCTTCTCTTCGCCACTTTCATCGGGCTCCCCGACGGCTAGCACATCGAAACACAACGACCGTAGCGAAGAGTAGATGTCATCGCGAATCGCCAAGCGCGCCAACGAATGCCAGCGGTCTCTTCGGGGTAGCTCGGACACCGCGGTCAGCAGACCGTCCGTGCCCAGCCGATCCATGAGTGCGAAATAGGTATCTGCGACTTCGGCGGGGTCGATCTCGGTGATATCGGCGATGTCGATGATGTCGAGCAGGCTGTAGCGATACAGTCCGGCCGCGACCCGGTAGGCAAGGTCTTGCGGTGCACCCTGCGACGCGAACTCCCCGGCTTCCTTCTCGACGATGGCCTTGTCGTCACCGCGCAACCACTCGGACATTTGCGGTGTCAGCGCCTTCACCTTGGCGGCGAATCGATTGATCTCGGCACCGACGGCCAGCGGCTGCGGACGATAGTTGAGCAGCCAGCGTCCCGCGCGGTCGATCAGGCGGCGGGTGTCCAGCGTCATCCGGTCGGACACCGCGACCGGCATGCTTGCCGCGCGGATCCGCCGCCAGATGTGACCCACGCCGAAGATCGCGTCGGTGGCGACGTAGGTGCGTACCGCGTCGATCGGCCCAACGCCGACGTCTTCGGTGATCCGGAAGACGTAGCTGATGCCGGCGGTATCCACCAGATCGTTGATCAACATGGTGGTGACGATCTCCCGGCGGAGCTGATGCGTGCGGATCTCCGGGGTGAACCGTTCCCGCAGCGGCGACGGGAAGTATTGCGGCAACCTAGATGCGAACACATCCTGTTCTGGCAGTTCGGTGGTCAACATCTGCTCTTTGAGCCCCAGCTTGACGTGCGCCATCAACGTTGAGAGCTCGGGCGAGGTGAGTCCGATACCCGCGTCAGTCCGCCGGTGAATTTCCTTCTCCGACGGCAGCGCTTCCAATTCGCGGTTGACTCCGCGTTGTTCGACCAGGTACTTGATCTGCATCGCGTGCACTGGGAGCAGGCTGGCCGCGTTGGCGCGGCTGGTGCCGATCAAATCGTTTTGGTCCTCGTTGTCGGTGAGCACCAGTTGTGCGACCTCGTCGGTCATCGACTCGAGCAGTTCTTTGCGCTCCTCGGCCTTGACCTTGCCGGCGGTGACCAGCGAGTCGATCAGAATCTTGATGTTGACCTCGTGGTCGGAACAGTCCACACCGGCGGAGTTGTCCATCGCATCGGTATTGATGCGCCCACCGGCCAGATCGAATTCGACGCGCCCCAATGCCGTCACCCCGAGATTGCCGCCTTCGCCAATAACCTTGGCACGCACCTGGTTTGCGTTCACCCGCACCGTATCGTTGGCGCGGTCACCGACATCGGCATCGGACTCGGTTTCGGCCTTGATGTAGGTGCCGATGCCGCCATTGAACAGCAGATCCACCGGCGCTTGCAGAATCGCCTTGATCAGGTTGGGCGGGGCCATTTCGGTGACGTCACCGTCGATGCCAAAGGCGTCGCGCACCTGCGGGCTGATCGGGATGGCCTTCTGCTCGCGGCTGTACAC
>DATKEW010000229.1:0-3784 GCA_035511785.1 Mycobacterium sp.
ACAATTCGCGCCCTCGCGCCCACGGTGGCCGGCACGTCCGCACAGTAGGTCAGCTCACGCAGCTCACCGAGCTGCGCCACGGTCAACTCCACCCCAACAGACTACTGTATGTAAAGCTAACAGAATCACATGACACTAGGCGAGCGAGCGATCCGGCTGTCGCCTCTGCCGACGCGACCGGACCGCCGTTAGCGCCCGCTCCCACGCCAGCAGCGTCGTGGCCTTTACGTTGACCGGTTTGATGCTGTCCTTGGACAGCAGCGCGATGGCGGCGGCTTTCGTGGTCGCCGACGCCTTGGACATGTGGCCGGAGTCGAAAGGTGGCTGCGGGTCGTATTCGATGGCGAGCTGGATTGCCTTCGCGCGGCTTTCGCCGCCGAGCTGTGCTGCCAGCCATAGCGCCAGGTCGAGTCCGGCGGACACGCCCGCACTCGTAACGACGTTGTCCTGGTGCACGATCCGCTCGTCCGCGACGGGACTGGCGCCAAACGCCTTCAGCGCGGGAATGGTCAGCCAGTGCGATGTCGCGCGCCGTCCCTCGAGCAAGCCGGCAGCCGCCAGGATCACCGCGCCCGAACACACCGACGTCGTCCAGCCGGCGGTCTGGTGGGCCTGGCGCAGCCACTCGAGCAGCGTCTCGTCACGTGCGTGCACTGGAGTCGACGGGCCGCCCGGCACGAGAATCACATCGGGCGAAGGGGTTTCAGCCAGCGAATGCGTGGCGCCGACGACCAGAACGCCGGAGTCGGCAGTGATCGGTCCGGGCTCGTGCCAGACGAATCGCACCTCGGCACCCGGCAGGTTTCGCAGCACCTCATATGGGCCGATCATGTCCAGCGCGGTGAATCCGGGGTAGGCCACGAAGGCAATTTGGGTCATCGCTGTCATCCTCTCTGAATTACGGCCTCAATAATCAGGCGAAAGCCTTGCGATACTGATCCGGAGAGACACCTATGCGGCGAATGAAGTTGCGCCGCATGGTTTCCGCGGTGCCGAAGCCGCAGCGCGCGGCGATCGCCACGACGGTGTCGTCGGTCTCTTCCAACTGCCGGCGCGCGGCCTCGGTGCGAATACGTTCGACGTAGTGCCCGGGCGCCTCACCGACCTCGTCAGTGAACACCCGAGTGAAATGACGCGGGCTCATCGTCGCGCGCCGGGCCAGCTCGCCGATGCTGTGCGAGCCGCCCGGTTCAGCCTCAATGGCCTCCTGAACCTCGCGGATGGACGTCCGTTTCGCTCGCGGCATCCACACCGGCGCCGCGAACTGCGTCTGCCCGCCCGGGCGCCGCAGATAGAGCACCAGCCAGCGGGCCACCGTCTGCGCCACCTCGGTGCCGTGGTCATCCTCGACCAGCGAGAGCGCGAGGTCGATCCCCGCGGTGACGCCCGCGGCTGTCCACACCGTGTCCGAGCTACGGACGAAGATCGGGTCAGGATCGACCTCGACGGCGGGGAACTCGCGGGCCAACCGCCCGGCAAAAGCCCAGTGCGTGGTCACCCGGCGGCCGTCCAGCAGGCCCGCCTCGGCCGCAAGGAATGCGCCGGTGCAGACGGTGACTATTCGACGGGCAGTGCCGGCGACGGCTTTGATCCATGTCACCAGCTCGCCATCGGTTCGTGCGTCGTCGACGCCACCGCCGCCGGGCAGCACGACGGTGTCCACCGAGTCATTCGGATCCGGCAACGGCGCCGTCACGAAGGCGAGGCCAGTCGCGGTGGTGACCTGTTGACCGTCGGCCGAGGCCACAACGACGTCGTATGCGCCACCGGTCAGAAGCGATGCGGTGGTGAACACGTCGTGCGGCCCCACCACATCGAGCGCCTGCACGCCGGGAAAGCCGACGATAACCACCTTGCGAGCCATGGACTCAGTGTTGGCCATGGCGAGGCATGTCGTCTATGTCATGTAGCCCACCAATTAGGACATCCCGACCTGGCCCCAGGCGGCCCCGCGGGGCTTGGCAGACTGTGGCCATGGCACAGATAACCTTGCGTGGAAACCCAATCAACACTGTCGGCGAGCTCCCTGCCGTCGGATCTCCGGCTCCGGCCTTCACTTTGACCGGTGGAGACCTCGGAGCGGTCAGCAGCGACCAGTTCCGCGGTAAGTCCGTGGTGCTGAATATCTTTCCGTCCCTCGATACGCCGGTGTGCGCGACGAGCGTGAGAACCTTCAACGAGCGCGCGGCCGCAGGCGGAGTGTCCGTGGTGTGCGTGTCGAAAGATCTGCCGTTCGCGCAAGGGCGCTTCTGCGGCGCGGAGGGCATCGAGAACGTCACCACGGCTTCGGCGTTCCGTGACAGCTTCGGCGAGGACTACGGCACGACCATCGTCGACGGCCCCATGGCCGGGCTGCTCGCGCGGGCGGTCGTGGTGATCGGCGCCGACGGCAACGTCGCATACACCGAACTCGTGCCAGAGATCGCGCAGGAGCCGAACTACGACGCGGCGCTTGCCGCGGCGAGCTGAACGCCTAAGCCGCACCGAGACACAAACTGCCGCGGCTGCTTCCGTCCGGCGTGTTGTGTACCTAGGTTAAGCGTCGCGACGCGGCGCAATAAATACGGTCTCTGCCAGCATGCGCCGGCACCATGCCTGATACGCCTCGACGCTCCATCCGTCGCGGTCGGTCATTCGGAGATAGGTCTCGACGCTGCAAAGCACTGCCAAAGTCTCGACGAGTTCGTCGAACGGGACGTCGCCACGAAGCCATCCGCGATCGCGGAACACGTCAAGGACTCGTCGGGCTTGCCCGTTGATCCCGGCGATGAACTCGTTCAAGTACCGATCCAACTCGGGGTCTGAGTTGGCGCCGCCAAACAGCGCGGGCGCCAGTTTCGCCGTCCCCTTGTGTACGTCCGTTACGGCCGTGACAAGAAAGTCGAGCGCCGCGTGCAGGTCCTCGATGGCGATCAGTTTGCGGCCGATATCCAGGTTGAAAATGTTTTCTTCCCCACTCACGCCAACTCCGGCGAACTCGGCGGCGGCGATCAAGAGGGCAGCCTTGGGCCCCTGGCCCTGGACCGTTTCGGTCGAAACACCCGCCGCAGCCGCAATTTTCGCCAGCGTAGTGCGCGCGTAACCGTCGGCGGCGAACAGCTCCGCTGCGGCCGCGACCACCCGCGACCGCGTCTGCTCCGCCTGCTGCTGGCGCAGCTGGGATCGGTAAGTTCGCGTCTGTGTTGATATTGACTCCGGTGACACAGTAAGCCGAGCGCCGGCGATATAGGTCAGCGGCGCCTGAATGATCGGGATGTCGATCCGCGCGACTTCGCAGACACTGTTGGGTGCGGGGCCACCGCTTTCGGCAGTCATTGGTTACGCGGGTCGACGAGGTTACGGAAAGTTTCTGCGGGGTAGACGGATGCGCCCAGGCTGCGGACCCGGTCGGTCAGCGCTCTATCCGATGTCACGACGCGAATTTCGTGCGGTCGGGTGTCGGCTTGAACCAGGCGGACGATCTCGTTGTCGGCCGAGTTCGCGGCCGCCTTGGGCGCATGCGCGACCACGACCACAGAAGAGATGATGGCGGTTGACGGCGGCCGTTCGAAGACGACCGTTACGTCGTCCCCCTGAACCGACGCCCATCGGTCGAGCCTGTCCACCAGCGTGATCATGGCGCGGCCGCGGTCTTTCCACCACCCGTCGGGGCGACTCCCGATCACATTCATGCCGTCGACGATCCATCGCACAAACACACCGTAGGGCGACACTCGCTCGGCTCTACAGCCACCTTCCGCGGTTGCGGGACTTCTTCAAGGCCGTGGCCGGACCCCAGGAATTG
>DATKEW010000230.1:0-10788 GCA_035511785.1 Mycobacterium sp.
CGGGCGAGACGCGCAGGTCAGCGGTCCGAGCATGCAGGCGGCGGAGACGAGCATGGCGTGTGGACAGCATCGAATGGTGGGACGCAGTTCGTCGACGACCGAGAGGTCATGGTCCACCTCACAGGCGGCACAAACGATGACGGTAAACGGGCGGTCGGTACCGCGGTGCGGGGAAGTCAACGTGTCGTGCTCCGACTGGTCTCGCGGAGATCAAAGCCGAGTCGTGTCATTGGTGAATCCGTTCTGCAGGCGCGACCGTGTGTCAACGGTCAGCGGTTTGTCCCGGGTAGGGCAGTAGCGCCATTTCGCGCGCGTTCTTGATCGCGGCGGTGACCTGGCGTTGTTGGTGGACGGTAAGACCGGTGACTTGACGGGAGCGGATTTTGCCGCGTTCCGAGATGAACGCGCGTAGCGCGGCGGTGTCCTTATAGTCGACCGCGCTGAGCCCGAGGCCGGCTAGAAGATTCTTCTTGCGAGACCTGACGCCCAGCTGGGCGGTACGACGAGCCCGCTGGGATTTCTTGGCCGTCACCAGCTCGCCTTCCGTATTACGGGCAACTTCCCGTTGTGGGCCAATTCGCGGACCCGTACCCGCGAGAGCCCGAATTTGCGCAGATGCCCGCGGGGACGCCCATCGACGGAGTCGCGGTTACGCAACCGCACCGCGCTGGCATCGCGGGGCTGGCGTGCCAACTCCCGTTGCGCAGCCTGCCGTTGCTCACCAGTGCTCGACGGTGACCGGATGATCTCTTTGAGGTGAGCACGACGTTGTGCGTAGCGCGCCACATTCGCCCGACGGCGGTCGTTCTTTACGATCTTGGATTTCTTGGCCATGTTCAGCGTTCCTCGCGGAAGTCGACGTGGCGGCGAATCACCGGGTCGAACTTGCGCAGCACCAGCCGGTCCGGGTCGTTGCGCCGGTTCTTCCGGGTCACGTACGTGTAGCCGGTGCCCGCCGTCGAGCGAAGTTTGACGAAGGGGCGGATGTCGTTGCGGGCCATCAGATTCGCTGCCCTTCGCGGCGCAGCCGCGCCGCGACGGCTTCGATGCCGTCGCGGTCGATGACCTTGACGCCCTTGGCGCTGACCCTCAGCCGAATGTGACGGCCCTCCGATGGCAGGTAGTACGTCTTGAGCTGGACGTTGGGCGACCAGCGCCGCCGAGTCCGGCGATGCGAATGCGACACCGCGTTACCGAAACCCGGTGCCCGGCCGGTGACTTGGCAACGAGCAGACACTGTCCAACCTCCCCGGCGCGCATACCCTTATTGAAAATGATTTTCGACAGGCTTTGTCAGAGACGGTACCGTATCGGGGGTCTGATGAAAATGATTATCAACAAGGGGACTGATGCGGACGCCCGTGATCTTGGTCGCCGGCCAGAAGGACACCGACCCAGTCGTGGGAGCATTGCTGCGCACCCCCGGGACGGTGGTCGTAGAGCACCGTTTCGACGGTCATGTGGTGCGACGGACGATGGTGACCCTGCGGCATGGTGTGTTGACGACCGCCGAGGCCGGGCTCGAACTCGCGCACGGGTGCGTGTCCTGCACCATCCGCAAGGACCTGCTGGTGTTGTTGCGTCAGCTGCACCGCCGCGACGACATCGACCGCATTGTGGTGCACCTGGCACCCTGGCTGGAACCCGAACCGATCTGTGTTGCCATCGACCATGTCCGAGTGCGCGTGGCGCCAGGGTACGTCGACGGACCTGCCGCTCTTGATGTGTCGATCGCCGCCGTGGTTACCTGCGTCGATTCATCGGAGTGGCTCAACCAGGCGCTCGGCGAGCCCGAACTCGACGACGGACGCACCTGTGCCCAGGTGGTGGTCGGACAGGCCGAATTCGCCGACATCGCCGTGCTCAACCATCCTGACGCATTCGTAGCTGCCGTACTGCGCCGCCTGTCGCCGCGCGCTCGCATCAGAGTGGGCGCCGACGACATCGAACACACCTTGGACAACCTGTACCGCGACGCGCGGCGAGGCCGAAGCGACGATCCGCATGGTTCGCTGCTGGCCGGACAGCCGCCCTTGGATTCCCGGGGCCCCATCAACCTGGTCGAGTTCAATGCCCGACGCCCGTTCCACCCGCAGCGTCTGCACGCGTGTCTGGACCTGTTATTAGAAGGCGTCATCCGAACCCGGGGACGGCTGTGGTTGGCCAGCCAGCCCGATCAGGCGATGTGGTTGGAAACGGCCGGCGGCGGATTGCGGGTTAGTTCGGCCGGCAAATGGCTGGCCGCCCTTACGGGTCCCGAGCTAGCCGATATCGATGCAGAACGACGCCTCTTCGCCGAGCTGAGGTCGGACGAGCAGTACGGCGATCGCCACACGGCGATGACCATCCTGATGTGCGGGGCAGACGCCGCCGCAATCCGCGACGGCCTCAACGGCGCACTGCTCACCGACGACGAGCTTCGCTCCCCGCAGGACTGGATCCACTACGACGATCCGTTCGGTGACTGGCACGAGGAGCCCTGTGCAGCCCAAGCAGAAGATGCCGAAGACACACCTGCCCACCACACCCAGGACGGAGACCGCGGATGAAATCCGGTATTCACCCCGATTACCACCCCGTTGTGTTCCAAGACGCCACCACCGGTGCGATGTTCCTCACCCGATCGACGATCACCAGTTCGCGCACCATCGAGTGGCAGACGCACGCGGGGTGCACACCTACCCGCTTGTCGTCGTTGAAATCACCTCGGATTCACACCCGTTTTGGACCGGAGCGCGCCGTATCGTCGACAGCGCCGGACAAGTGGAGAAATTCCACCGCCGCTACGCGGGCCGGCAACCATCCGCACTCAAACGCGATGCCGACACCCGAAATGAGCGATGAAGCGTCTGCTGACAAATGGTGCCCGGCCCGACCTAGGCGCGTTGTAGTGCTGGATGTAGACGCGATGCCGGCTGCGATGAGTAGTTCCGGGCTGTGAGGACCGGTTCAGTGCGGGAAGTCTTGACGCCGTCAAGACCCGCGCTGCGGTTGTCCACCACCGCGACAGCGTGGGGCATATGCAGCCGAGCCGGACACAGCACGAAGCCGAAGACGAGGCCGGGTGATTGGGGGACCAAGTCGGCCCAATGAAATGCTGGCCTGGCCTTTCAGGCGCTCAGAACGTGTTTACCTTGTCGACACTGACGAAGACACCTTGGGCGTTTGCCGGACGAAGTTGTGACGGTTGCGCGATAACGCAGCAGGTCAACGGGTTGGTTGTGCTGGCCGCCGGAAGTCTCGGAAAATTCTGCTGCGGTCCCGTGCGGTCCCAGGGGATGCCGGTGGTGACGATTACGCCCAGCCTTGCTCACGGCATTGCCCACCGCAGTCCCGTTGTACTGCAATAGATTTGCTCGCAGACCTCCGCGGCCAGAGTCAGCCGCCACCCCCGGGGCCGGGGCCGGGGCCGGGGGGAGCGACGTTTGGATGGCCGTCAGGAGGAGCCGGACGGTGCTGCGGGACAGTACTAGGACAGGTATGAATGCACCCACAGTTGAGGCCGATAAAGCAAGGACTATTGGGAGCGAGTGTCGCCGACGTGCCCGGCGTCGGTGCGCTTTGCTCCACACCACCGAGAGCCGCACCGCATCCGACCATCAAGACGAACAGGCCCGCGCTTGCGCGCAGCGCGACCTCCGACCTGCCGATGTTCGTCATAACCTCGAACTGTAGGCGCGCCGGACGCCCGATGCAGCGTAAGCGAAGCACGCAGGCGCGCAGAGCTCGATGCAACCGGCAAGGGCTTCGCAGTATGTCACATCTCCTGGGCGCTAGGCGGCATTGGCATCGGGGCGCTGCCACTAACCATTCAACCCCGGGGCTGGGTCGACGAAGTCCATACCCGCCCATCGAAGTAAACGCATAAGGCTCGAATCGTTCGGGTCGGGATACCAACCCGGTGTAGGGGCAGTCGGCGCGCCAGAAACGCCCACGCCCAAGTCGCCGCGCTGGCCGCTGCCGTGGAGTACCTGCCCGAAGTCGTGCGGTTTCTCGCCAACACCGGCCTCCGCTGGGGTGAGATGGCGGCGTTACGAGTCTGTGAATTCGACATGCTGCGCCGCCGGGTCAACGTGTCGCGGTCGGTGACCGAGTTCAACGGTCTGGTGTGGTCGACGCCGAGGACTCACGAGCGGCGCTCGGTGCCGTTCCCGGCATCGCTGGCCGACGAGCTGGCCGCCCTGATGGTCGGCAAGGGCCGCGACGCCCTGGTGTTCACCACCGGGCTCGGCGGGGTCTGCGGGTGTCCCACTACTGGAAGCGGTTCTTCGCGCCAGCGGTGGCTGCGTGCCAGAAGGTTGACGAGAGCTTCCCGACCATCACTCCGCACGATCTCAGCACACGGCGGCCAGCCTGGCGGTCAGCGCCGGGGCCAATGTGAAAGCCGTTCAACGGATGCTCGGGCACGCCAAGGCGTCGATGACCCTCGACGTGTACGCGGACTTGTTCGATGACGACCTGGACGACGTTGCCGACAGCCTGGACGCGGCCATCAGGTCCGCTGTTGCGGTCCGACTGCGGTCCGAACCGGCGAAATGATGCTCTGACCAGCGTCTAATACGTGTTCACCTTGTCGACACTGACGAACATTCCGTGCCCGGTGTGGTCGTTGGTGAACCGGGTTCCATCGGAGGTGGCGTTAATCGTCCAGCCCTGGGCCGCGTAGGTCTTGTAGTCGATGGTGACGGTCGGGATGGCCCCCAGGTTGCCCAGCACCCACTGAACGGAGCCACTGGAACTGATGCTGACGCCATTGGCGTGCTCACCATCTTGCAGCGGAGAGTTGGTGAACGGTGCCTCGCAGCCGACGCTCTCCTTGTTGATCTGGCAGCGCGTCACGCCGGATTTGGTTTCGATGAAGACGTAGCCGTTGTTGTCGGGCGGAAGCGGGATCGCGCCGGCCGGCGCGGTCGGGCTCGCCGGAGTTGTCGGTGGGGCCGCGGTCGGGTTGGTGGTCGTCGGCGGAGACGGTGTGGGGCTCGAGCTCGTCGTGGGGAAGGAGGGTTCGGTCGGCCCGGTACCCGGCGTGGCGATCGGCCGGCCCTCGATGACGGAGCTGCAGCCGGAAACCAACTCGAGACTGGCCAACAGGGCCACGAACAGCAGCGAGCCCCCGGCCAGACTCCGCTGCGCCTTTCGCGATAAACGCACCCGTTACTCCCAGGAATCTCCGATATCAGGAAATCAGATTACGCACGGAATAACGAAAGTTACTGCAGCCCGGCAGCTATCGATATCGAGCCGATGACGCGGGTTTACCGCTGCGTGACTGAGCTGGTCATCGCCTCGGCGGCGCGATGTGCCGCGGCGACGATGCCCTGGTACCCGGTGCACCGGCAAAGTTTCCGGAAAGCCCTTCGCGTATCTCGTCGTCGGTGGGATCCGGGTTGTCGCGCAGCAACGCGGTCAGCGACATGACGAAACCCGGCGTGCAGAAGCCGCATTGCAGCCCATGGCACTCGCGCAGCGCTGCCTGCACCGGCGACAACGTCCCGTCCGGCGAGGCAATGCCCTCGACCGTCACCTCCATGTCGTCCGCCTGTATCGCGAACATCAGGCACGAGCGCACGGCGTCGCCGTCCCCCAGCACTGTGCACGCACTGCACGCCCCGTGTTCGCAGCCGAGATGGGTGCCGGTGAGTCCGCACTTGTCCCGCAGGAAGTCCGCCAGCGTCATGCGCGGTTCGACGCTGCCCGCGATGGGAGTTCCGTTGACCGACAACTGGATCGGTTGTTCACGCATCGCTTGCCCCAGCGACTGCTTCCTGGACGGCTTGGGTCCAGGCGCGCGCGGCCATGGCGGCGCCCACCTGGGTGCGGTACGACGCGGACCCCTGTAGGTTCGTCGAGCCCTGTCATCGCGGCCTGGCCGATGTCCGCGGCCGCCAGCTCGTTGAGCGGCTTGCCGATGATCGACACCTCGGCCGCCGTGGCGCGCCGGGGTGTGGAGCCCAAACCCAGCAACCCGATGGCACAGCGCGAGACCCGGTCGTGGTCATCGAGCTGGACGGCGGCCAGCGCGCCGGCGATCGCGAAATCGCCGTGGCGCCGCGAAAATTCGTGCACCGCGAATCCAGATCTACCGTTCCACACCGGAAATCGGACCCCGGTCAGTACTTCGTCCGGCTCCATCGCGGTTTCCCACAAACCGGTGAAAAAGTCCGCCGCGGCGATCTCCCGCCGTCCACGCGGCGAGAGCGCCTCGATCACCGCATCCAACGTGAGGGCGACCGCCGGGTATTCACCGGCGGCGTCGAGGGTGCCGATCGAGCCGCCGAGGGTGCCGTGGTTGCGGATCTGGAAGCGCCCCACGAATGGCGTCGCGTGGGTCAGCGACGGAACCGCCTGGCGGACTTGCGCATCGGCGCCCACCCTGGCCTCGGTGCCGCCCGCGCCGATCCACAGTTCTTGGCCCCGCCGCTCGATGCCTTGCAGCTCGCTCAGGGTTGTCGCTCGATGAGAAGCTCGATGCCATGATAGGAGAGTGCCATTATCGCAGTCGACGGAGTCGACGCGGCGCAGCGTCGGGGTCTTGCTGGCCGCGGGTGCCGGCCGGCGCTATGGCAAACCGAAAGTGCTGGTCGACGGGTGGCTCGACATCGCGGCCGGCGCGCTGCGCGACGGGGGATGCGCCGACATCGTGCTGGTTTTGGGCGCCGCCGAGGTCGCGGCCCCACCCGGGGTCACCGCGATCACCGCGCCGCAATGGCACGAGGGGCTCAGCGCCTCTCTGCGCACCGGTCTGATCCAGGCCGAAAGCATGAACGCGGACTACGCGGTGCTGCACGTCATCGACACTCCCGATGTAGGCCCTGCCGTGGTGGCGCGGGTCCTGGGCCGCGCGAGGTCGTGCCGCAGTGGCCTGGCGCGCGCGTATTTCGGCGACCGGCCGGGACATCCGGTGGTCATCGCGCGCCGGCACTGGCGCGAGGTGCTGGCCCGGATATCCGGAGACCAGGGTGCCGGGGCTTATCTGCGCAGCAGACGAGACGTCGAGGTCGTGGACTGCAGCGACCTCGCCGGCGGTCAGGATATCGACGAACCTTAAGTCGCCAGGGGTGGCTCGGTAACGGGTGACGCCGGCTCTGCGGCGCTTTCCGCGGCGGCCCGCACGCGATGGCGAACTATGAACCAGCCGCCGATGAGCGCGGGGATGCCGATGATCATCGCCCCAAGCAGCCACGGGCCCTGCACCTTGTCGAACAACATCAAGACCACGACGCCGATCAGGAAAATCAGCGTGAGATAGCCGCTATAGGGGGCCAGCGGCATCCGGAAGTTCGGCCGTTGCAACCTCCCGGCCCTCGCCAACCGGTAGAGCTGCAGCTGGCTTGCCACGATCGTCCCCCAGGCGAACACAATGCCCACCGCGGCGATGTGGAGCACGATTTCGAAGGCTTGGCTCGGTTTGACGGCGTTGAGCACGATGCCCAATAAACCCACCCCGCTCGTGAGCAGGATCCCGCCGTATGGCACACCGTTCTTCGACATCGGCGCGGTGAACTTCGGGCCGCTGCCATTGATCGCCATCGACCGCAGGATGCGGCCCGTGGAATACAGTCCCGCGTTCAAGCTCGACAGCGCGGCGGTGAGAACCACCAGGTTCATCACGCTGCCCGCGCCGCCGAAACCCACCTTGGAGAAGAACGTCACGAACGGGCTGACGTGATCTTTGTAGGCCGTATAGGGCAGCAGCAGGGCCAGTAGAACAGTCGACCCGATGTAGAAGACCGCGATGCGAAAGACAACCGAGTTGATCGCTCGCGGCATGATCTTTTCCGGATTCGCCGTTTCCCCGGCCGCGATGCCCACCAGTTCGACGGCGGCGTAGGCGAACACCACCCCCGAGGTGACGAGCACCAGGGGCAGCAGGCCGGCCGGCACGAGCCCCCCATGGGTGTCCCACAGCACCGTGCCGGTGTCGTGACCGTCGACCTTGAAGCGCCCGACCAGAAAGACCGTTCCGACGACGAGGAAGGTCACCAGCGCCAGCACCTTGATCAACGAGGCCCAGAACTCCAGCTCACCGAAGGCCTTGACCGAGATCAGGTTCATCGACAACACCACCACCAGCGCGATCAACGCGAGGGTCCACTGCGGGATGACGTGGAACGCCTTCCAGTAGTGGCAGTAGTGCGCGATCGCGGTGGTATCCACGATCCCCGTCATCGACCAGTTGAGGACGTACATCCAGCCGGCAACGAAAGCCAGCTTCTCCCCGAAGAATTCGCGGGAGTAGGACACGAACGATCCCGACGACGGGCGGTGCAACACAAGCTCGCCGAGCGCGCGCAGGATCAAGAAGACGAAGATGCCACAGATCCCGTAGACCAGAAACAACCCCGGCCCCGCCGATGCGAGCCGTCCACCGGCACCGAGGAAGAGCCCGGTCCCGATCGCGCCGCCGAGCGCGATCATTTGTATCTGGCGGTTTTTGAGGGATTTGTGGTAGCCGGTGTCTTCGCGCGTGAGCCGCTCCGCGGCGGTGTCTGGCGGTGGCATCGCGCTCCTGCCGTGCTGGCTTCTGGAAAGCTCAGGCTATCCCATGGATGCGCCGCACGCTCGCTAATGACCCCAGGAACAAACCAGCACCTCGACCGCTGAAAGCAGCGTCAAGTGTCAAAGACCCAGCAGCCGTTCGGCGTTGCGGTGGCTGATGCTCGCCCGATCGTCTTGGCTCAGCGGCAGATTGTCGAGGAAGGCGCGGGCGGCGCGCATGCACCCGAACGGGTAGTCGGCCGAAAAGCACACTCGGCCAACGCCGACCTGCGCGACGAGGTTGGCGTAGGTGGCCTCGTCGTTGAAGTTGGCGAAGGTGTAGTGCACGTTCTGCCGAAGGTAGGCGCTAACGGGGTGCCGCAGGCCGGTCAGTTCCGGCTTTAGCGTGGCGTCGAACCGCGGCAGCATGAACGACGTCCCTTCGCCCATGTGCCCGATGATCAATTGCAACGACGGGTAGCGGTCGAACACGCCGCCGAGAATCAACCGCAGCACATGCGTGGCGGTGTTGATGTGCCAGCCCCAGCCCACCGTGGCCAGCGCGAACGTGACCTTGTCAGCAAAGCCTGCGTAGCTGGACTCGATGACGCCCGCCGGCGGAATGGTCGGGTGCAAATAGATCGGAACTTTCAGCGCGGCCGCGTGGGACAGCACAGGGTCGAAAAAGGGATCGTCCAGGTAGCGACCTTGGCTGTGCCCGTTGATCACCGCGCCCGGAAAGCCGTGTTGGCGCACCGCTCGCTCGAGTTCCTCAGCCGCCGCCTCGGGCGCGCTGATGGGCAGGGTGGCAAAACCCGCCAGCCGATCGGGGTACCGCCCCACCGCCGCCGCGAGTTCCTCGTTGCATTCACATGCCAACCGGACGGCTTCCGGACCGTCCAGCTGTTCCACTCCCGGTGCGGCCAGCGACAGCACCGCCAGGTCGACGCCCGCGTCGTCCATCGCCGCAATGCGGCCTTCACCGAGATCGCTGATCGGTTCGATGATTCCCGGGCGGGACGCCAGCCAGCCACCCGGACCGCCGAGGAATCCCGTTGTGGCGTAATGCTCTTCGAGGGCGATGATGCGCATCGATGTCTACTCCTCCACCACTCTGGCGGCGGCGCCCAGTACCGCAGCTCGTCGCGGTTTGCCGCCGGCGAATCGTCGTGGTATACCCGTACTTCAATCGAAACCGGAAATGCAGCAACCGCTTTCGCTTGGACTTACCTTAACAACGCCGGCTAGCTGAAGTTCGGCAGTGTTGGTGATCAACAATCGTTGTCCGCAGTTGGGTCAGGTTAGGCATCGCCAGCCGGTTTTGGAGCCGGTGCCCGGTGACCATCGGCCGCCGCCACCGCGACCGGTTCCGGTGCCGTCGGCGCATCGTCGGGCATCTGCGGGTTGCGATTTGGGCGTCTCGGAATCGTCATGGGCCACCAGAACCAGCGGCCGAGCAGCGTCGCGATTGAGGGTGTGACCAACGACCGGATGATGAAGGTGTCCAGCAATAGCCCTAGACCGATGGTGGTGCCGACCTGGCCGATCGATCGCAGGTCGCTCGTGATCATCGACATCATGGTGAAGGCGAACACCAGCCCCGCGGAGGTCACCACGCCGCCGGTGCTGGCCAGGGCGCGGATGAGTCCTGTTTTCATTCCGGCCGGGAGTTCTTCTTTGAACCGGGTGATGACGAGCAGGTTGTAATCCGAGCCCACGGCCAGTAGGACGATGACCGACATCGCTATGACGATCCAATGCAACTGGACGCCCACAATGTCCTGCCAGAGGAGCACGGATAGGCCGAATGACGATGCCAGCGACAGCACGACGGTACCTACGATGACGCACGCGGCGATCAGGGCCCGGGTAATGGCGACCATGACCACGAAGATCAGGATGATCGCCGCGAGGGCAGCAATCATCAGGTCGTACGCGGACGCCTCGTGGATGTCACGGTAGGTGGCCGCGGTGCCGCCCAGGAAGAATTTTGCGTCGGCCAAAGGAGAGCCTTTAACCGCTTCCTTCGCGGCTCGCAGTTCGGTTCTGACGTCGGCGATGCCCTCGAGCGAGGCCGGATCGGCCTCATGGGTGATGGTGAAGCGTGCCCCCTTGCCGTCAGGGGAAATCATGAGACCCACGGCGCGTTGAAAGTCGGGGCTATCGAAGGCTTCCGGCGGAAGATAGAAGAAGTCGTCGTTCTTGGCGTCGTCGAAGTTCTGACCCATGACGACCGCGGTGTCGGTCAGCCGCTGAATTTGGGTGAGCATTGTCGAGATGGTGGTGTGCAACGTCAGGATGGTGTCATGC
>DATKEW010000231.1:0-14771 GCA_035511785.1 Mycobacterium sp.
CGTCGACGGCCTGCGCAACGAAATCCAGATCGTGGTGACGATCCTGAGCCTGGACCCAAACGATCTTTACGACGTGCTGGCGATCAACGCCGCGTCGGCCTCCACCCAGCTGGGCGGCCTGCCGTTCTCCGGCCCCATCGGGGGTGTCCGGGTGGCGCTCATCGACGGCACCTGGGTTGCGTTCCCCACCGTCGAGCAGCTTGAGCGGGCCGTGTTCGACATGGTGGTGGCCGGCCGGATCGTCGGCACTGACCGCGAGGGCAAGCCCGACGTCGCCATCATGATGGTCGAGGCCGAGGCCACCGAGAACGTCATCGCGCTCGTCGAGGGCGGTGCCCAGGCGCCGACGGAAACCGTTGTGGCGCAAGGTCTGGAGGCGGCCAAGCCGTTCATTGCGGCGCTGTGCTCCGCCCAGCAGGAGCTTGCCGACGCCGCCGCAAAGCCCACCAGCGAATACCCGGTGTTCCCCGACTATGCCGACGACGTGTACTACTCGGTCTCCTCGGTGGCCACCGACGAGCTGGCCGCCGCGCTGACCATCGGCGGCAAGGCCGAGCGCGACCAGCGCACTGACGAACTCAAGGCCCAGGTTCTCGAGCGGCTCGCCGAAACCTATGGGGGCCGGGAGAAAGAGGTCAGCGCCGCGTTCCGCTCACTGACCAAGGAGCTGGTCCGGCAGCGCATCCTGACCGACCACTTCCGCATCGACGGCCGGGGCATCACCGACATCCGTGCGTTGTCGGCCGAGGTCGCGGTGGTTCCACGCGCACACGGCAGCGCGCTGTTCGAGCGCGGCGAAACCCAGATCCTGGGCGTGACCACGCTGGACATGGTCAAGATGGCCCAGCAGATCGACTCGCTGGGCCCCGAAACCTCCAAGCGGTACATGCACCACTACAACTTCCCGCCGTTCTCCACCGGTGAGACCGGCCGCGTCGGCTCGCCCAAGCGGCGCGAGATCGGGCACGGCGCACTGGCCGAGCGGGCATTGGTGCCAGTGCTGCCCAGCGTCGAGGAGTTCCCGTACGCGATCCGCCAGGTGTCCGAAGCGCTGGGCTCCAACGGTTCGACGTCGATGGGATCTGTCTGCGCCTCCACGCTGGCGCTGCTCAACGCCGGTGTGCCACTGAAGGCGCCGGTGGCCGGCATCGCGATGGGCCTGGTCTCCGACGACGTGGAGATTGACGGCGCCGCCGAGCGTCGCTTCGTCACGCTGACCGACATCCTGGGTGCCGAAGATGCATTCGGCGACATGGACTTCAAGTGCGCCGGCACCAAGGACTTCGTCACCGCGCTGCAGCTGGACACCAAACTTGACGGGATCCCCTCGCAGGTGCTCGCGGGTGCTCTCGCGCAGGCCAAAGACGCCCGCCTGACCATCCTCGAGGTCATGGCCGAGGCCATCGACTCACCCGATGAGATGAGCCCCTACGCGCCGCGGGTGACCACCATCAAGGTCCCGGTGGACAAGATCGGTGAGGTCATCGGCCCCAAGGGCAAGGTCATCAACGCCATCACCGAGGAGACCGGCGCGCAGATCTCTATCGAGGACGACGGCACCGTGTTCGTCGGCGCCACCGATGGGCCCTCGGCGCAGGCCGCGATCGACAAGATCAACGCCATCGCCAACCCGCAGCTGCCGACGGTAGGTGAGCGATTCCTCGGAACCGTGGTCAAGACAACGGATTTCGGTGCGTTCGTGTCGCTGCTGCCCGGACGTGACGGTCTGGTGCACATCTCCAAACTCGGTAGGGGCAAACGCATCGCAAAGGTCGAGGACGTCGTCAACGTCGGCGACAAGCTGCGGGTCGAGATCGCCGATATCGACAAACGCGGCAAGATCTCGCTGGTCCTGGTGGACGAAGAAGACAGCACAGCCTCGGCTCCTCATTCCCCGGCGGCCGCGCCAGTCGATGCCGCGACGGCCAGCAGCTGACGTAGCGACCGGCGCTCGCTCCGGTCGTGCGGGCGCCCTGCGGCGAGGCAAGCAGACCGCCCAAGCTGAACACCAGAAAATGCTGCGCCGCACCACACTGCCGGGCGGCTTGCGGGTGGTCACCGAGTATCTGCCCGCGGTGCGTTCCGCATCGGTCGGTGTCTGGGTTGGCGTCGGGTCGCGGGATGAGGGTGCCACCGTGGCCGGTGCGGCGCACTTCCTGGAGCATCTGCTCTTCAAGTCGACCCCGACCCGCACGGCCGTCGACATCGCGCAGGCGATGGACGCGGTCGGCGGGGAGCTGAACGCGTTCACCGCCAGGGAGCACACCTGCTACTACGCGCACGTGCTGGACAGCGACCTGGGGCTGGCCATCGACCTGGTCGCCGACGTGGTGCTCAACGGTCGCTGCGCCGCCGACGATGTCGAGCTCGAGCGCGACGTCGTCCTCGAAGAGATCGCCTTGCGCGACGACGATCCCGAGGAAGCGCTCGGCGACATGTTCCTGGCGGCGTTGTTCGGTGACCATCCGGTGGGCCGGCCGGTGATCGGCACCGCGCAATCGGTATCGGCGATGACGCGGGCCCAACTGCACTCGTTCCATGTGCGGCGCTACACCCCGGAACGGATGGTTGTCGCGGTGGCCGGCAATGTCGACCACGACGAGGTGGTCGGGCTGGTGCGCGAGCACTTCGGGCCGCACTTGGTCCGCGGGCACCACCCCCTTGCGCCGCGCAAGGGCACCGGACGAGTGAACGGCGGCCCCGGATTGACGCTGGGCCACCGGGACGCCGAGCAGACCCACGTGTCCTTGGGCGTGCGCACGCCCGGGCGCAGCTGGGAGCATCGCCGGGCGCTATCGGTGCTGCACACCGCGCTGGGCGGCGGGCTGAGCTCGAGGCTGTTCCAGGAGGTCCGCGAGTTGCGCGGGCTGGCCTACTCGGTGTACTCGGCGCTGGACATCTTCGCCGACAGTGGTGCGCTGTCGGTGTATGCCGCCTGCCAGCCCGAGCGTTTCGCCGACGTCATGCGGGTGACCAGCGAGGTGCTCGAATCGGTGGCACGCGACGGCTTCACCGAAGCGGAATGCCGTATCGCCAAGGGCTCGTTGCGCGGCGGGATCGTCCTCGGCCTGGAGGATTCCAGCTCCCGGATGAGCCGCATCGGCCGCAGCGAATTGAACTACGGCAAACACCGCAGCATCGAGCACACCTTGCGGCAAATCGACGAGGTCACAGTTGAGGAGGTCAACGCGGTGGCACAGCGGCTGCTACGCAAGCGCTATGGCGTTGCGGTTTTGGGTCCCTACGCCTCGAAACGATCGCTGCCCCAACAACTTCGGGCGATGGTAAATTAATCGAATGATTCTGGGCTTTTGGGACATCATGGTGCCCATCGTGGGTGCGCCGATGGCCGGGGGCCCGGGCACCCCGGCGTTAGCGGCGGCGGTGTCGAACGCGGGCGGACTCGGTTTCATCCCCGCCGGGTATCTCAGCGCGGAGCAGTTCGCCGACGACATCGCCGCGGCGCGCGCGGCCACCACCGGCCCGCTCGGTGTCAACCTGTTTGTGCCCCAACCCAGTGTCGCTGACTGGATAGCGCTGGAGTACTACGCGGAAGAACTCGAAGACATCGCCGACCACTACCAAGTCGACGTCGGTCGGCCCGAGTTCGGCGACGACGACGATTGGGAGCGCAAGCTCGAGGTGGTGGCCGACGTGCGCCCGGAGCTGGTGTCGTTCACCTTCGGTGTGCCCTCGCCGGACGTCATTCGGCGGCTCGGCGCGTTGGGACTGTTGGTGATGGTCACGGTGACGTCGGCCTACGAGGCCGGAGTGGCCATCGCCGCCGGCGCCGACAGCCTGGTGGTTCAGGGCCCGGATGCCGGCGGTCACCGCGGCACGTTCGCACCCGACATGGACCCCGGCACCGAGTCGCTGCACCAGCTGATCGATCGGATCCACAGCGCGCACGACGTTCCGATCGTCGCGGCCGGTGGGCTGGGCACCGCTGAGGATGTCGCCGGGGTACTGCGCAGGGGAGCGGTGGCCGCACAGGTCGGCACCGCGCTGCTGCTCAGCGACGAAGCGGGCACCAACGCCGCGCACCGCGCTGCCATGACGAATCCCCTGTTCGGCAAGACCATCGTCACGCGCGCGTTCTCGGGCCGGTATGCGCGTGGTCTGGAGAATGAGTTCGTCCGTCTGTTCGATCGCGTTGCGCCGCTGGGATATCCCGAGGTGAACCAGATGACGGCGCCAATACGGGAGGTTGCCTCCCAATGGGAGGACCCGAACGGGATGAACCTCTGGGCCGGAATGTCGTTCCAGGAGGCGCGTCCCGGGCCGGCGGCCGACATCGTCGCCAGTCTCGTGGCAACCGATTGACGCGACGGTTCAGCTCAATACGCTCGCCGGCTGGGTAAACGCCAAATCCAGGTCGGCGGCGACCTGCTCGGACAACAGCGCGCCGTCATGCGTCGAAAGCCCCTTTGCCAGAGCGGGATCCGAGCGGCATGCCGCCTGCCAGCCGTGGTCGGCGAGCTTGAGCACATACGGCATCGTCGCGTTGGTCAGCGCGGAGGTCGAGGACTTCGGTACCGCGCTGGGCATGTTGGCCACGCAGTAGAACAACGTGTCGTGCACGGCGAACGTCGGGTCATCGTGCGTAGTCGGCCGCGAATCTTCCAAGCAGCCACCCTGGTCGATGGCGATGTCCACCAGGACGGCGCCCGGTCTCATGTGTGCGACAAGCGAATTCGAGATCAGCGTGGGTGCTTTGGCGCCCGGCACCAGAACGGCTCCGATTACCAGGTCGGCATCTTTGACGGCATCTTCGAGCTCGTAGGCCGATGAGTAGCGGGTGCGGACCGCGACGCCGAACTCCGCGTCCAGCTGCCGAAGTCTGTTGATGTTGACGTCGAAGACCGTGACGGCCGCGCCCATGCCGCTGGCCACCCGGGCGGCGTTGTAGCCCGCGGTGCCACCGCCGATCACCACGACGTCGGCGGGTTCGACCCCCGGCACCCCACCCATCAGCACGCCGCGTCCGCCGTGGGTCCGCAGCAGGTGATATGCCCCGACCTGGGCGGAGAGCCGCCCTGCGACCTCGCTCATCGGAGCCAGCAGCGGCAGTGCGCCGTCGGCGGTTTGGACGGTCTCGTAGGCGATTGAGGTTGTGCCGGACGACAACAACGCATCGGTGCAGGGGCGCGACGCGGCCAAATGCAAAAACGTGAACAAAATCTGGCCGTGCCGCAGGTAGCCATACTCATCCGGCATCGGTTCTTTGACCTTGAGCAGCAGATCGGCGCCGGACCACACGTGCTCGGGGGTGCTGATCAGTTGGGCGCCTGCCGCCTTGAAATCCGCGTCGGCGATCGCCGAGCCTTCTCCGGCACCTGCCTGGACGAGCACCTCGTGGCCGCGGCGGGCTAGTTCGGCGACACCTGGGGGCGTGAGGGCAACCCTGAACTCGTTGTTCTTGGTCTCGGTCACCACGCCGACTCGCATGTTCGCCCCCTGGCGCTTGAGCTATGACTCAAGTATGAAGAAAGTTCGACAGAGGCTCAAACATGCTGATGATAATTCTATAAAATACATCTATGACCGATAAGTCAACGGAACTGGCGGGCCAGCCGGCTGACTCACCGAAGGATGTTCGGCCCGCTGATCTCGATGCTGTGGACCGCAGAATCCTGAGTTTGCTGCACGCCGATGCGCGCATCACCAACAGCGCGCTCGCCGAGACGGTCGGGATCGCACCGTCGACGTGTCATGGCCGCGTCCGGCGGTTGGTGGACGTCGGCGTCATCCGCGGTTTCTATACCGACATCGATCCGGTCGCGGTGGGAATGCCGCTGCAGGCGATGATCTCCGTCAGCCTGCAGTCCAGCGCGCGCGGGAAGATCCGCAGCTTCATTCAGCAGATCCGCGGCAGGCGTCAGGTGATGGACGTCTACTTCCTCGCCGGCGCAGACGATTTCCTGCTGCACGTCGCTGCCCGCGACACCGAGGACCTGCGCTCGTTCGTGGTCGAGAACCTCAACGCCGATGCCGATGTCGCCGGCACCCAGACGTCACTGATCTTCGAGCATCTGCGCGGGGCGGCGCCTATCTAAGTCCGGGTTTGCTGTGGTTATGATCCACGGATGAGCGACCCGTGTGTGTCGGCCACCGTTGAGATCGACGCCCGCCCCGACGTGGTCTATGGGCTCATCACCGACCTGCCGACACTGGCGTCACTGGCCGAGGAGGCGGTCGCCATGGAGTGGCGCAAGGGCGAGGCGGTGCGCCAGGGAGCGGTGTTCGCCGGCCACAATCAAAACGGCAGCAAGCGCTGGAGCACGAAGTGCACCGTCACCGACGCCGAGCCGGGCCGCCTGTTCGCGTTCGCATGCGACACACGGTCTTTCCCATTGCGCGCTGGCAATACGACATCGTCGCGTCCGACGGCGGCTGCCGGGTCACCGAAAGCACCTGGGACCGTCGGCCCGGCTGGTTCCGCAAGCTGGCCGGCAGGGCCACCGGTGTCACCGACCGGGTGGCCGCCAACACGAAAAACATCGAGCTCACCCTGCAACGCCTCAAGCAGCGCGCCGAGGCCGGGTTAGCCAGAGAGGGCGGTAGCACCGATGACGAGACGCAATCCCGCTGTAGCCGTCGTCGGAGCGGGCATGTCCGGGCTGTGTGTCGCAATTGCGTTGCTGCGCAGCGGTATTAACGATGTCACCATCTACGAGAAAGCCGACGAGGTGGGTGGCACCTGGCGTGAGAACACATATCCCGGTCTGGTCTGCGACATCCCCTCGCGGGTCTACCAGTACTCGTTCGCCCGCAATCCCAACTGGTCGCACCTATTCTCGCCGGGCGGCGAAATCCAAGCGTACTTCTGTGGCATCGCCGACCGATTCGCGTTGCGGGACCGCATCCGGTTCGGCACCGAAATCGTCAGCGCGCGATTCGACAATGGCCGCTGGGTGATACGCACGGACGCCGGATCCGAGTCGACGGTGGATTTCCTGATCTCGGCCACCGGCGTACTACATCACCCCCGAATTCCGTCGATCGCCGGTTTGGATGACTTCGGCGGCCATGTTTTCCATTCGGCACGCTGGGATCACGAGGTTGCGTTGCAGGGGCGCCGAATTGCGGTGATCGGCAACGGATCTACCGGCGTCCAACTCATCGCTGGCCTCGCCGGCGTGGCGGGCAAGCTGATGATGTTCCAACGCACCGCGCAATGGGTGCTCCGGCTGGCCAATCCCGCCTACAGCAGGTTCACCGGCATTACGCGCCAGAAGATCCCGTGGCTTGATTGGTTGGCGTACCGGGGATACAGCCTCGCCTACGACTTCTTCTCGGTGGGACTGACCAAGCCAGGCTTGCGCCGAAAGATCATGGCAGCGTTGTGTCGAGCCAGCCTATGGGAGGTGCGTGATCCCGAGTTGCGCCGGGTACTGACTCCCGATTACACGCCGGCGTGCAAGCGGCTGGTGATGTCGAATGGTTTCTACCGGGCGATGCAGCGCGACGATGTCGAGCTGGTCACCGCCGGTATCGATCACGTGGAACGCCGCGGCATCGTCACCGACGACGGCGTCTTGCACGAGACGGACATCATCGTGCTGGCCACCGGATTCGACACCCACGCGTTCTTCCGGCCGATGGAGCTGATCGGCCGGGACGGGATCTGTGCCAACGACGTCTGGCGCGACGGACCGCGGGCCTACCAAACCGTCGCGCTGTCGGGCTTCCCCAACTTCTTCATGATGCTCGGGCCGCACAGTCCGGTGGGGAACCTGGCGCTGACGACCGTGGCCGAGTCACAGGCCGACCACATCCTGGGCTGGATCGAACGTTGGCGCCACCACGAATTCGACACGGTGGAGCCGACGGCCTCGGCGACCGAGCGTTTCAACGCGAAGCTGCGTGCCGCGATGCCGGACACCGTGTGGACCACCGGCTGCAACAGCTGGTACCTCAACAAGGACGGTGTGCCCGAGGTGTGGCCCCTCACACCGGGCGAACACCGCACCATGCTGGCAAACCCCGACCCCGGCCAGTACGACCTGCGCCGGCACGTCGCGGCCCACTGAGGAAACTCCGGGCAGAACCCGATACCGGCGGTTTCGTATATCTGGGCCGCGTCACTATACTTGCTACGCGTGATGTCCACCGGGGAGACATTTGATCGATCGGTGTATTCGCCGAGCTAGGGGGACACAATGTTCACCGTCGACGACCAGGCGGCGGGTCCGCACGACGCATCTCTGGACCACGAGCGTCTCGTCCTCGAGGCGCGTGATGTCGAATTCGACTGGGCGCAGTTGCCGTTTCACTATGTACCCGGCGAGCCGTTCGCCACCCACGTCCTCAACGTCCTGCACCTGCTGTTGCCCGCCGGTGAAGAGTTTTTCGTCGACGTGTTCAAGAAGACGTTGCCGTTGATCAAAGACGATCAGCTCCGGCTGGATGTGCAGGGATTCATCGGCCAGGAGGCCGTGCATTCCCAGGCGCACTCCGGAGTGCTCGACCACTTCGCCGCCCAGGGCGTGGACGTCACGCCCTACACCGACCAGATCCGGTGGCTGTTCGGGAAGGTGCTGGCCGAGCGGCCGCGGTGGAGCTTGCGACGGCAGCACAGCTGGCTGCTGGAGCAGGTTTCGTTCGCGTCGGCGATCGAGCACTACACCGCGATTCTGGGTGAGTGGATTCTGAACTCCCCGGCGCACGACGCCATCGGTACCGATCGAACGATGCTGGACATGCTCCGGTGGCACGGCGCCGAAGAAGTCGAGCACAAGGCGGTGGCCTTCGACACCATGAAGCATCTGCGGGCCGGGTACTGGCGGCGGGCGCGCGCCCAGCTGGTCGTCACGCCGGCGATGCTGTGGTTGTGGATTCGCGGAGTGCGGTTCCTGTACTCGGTGGATCCGCAGCTGCCGCCGGGGGCCAAGCCGCGCTGGCGGGACTATTTCCGGGCGGCACGCCGCGGTTTGGTACCGGGGCCCATGCGATTCGTTCGCGTGGTCGGTGATTACTACCGGCCGGGGTTTCACCCGTCGCAGCTGGGCGGGTTGGGGCTCGCGGTCGACTACCTGGCGGTCTCACCCGCCGCCCGCGCGTCTCACTGATCGATGACCGTCACTTGCGGCGTCACCGCGTCCGATGGTGTCAACCTGGCTGTGCACAGGTACACCGAGATCGACGCGGCGCGCCCGACCATTCTGGCCATTCACGGCTATCCCGACAACCATCACGTGTGGGATGGCGTGGCCGAGGAGTTCTGCGAGCGCTACCAGGGCCGATACAACATCGTCGCCTACGACGTGCGCGGAGCCGGCGAATCATCCCGTCCGGCAAAACGATCCGGATACGCGTTTCCCCAGCTGGTGTCCGATATCGGTGCGGTGATCGACAGCCTGGGGGTCGAGCAGGTCCATCTGCTGGCGCACGATTGGGGCTCGATTCAGGCCTGGGCCGGGATCACCGACGATTCGGTGATGGGCAAGGTCGCCTCGTTCACGTCGATCTCGGGCCCGCACCTGCAGTACGCGGGCGCCTTTCTGCGGTCGGGGCGCACGCCCCGGACGCTGGCCCGGGTCGCCAGGCAATTGGTGTCATCCGGGTACATCGGTTTCTTCCTGTGCCCGGGTGTTCCGGAGTTGGCGTTACGCTCTAGGCTGCTCGTGAAAGTTATTGAGGCTCTTGAGCGTATCGGTCGATCGAGCACTCGCAGCCAACGCCGTAAGCCGCAGCGATCAATCACCGATTATCTCAACGGGCTCAACCTGTATCGGGAGAACATGCCCGAGCCATTCTTAGCGCCGGGGCCGCAGCTGCCGAAGACCACCGTTGCGGTGCAGGTGCTGGTACCGCGCCGGGACCTCTTCGTGACACCCGCCCTGCAGCGGTTCACCGGCGCGATTCCCGCCGGTGGCCGGGTGATCTCGATCGAAGGCGGGCACTGGGTGGTGACCTCGCGCCCCGACGTCATCGCCCGGCTGACCGGCGAGTGGGTCGATCTCAACGTCGGCGGCGCCGCCCCGGAAAGCGCGCCGGTGATGCGCGGCGGCCCGCGCCAGGTGCAAGGCAAACTCGCGCTGGTCACCGGGGCGGGCGCGGGCATCGGCAGGGCCACCGCGGTGGAACTGGCCCGGCACGGCGCCCGCAAGGTGGTGATCATCGATCGTGATCTGGCCGCGGCCAACGAAAGTGCGGATGCCGTTCGGGCGGCGTGCGCCGAGGCCGCGGTGTACCAGGCCGATGTCAGCGATGAATCCGCGATGGATGACCTTGCCGCACAAGTCTTCAACGAGCACGGTGTGGTGGACATCCTGGTGAACAACGCCGGCATCGGGATGGCTGGCCGGTTCCTGGAGACGAGTTCGGCGAACTGGGAAGACATCATCGGCGTCAATGTCCGCGGCGTCATCTCCGGCAGCAGGGCGTTCGGCTCGCAGATGGTCGAGCGTGGCGAGGGCGGAACGATCATCAATGTCGCGTCGGCGGCGGCGTACCTACCGTCGAAATCCATGGTCGCTTACAGCACCACCAAGGCAGCGGTGCTGGGGTTCAGCGAATCGTTGCGGGCCGACCTCGCCGATGAGGGCATTACCGTCACGGCGGTGTGCCCGGGATTCGTCAACACCAACATCGCCAAAAGCACCATCTACGCGGGGATGTCGGCCGAGCAGCAGGCCCGCGCCCGGGCGAAGGCCGATGCGGCGTACCGGCGCCGCAACTACACACCGGAAGCCACCGCCAAGGCGATCGTCAAGGCGATCAGGACCGGCCCGCCCGTGTTACCGATCGCCGCCGAGTCCAAAATCGGCTACGCGATGCGCCGCGTCAGTCCGTCGATGATTCGGTTGTACGCGCGCTTCGACATTCGGCGGAAGTAGGGATTTCGCTGTGCCGGAGAGCATTTGGACGTCGAGGCCCGCCGACCTGTACGGTCGGCGCGACCGCGATCGGCTGGGCACGGTGTTGTGGGGGATTCGCGCGTTGTTCGGTGGATTCGCATCGGCCTCACGATGGGAGCCGTCGCGGGTCAGACCGGTGCGGCGGACGCAAACCGCGGTGGTCACCAAACGCGAACTCGTCGCCCCGGACGTCGTCGCGTTGACGCTGGCCGATCCCGATGGCGGATTGCTCCCGTCCTGGACACCCGGCGGGCACATCGACGTGCAGCTGCCCTCGGGCCGGCGCCGGCAATACTCGCTGTGCGGCCCGCCCGGGCGGCGCACCGACTACCGGATCGCCATCCGCCGGATCGCCGACGGCGGAGGGGGTTCGATCGAGATGCATCACGCGTTCGGCGTGGGCGACACGTTGGTGTTCGAAGGCCCGCGCAACGCGTTCTATCTGGGCAGCGCCGAGCGTGATGTGCTGTTCGTGATCGGCGGCATCGGGGTGACACCCGTTCTGCCGATGATGCACGTGGCCCAGCAGCGCGGAATCAATTGGCGCGCCGTCTATGCCGGGAGCAGCCGCGAATACACGCCGTTTCTGGACGAGGTGGTATCCGTGGCGCCGGAGAGGGTCACCGTGTGGGCCGACGATGAGCACGGCGGCGTCGCCGGCGTGGATGCCCTACTGGCCGGCGCCGGGCCGACGACGGCCGTTTACGTGTGCGGTCCCACCGGCATGCTGGAAGCGGTACGCATCGCCCGCGACGAACATGCCGACGCGCCACTGCATTACGAGCGGTTCAGCCCGCCGCCGGTGGTCGACGGAATTCCTTTCGAGTTGGAGCTCGCGCGATCCAACCGCGTGCTGCGCGTGCCGGCGAATCGGTCCGCGCTTGACGTTATGCTCGACCGGGATCCGATGACCGCGTACTCGTGTCAGCAGGGATTCTGTGGGACCTGCAAGGTCAAAGTCCTTGCCGGACAAGTCGATCACCGTGGCCGCACGGCGGTTGGCGATGACGAGATGGTGGTCTGCGTGTCGCGGGCGAAAGGCGATCGGTTAGTCATCGACGCCTGAGGCGTCGCGCAACGGTGTTCAGCCCCGGGCCGCCGATCGATAAAGCCGGTAGCCAACGTGGGGCACGGGCACACCGGGCAGTGGCTTCCAAATGAAAGTGCGGCCGTCCAGGCGGAAGTTTTTCTTCTCGTAGAATTCGCGCGCCTTGTGGTTCTTTTCCGCGCACCACAAGATCACGTCGCCCGAGGGATTCGAGCGCACAGCCTTGTCGAGCAGGCGGCTACCGATGCCGAGGTGCTGGCTTTCCTCCGCTGTGTACAGGGCGTCGATTTGCAGATCATCGGGATTTGCCAGATCCGGTCCGAAGATGGTCATGCCGAGGGTCTTGCCGCCGGACTCGGCAAGCCACATGGACCACCCGGGGCGACTCAGATCTTGTGGGTAAGTCTCGGTGGCCCAGCGCTTCGGAGTAGCGAGCATGTCGAGCAGGTAATCGGCCAGCATTCCAGACCATGACTGTCGCCAAACCGGGTAGTGCATCTCCGCGACTTTTGCGTAATCGGCCGGCCTGGCTTCACGGATCCGGACGTCGCCGGACCCGACCCGAGCAGCCCTGCGGGTAGCGGTCATTCCACCCGGGAACCTTCCAGATAGGCGGCCAGAGCGTTGGTCAGACCTCGCCGTGCCATGTCGAGGTCGGCGTAAGAACCCAGCTGGCGCTCCGACACCAGGCCGCGCATCGCGCCGGGGATGAGCGTGGCCACCTCGCGTACCCGCTCCGGGTCGACGTCGAGGCCGGCGAAGGCGTTCTGGCAGGTCTCCAGCCAGCTCTTGCCCCAGGAGAACAGCTCGGCGGCGGCTCGTGGGTAGAGGCGCTCGAGCTCGTCGGGATCTCGGGGCAGCGCTGCCCGCAGATTCTCGATCGCGCGTGAATCTGCCGACGACAGGCCGTGGTAGAGGGTTTCGATGATGGCGCCGACACGCTCACGCAGCGGCGCATTCGGGTGGATCGGCGCGGACAGCGTGGAGAACGTCGCGGCGCGTCGCTCGGCGGTGCGATGCAGCACCGCGGCCCAGAAGCCGTCGGTGTCGCCGAACTGGTACTGCACCGCCCCCCAGGTGGCGCCGATCTCCTTGGCGATACGGTTGGCCGACACCGAGCCTGGCTCGCCCGAGGCGAGTGACTTCAGCGCGGCCTCCAGCATGCTCTCGCGAGTCGCGTTGCCACGCCGGTTGGGACGTCGGCCCACAATTCCGGCGCGTGTCATTCGGTGATCCTATCGACTGGTGGCACGGTGAAAGCAAGCTTTTCATAGAGGGGACTGTGATTTTTTGCCGACGCCGCCTATCATTCGTACGCGAGGAGGACAGCTCAGATGGCAGGGCTCGATGGTTAGGCCGCCGTTGTCGATGAAACCGACCGGATGGTTCCAGGTCGCCTGGTCCGAGCAGATCGGCGTCGGCGACGTCCACAAGATGAAGTACTTCGACCAGGAGATGGTCGCCTGGCGGGCCGACTCCGGTGAGCTCACCGTGATGAACGCCTACTGCGAACACCTCGGTGCGCACTTGGGTTACGGCGGCAAGGTCGTCGGAGAGGTGCTGCAGTGCCCGTTCCACGGATGGCAGTGGAACCGGCAGGGACGCAACGTATGCATCCCCTACCAGGATCGTCCCAACCGCGGCCGGCGCATCCGCACCTATCCGGTCGTCGAGCGCAACGAATCGGTCTACGTCTGGCACGACGTCGAGCGTCGCGAGCCCTATTTCGACGCACCCGACGTGTTCGCCGCATTCGGCGACGGCAGCAGCGCCGACGACTACTACCCACAGCAGCGGTTGCACCGCGAAAGCCTCGAGCTGCATCCGCAGTACGTGCTGGAAAACGGGGTCGACTTCGCGCACTTCAAGTACGTGCACAACACGCCGATCGTGCCGGTCTTCACCCGGCACGACTTCGACGAGCCGGTCTCCTTCGTCGACTTCACCATCACCTTCGAAGGCGACGACGGCCAGAAGATCGAGGATGTCAACAGCGGTGTGGAAGCCATCAACGGCGGTCTCGGAATCGCGGTGACCAAGAGCTGGGGCATGGTCGACAACCGCACCATCTCGGCGATCACGCCGGTCGACGAGTCCACCTCCGACGTGCGCTTCATGGTCTACATCGGCCGGATGCCGGGCAAAGATCCGGCCCGGGCCGCGGCGAGGGCGCAGGAATTCGGGCAGGAGGTGATCCGGCAGTTCGAGCAGGACGTTGAAATCTGGCAGCACCAGCGCTACTCGGATCCACCCGCGCTGGCCGCCGACGAATACCAGGGTTTCACCGCAATTCGCAAGTGGGCCAAGCAGTTCTACCCCGACGGCATCGGCGGCAGCGCCGCTGAAGTGTACGCAGCATCCAAGAAAGGCCGAACCGAATGAACGCACCCGCCCGACCGATTCGCGTCTTCCAGGTAGGCACCGGAAACGTCGGTTCGGAGATGATCAAGCGGATCGCCACACACCCCGACCTGGAACTCATCGGCGTGCACTGCTATTCGCCGGAAAAGGTCGGCAAGGACGCCGGTGAGCTGGCCGGCCTGGCTCCCAACGGGGTGAGCGCCACCGGCACCCTCGAGGAGATCATCGCGGCCAAGCCCGACGTACTGACGTTCCACGGCGTGTTTCCCGACGAGGACCTCTACGTCAAAGTGCTTGAGGCGGGGATCGATATCGTCACCACCGCCGACTGGATCACGGGCTGGCACCGGGACAAGAATCACCCGCACCCGTCGGGCAAGCCGGTGACGCGGTTGCTGGCGGAGGCTTGCGAGAAGGGCGGTGCCACCTTCTACGGCACCGGGATGAACCCGGGGCTGAACCAGATCCTCGGCGTGGTGTGCTCGGCCGATGTCGCCGAC
>DATKEW010000232.1:0-7500 GCA_035511785.1 Mycobacterium sp.
GCTGGGCGCACAAATCGATCTCGCCGCCCACGCACAGATCATGCTCGACCTCGATCCGGCGTTCGAACACGGCGTTCTCCTCGGTGAAGGCATTGTCGAAGTAAATGGCGTCGTCCTGTCCAGAGGCGCAATGGCCTATCACGGCCCCGGACAGTCAGCGGTGAGTTGTTTCAATCCCGGCCCGGGCATCGCCCGCGTGCTGCTGCTGGGCGGTACGCCGTTCACCGAGGAACTTGTGATGTGGTGGAATTTCATCGGCCGCAGCCACCAGGACATCGTTGCCTATCGGGAGCTGTGGGAGCGCCACGATGCGCGCTTCGGCGCCGTGGACGGCTATCAGGGGGCTGTTTCACGGTTGCCAGCCCCACCGCTGCCGAACGTAACTCTCCGCCCGCGGCCGGCACCCGGATCCGCCGTCTAACCGGACGCGCACCGCGCACAGGATGGCGACGTTCGGAATGACGTTGTGCGCGTTAGGTATTGCTGAAGAGCTTCGCGGTGCGGGCATTGCGTCCAATACGCTCTTTCCGCGCACCCTGGTAGCGGTGAAGAACCTGTTGGGCGGACGAGAAACGATGGCCCGGGCCCGCAAGCCCCAGGCGTATTCGGATGCGGCGTACGCGATCCTGACGAGACCCGCAGCGTCTCACACGGGACACAGCGTGCTCTGCGTGGACGTGCTGGCGCAATCCGGCGTCACCGATCTGTCGGTCTACGACCACAGCGCGACGCGTTGACGCCTCGTCGCCGAGGTCGGCCGAGATTTCGGCATCGCGGTCAATCACCACGAAGCGGTGGCCGCCGGCTTGCAGGGCGACCACGATCGCCCTACCGATCGCCCCGGCACCGCCCGTAACGACGGCGATCCGCTAGCCACCTTCACCATGCAGCGCAAGCGCTCATGGCTTCAACACCACCTTGCCGGTGGTCGCCCCGCTTTCCAGGAGCCGGTGGGCTTCTGCAGCGTCAGCCAGCGGCAGCGCACGCACGGCGGGGGTGCGCAACTGACCCGCCGCAATCCAGCCGACGAGCCGCTGCAGCGATTCGACCGCCTGCAAGGGGCGGTGTTCGAACCAGATGCCGAGGTTGAAGCCGGTAAGGATTTGGCTGGGCGCGGGGTCGTACAGCAGTGGGATGAGCGCGGCCGGGTCGAGACCATCGATCGATCCAGTCACGGCGCCATAGGAAATGAGCCGGCCGAATGGGGCCAGGATGGCAAGGGTCTGTCCCAGGTGAGCCGGCCCGTTCATCTCCAATGCGAGGTCGACGCCGCGTCCTCCGGTCAACTCGAGCACCCCGTCGGTCCATCCGGGCTGTCGGTATTCCACCGCGGCGTCAGCTCCCAGCGCCAGGGCGATGTCCCGCTTGGCTGGCGTCCCGGCCCCCGCGATCACCGTGCCGGCGCCGAGCAACTTGGCGATCTGGACGGCATAGCTGCCCACCCCGCCGGCCGCGGCCGGGACGAATACCGTTTCTCCGCCGGCGATTTGGGCGACGTCGTGGAGCATGACCGTCGCGGCCAGGCCCGAGACAACGATGCCGGCCGCGGCGTCGGGGTCCACCCCCGCAGGGATGGGGATGACGTTCTGCGCGTACGCGAGCGCGTACTCGGCGTACCCTCCCGATGCGTCAGCTCCGACAGTCCCGAAGACCGGCGTCCCCACCGACGGGCCATCGACGTCCTCGCCCAGGGCGGCGACAGTGCCGGCAGCCTCGGCCCCCGGCACGAACGGCAAAGGCGTCGGAACCGGGTAGACGTCGCCGCGCCGGCGCATCAGGTCGGAGAAGTTGACCGCGGCCGCATCCACCTTGATCAGCACCTCACGCGGCCCGGGCTGTGGGTCCGGCAACTCGACGAGGCGAAGCACCTCGGGGCCGCCCTGCTGGGTCATCTGAATCGCTTTCATGGTCACTCCTTCGTTGACGGGTGGACGGAGCCTTGGCAAATTTACCTGTCCGGAACAACATATTAGCTGTCCTGGACAGCTTTTGCATCTTGCGATTTGCCGGCCCGGGTTCGCGACTGCGGGGGCCACATCCCACGTGTGCCACGGCACACTGGCCGACCACGGTTTATCGTGGGCAGGGTGGCTTCCAGTCCTGCGGCGCGCGGCCGCGTGTCGTCGTCGACCGCGGCGTCCGGTGGCCCAGTCAGCAACGCACTGATCCGCATCACCCGCCTACACGCGATGCGAGCCCGGAAGCTGCTTCAGGGACTGGGTCTGCATCCGGGACATGAACTGCTCCTCATGCATCTCTGGGATTCGGGACCGCAGCGGCAGACCGATCTCGCGGCCGAATTCGACACGGATTCGGCCTCGATGACTCGCACCGTCCAGCGCCTGGAGCGGGCGGGTTTCGTCCACCGCCGTCCGGATCCCATCGACGGTCGAGCGACCCTGGTCGAATCGACCCCGGCCGGGATGGCGCTGCGGGGTCGGATCGAGCGGTTGTGGACTCAACTCGAGGCCGACACCGTCGGCGACATGACCGCGCCGCGGCAGCGCCAGCTGTTGCGCGGGCTGCGGTGTCTTGAGACGAATCTGTCGTCGGTGACCGCCGGCGACAGCGCGCCAACTCCGCGCGAGGTGAATCCTGCGTAATTATGTCGTATCATAGTGACATGGTTACGACAGCCACCGAGCTCGGTGACTTGCTCAGTCAGGTCAATGAGGCGACCAAGCTGTTGCAACGCTCTGCGACGGTGCCCGACGAGGTTAGCCGGTTGATCGATAGCTTCGAGCCGACGCTGGGTGCTGCGACGCCGCTGCGTCTGCAGGCCGACCCCTATCTGATGACGACGCTGTGGGCGGCGGCGTTTCGTGCGGAGAAGGCGCTTCGTCATGACGACGCCGCGCAGCGGCGTCGCGATGTTCGCGTAGCGTTGGAGCAGTTCCGCCATGCCTTGCGCGACATCGCCGAAAATCAGCCCTACACCGATGATGCGTCGGTCCGCGACATACTTGCCCGCACGGCCGAGGTTCTCACCACACCGCAGAAGACTCTGGCCGAATTGCTCGGGGTTTCGGTGCGCCAGCTTCAGCGCTGGCTCGCCCAGGATGGGACTGAGCCGGCGGCAGATGACGCGGCGCGTATCCGCGCGGTGGGGCAGGTGGTGAACCAGCTGCGCCACTCATTCACCGGCCCGGGGGTAGTCGCGTGGTTTTATCGGGAGCATCCCGTGCTGGGCCGGCGTCCGATCGAGCTGCTCGATGACCCGCTGTGCTACCCGCGGCTGCTCGGAGCCGCGACCGCGGCGCGCGCCATGACGGCATGAGACTGACGGTATTTCGGCATGCATCGTACGACTCGCCGTGGTGGGCGTTTCCTAGTTCGCGCTCGGGGCGTTTCCACCGCGCGAGAAGCGAGACCGTTCAGTATCTGAGCCTTCATCCGCTGGGGCCCGCCGCCGAGATGCTGCGCCACAACGTTGGCCCGAATGGCGACCCCGATGACGTCGTGCTGAATTTGTGGGCTGCCGTGCTCGATGTCGATCATGTGTTACCGGTCGACTTCGATGATTGCGCCCGCTATGGACTATCAGCCGACGAGCTTGTCGGTGATGATTACGCCCCTACCCAGGCATTGGCCGATGTCGTCCGAGACAGCGGGGCGACCGCGATGAAAGTTCCCTCAGCCGCGCTGCCCGGTACCCATAACCTGATTTTGTTCGGCGTTCGGGTGCTCAATCCGTTTCTGCGCGAACCGCTCACGCCCGAAGAGGCTCCGACGGGGCACCTAACCGACGCCGCGCGCGCTCCGGCCGAAGTGGCTCGCCACGTGCGGTGGTTCGGCGCTCCACACACGGCGGTGGAGCAGTGGAAGATCACCGGCAAATACGATCTTTTCGACGACCCCACCGCCACGCGGTGGTGAATTTCTGCCCTCCCGCCACAACGCTTAGGAGACATTTCACGTGTAACAACTGCCAATGGCAGCCTGTCTGCCGGCGGCGATCCGTTGAGCCTCTGTTGGGACCTTGGAATGAAGGGGGAGAGACGCTCGCGCCAGGAGGTAGTGCCGGCCGCGAGCCCACAGGATCGGTTTCTGCACAGGCTGTGTGATGGATGGGTGTAAAAGCCCAGTAAGGTACTGGGACACATAGGAATTTGGCGCAACGCTGCTCCAGCCCCGCGGCGACACAACCAGCACAACGGTCGACAGGAGCGATCAGAATGACTGTTGAAACCGACGCCCTGGGTGGGCGCCTACCGCTCGTCGATCCCGCTGCCTTTACCGACGCGCAACGACAACTGTTCGACTGGGTGACGGCCACGCGGGAGCGACGTGCCGACGAGGCTGGCTTTCGAATTACCACGCCGGACGGACGCCTCATCGGGCCGTTCAACGCGTGTCTGTTGCGCCCGGAGGTGGCGTTGAAACTGTTGGAGTATTCTTCGGCCGCCAAGAGCCAGACATCACTTTCGGATCGGGTGCGCGAAGTAGTGATCTTGGCGGTGGGCGCCGTGTGGGATGCCCGATTCGAGCTTTACGCTCACTCGGCGCTGGCCCACCAGGCCGGCCTTTCCACAGAGTCCATCACGGCACTCGTCAGCGGTCGCCTACCCGACGACCTGAGTGCACACGAGAAGATCGCAGGCCGCGTCGCGCAACAATTGTCGACGCACCATCGTATCGATGACGAGCTATACCGTGAGGCCCAAAACGCCTTCGGCGCAAAGGGTTTGTTCGATATCGTCGCGCTCATCGGCGTTTATCACTCGGTGTGTGCCATCCTGAACTTATTCGCGGTACCCGCGCTGGCCTGACAGTTACGACGGCCACGTTGGTGAATCGCGGCAGGTGGCGAAAACCCGTGGTTGCCCGCAGCCGATCGGCGTTGCGGCCTTCGACGAACCCCGCGCGGCTTCATCGGGATCGGTGTCTACCCGCCCCGATGATGGCTAGCCGCCCAAGCCCGCTAAGATAGTAGGACCTCATAGTAATTTGGTGCAGCGTCGCTCCATGCCATTTATCCATGCCGTTTTAGGGAGTATTCGTGGCGGCTGACACCGATGAGATCCTGGCTCGCGTCGACCGTGGCGTCGGCGTTTTGACCCTGAACCGGCCCAAGGCGATCAACTCGTTGACACATTCGATGGTCACCGCCGTGCACGAGACGCTGATCGATTGGGAGCACGACGACGATGTCCGAGCCGTGGTGGTGTCCGGCGCCGGCGAGCGCGGCCTGTGCGCTGGCGGCGACATCGTCGCGATCTATCACAGTGCCCGCGCCGACGGGATCGAGGCGAGGCGGTTCTGGCGCGACGAGTATCTGCTCAACAGCTACATCGGCCGCTACCCCAAGCCGTACGTAGCGTTGATGGACGGCATCGTGATGGGCGGCGGTGTCGGGGTCGGTGCCCATGGCAGCATCCGCGTCGTGACCGACAGGTCGAAGATCGCGATGCCCGAAGTCGGTATCGGTTTCGTCCCCGACGTTGGTGGCACCTACCTGCTTTCCCGCGCGCCTGGCCTGCTGGGCGTGCATGCCGGGCTCACCGGGGCGCCGTTCTCGGGTTCGGATGCGATCGCGATAGGTTTCGCCGATCACTACGTTCCGCACCAAGCGCTGGCCGACTTCACCGAGACAATCGCCGAGCACGGCACCGACGCCGCCCTGGACCGCTACGCCGTCGCACCGCCGATTAGTGACCTTGTCGCGCAACAAATTTGGATCGACGAGTGCTACGCCGCCGACACAGTCGCAGACATCGTCGCCGGGCTGCGCGCATACGACGCGGGCCCAGCCAAGGACGCGGCCAACCTCATCGACTCCCGATCGCCGTTGTCGTTGTCGGTCACGTTGGAAGCGGTGCGCCGCGCCGCCAAGCTCGACAACCTCGAAGATGTTCTCCGTCAGGAGTATCGGGTGTCGAGCTCGACGCTGCGGACCCACGATCTAGTCGAAGGCATCCGGGCGGCAGTGGTGGACAAAGATCGCAAACCGAAGTGGTCGCCAGCGTCGGTGGGGGCCGTCAACGCCGACGACGTGGAGGCGTTCTTCGCGCCGGTCGACGACGATCTCACCTTCTAGAAACGGAATGCCGATGAGCCATGGGTTAACCCGAGAGACAATCCTTGTCGAGCGCGACGGACGTGTAGCCACGATCACGCTGAACCGGCCGAAGGCGCTCAACGCGCTCAACGGCCAGGTGATGACCGAGGTGACGACGGCCGCAGCAGAATTCGACGCCGACCCGGGAATCGGTGCGATCGTCATCACGGGGTCTGAAAAGGCATTCGCGGCCGGTGCGGACATCAAGGAGATGGCCGACTTGTCGTTCGCCGACGTGTTCGGCGGCGACCACTTCGCCGCGTGGGGCCGCTTCGCGGCGGTGCGCACGCCCACCATCGCTGCGGTGGCCGGATACGCGCTGGGCGGCGGCTGCGAGCTCGCCATGATGTGTGACTTGTTGATCGCTGCCGACACGGCAAAATTCGGCCAGCCCGAGATCAAACTCGGCGTCCTCCCGGGGATGGGCGGGTCGCAGCGGCTGACACGGGCGATCGGCAAGGCCAAGGCGATGGACCTGATCCTGACGGGGCGAAACATGGATGCCGTCGAAGCCGAGCGCGCCGGCCTGGTGTCGCGCGTGGTCCCCGCCAAGGAGCTGCTGCGAGAGGCCAAGGCCGCGGCCACCACGATCTCCGAAATGTCGCTGTCGGCCACCCGAATGGCCAAGGAGGCCGTCAACCGAGCGTTCGAGACCACGCTCGCCGATGGCCTGCTCTACGAACGCCGGCTGTTCCACTCCGCATTCGCGACCGCCGATCAAACCGAAGGCATGGCCGCATTCATCGAGAAACGGCCGCCGAACTTCACACATCATTAGAAGGGCGACCAGCCAGCGTCCGATCACTGCCTTGGCCCGCCGCGCAGACGTGCGGAAGCCGTTTAATGCGACCAGTGGCGTGACCAGATGGCGCCACACGTCTCGGCGACACGCCGGTCATTACGGCCGCTCCCATTGCTCAATGACGCGCGATGCGCGAATCGGGTGCAACCCCCAACGACCGACCGCTACGCCATGCGCAGGACGATCCCGCAGCCAACGTTGATCGTTCACGGCACCAAAGATATCGTTATTGACGTAGATATCGTTATTGACTGGTCAATGCCATCGTTCTCGAAAGGAATCTGCCGGATGCCACCCTGCTGATACTGCGCGACGCCAGCCACGGCGCACAGTCCCAGCATGCCGAAGTCTTGTCTCAGGGGCTTGATTGAGTTTCCCGACGGAGGTGCAATGCAGCAGCTCACCGGTTTGGATGCCGCATTTTTGGCGCTCGATTCGCCCACGGCCTACGGGCACATCGGCACTGTGTCTGTCCTGGATCCGCCCGCGGGCGGCAAGACGCTGACCCTTGAGCGGCTGACCGAGCTCATCGAGTCCCGGTTGCATCTGGTCCCGCCGTTTCGCCGCCGGTTGGTGGAGGTGCCCTTCGGTCTCGATCAGCCGTACTGGATCGAGGACCCCGATTTCGACATCGAGTTTC
>DATKEW010000233.1:0-8211 GCA_035511785.1 Mycobacterium sp.
GACGTCAAAGAACGCGTCGTAAATCTGGTACGGCGTGGTGCTTTGCCCCAGCGGCAAGGTGCCCCCGGGCCGCAACGGCTGGTTGCCGCGCGGCTCGATCTCGAGGACCTTCTTACCCAGGATGGTGTCCGTCTTGATGGCCAGCCGGCTCTCGGTGCCGATCTTGTTGGTGCCGATCGAGAACCTCACCACGATGTGGTCGCCGTCGATCTTGAGGCCCTCCACCCTGCCGACATCCATGCCGGCGATGCGGACCTTGTCACCCGTGCTGAGTCCGCCGGAGTCGGTGAACTGGCCGGCATAGTTCGGCTTGGCGACCAACATCGGCACGCTGGTCAAGCTTTGACCCACGCCGACGACGAGCGCCGTCACGATGATGCCCATGACCCCGATGCGCAGCCGATTGGGAGGTTCCAGCGATCTCATTGCGGTGTGCACCTACCCGTTGGCTGGTTGAAGAGCCGCACCGTGCGGACGGGGCCACCACCCTGCAGCCCGTTGATCTTGAGCGTGATGTCGCAGGCGTAGAAGTCCTCGAAGTCGCCATACGAGCCGGTGGCGCGCCCGATCAGGTTGAATGCGGTCGGCAGCCTGTGCAGGAGGTCGTTGAGCTCGACATGCTGCGCGCCGAGCGCCTGCTCAATCGCCCCCAGGTAGCCGAAGCTCTTGTGCAGCAAGGGGCGGTCCTCGGCCAGCAGATCGGCCACAATTCCCGAAGCAGTGCTGATGTGCGCGGTATTGGCCGCCAGCGGGTCACCGTGCTCCTTCAGCCCGGTGATCAGCACCTCGAGGTTGTTGACGGTCTGATCGAATTCCTTGCGATGTTTGACGGCGGTGTCCAGCACGATGTTCAAGTTCTGGACGATCTCGCCGATGGCCTGGCCACGCTGGCTGATCTGCTCGGTCAGTTGCGCGGTGTGATCGAGAATGTCATTGATGGTGCCGCCCTGACCCTGGAACACCGTGATGATGGTCGTCGCGATGGCGTTGACCTTGTCCGGGTCCAGCGCCCGGAACAGCGGCTTGAAACCACCAATCAGGGCGTCGAGATCCAGCGCCGGCGACGTGCGCGACAGCGGAATGAATCCACCCGGCGGCAAGATCTTGTCGGCGCCTTCGCCCTCGCCGCGTTTGAGTTCCAGGTAGCGGTTGCCGATCAGGTCGAGGTAGCGGATCTGCGCGGTCGTCGACTGATACAGCGGCACCGAGCGGTCGATGTTGAACTTCACCCGCACCCGCTGGCCACCGTCGACCAGCTGCACCGAGTCGACCTTGCCGATCTCCACCCCCGAGGCGCGCACGAATTGGCCCTGCCGCAACCCGCTGATATTGCTGAATTCCGCCGAGTACCCATTGGTGCGGTCAAAGCGCATCTGGCCGAACACCACGATGATCACGGCAGTGAGCAGCAGCAGCACCAACGAAAAGATGCCCAGTCGGATGATGGTCCCGGTGATTTTCATGGGTTGATCGTGTTATCCCCTACCTGACGGCCCCACACGAACTCCATCGCGTAGGGCGAACCGGTGTCGAGGTGGTTGTACGGCGCAAGATCGGCGCCGTTGTCCATCACCAGGAACGGCGCGGGCCACAGATCACGGGTGATGTGCTGCCAGCACCCCGGCGCACCCCCCGGACCACCGCGAGCGTTCACCCGCGGCAGGTTCTCCGGCCAGATGTAGGGATTCGGCCCGCCACCGACCACTCCGGCGAAGCCGCCGAACAGTGAGGCCAAGGTGACCACCGCAGATACCGGGTTGAACAAGAGTCCCGCCCCCGATGTCAGCTTGGAATATGCCTCCAACGAGTAGCCGTTATGGCGACCGGTGGCCGCCGCGACCTTGGGTTCGACGTCGTGAAAGTTGCGCACCGTGCAGTACAGCGCCGGGCTGTAGGTGTCCAGCAGCTCGGAGGTGGGCACCAGGTCGACGGCTCCCTGCCCCAAATACGGCCCACCACGCTCCAAAACGTCCCCGGCGGTATTGCCGAACCCGGCCGCCGACAGCAACGCTTGGTCCAGATCCTTTTGCTGCGCGTTGAGCGTGCGCGACGTGATCACCGCATCGTTGAGGAAGTCGAACAAATCCGGCGCGCCGTTGGCGTAGATGTCGCCCAGACCCGCCAACGCCCGGATGTCGTGACCAAACTGCGGCAGCTGCGGATTGACATCGTCGAGGATCGCGTTGCCGTTGACGATCGACTGCCCGAACCTATCGCCCAACCCGGCCAGCGCTTGCGCAGCCCCGCTCAGCGTCAGGTTCAGCTTGACCGGATCCACCTTCTCCGCGATCGAGGTGACGGTCTGGAACACCGTATTGACCTCCGTCGTCACCGTCCTCGCGTCGATCAACGTCTGCGCTGTAACCCGTTGCGGCGACGGGTTTTTCGGCGACGTCAACGACACGTACTTACCGCCGAACACCGTGGTCGCCTTGATATCGGCATTCACGTTGGCCGGAATCAGGTGCAGGTATCTCGGGTACACGTCCAAGGCGAATTTGGCCGCCGGCTTGCCGTCACGCACGGTCGGGGAGATGGTGGCCACCCGGCCGATCTGCACCCCGTTGTAGGTGACCTTCGCGCCCGGATCCATCACCAACCCGGCCCGCGACGCCAGCATGGTCAGCCTGGTCTTCGGGGTGAAATCACCCCGGAACTGCCCGTACACCAGGGCCAGGAGCAGGGCACTGACTACCACCGCCGCCGCGCCGGCCAACTTGTACGGCGGCCTCCGGGGGGAGTTGATCTTTCCACGGATCCTTGCAGGCGACGTCATGGCGGCTACACCGTCAGCGCGAAGTCGGGGTCGACGCCGTAGAGCGCCAACGCGGCGGCCAACACAACAACCTGCACCGACACCAGCCAGAACCGCATCGACCGGCCGACTCCCTCGCCCACGCCAACCGGCCCGCCGGCGGCGACGATCACCGGGTTGGCGTCCAGGTAGACGCGGTAGTCCTGTACCAGCCCGTCAGTCACGCGAAACGCGTTGCAATACGGCACATTCCGCTCACAGCCGGCTAGGCGGCGGTCGTGAACCTCCGTCGGGTCGGCATCGCCGAAGCGCAAGTGAACGTCGGGGGCGGTGGCTGCTTCGATGGTGTGGAGATCGGACTGGCCGACGGCCTCGAGCGCGACACGAACGGTGTCAGCGGCGCTGAATTGCGTGGGAGCCACTACCAACTCCTTTGCCAAGCTGCTATCGCCTCCACGGTGAGCCACTTCTCACGCTAAAGTGACACAACCCATAGGGAAACACCCCCTAAGCGAGAAGTCAATAAATTAACGATAAACCTAGCGAATACTGCAGCTTTGCGCCGAAAGCGACCGACTGCAGCCGCCTCACGGAATAGAATGGCGCGCCATCCTGGCGTGGCGCCTCCGCCGCGGCGGTGCAGTCACCTATGCAGGCGCGGCAAACGCCGGTCAGCCGCATCGCCCCGCGGGCCGGCCCGCGGTCATCGACTCGACGCCGCGGCCGGGCGCCCGCAGCAGGTCAGGCTGCGGCAGTGCAGCGGTAGGTCACGCGGCTGCGGTCCGGCCCGTTGGACCCGGCGTGCGAGGTTCTAGTCGGCCTGCCACGGGCGGCAATTGAGGTCATCCACGCCGTGCTCATGCGCGTAGGCGATCAATTGCTCCGGCGCCCGCGTGATGTGGTAGGTCAGACACTCGATGGCGGCGTCGGCGTCGCGGGCCAGGGTCAAATCCATGAGCTGGCGATGTTCGGCGGCCTGGTCGCGTTGACGATGGTCGGTCAACGCCCACCACCACCGCCGATGCAGCTCGGCACCGTCACGCAAGCCCAGGACAACTTCCTGCAGGCGAGCATTGCCGCAGCCCGCGGTGAGGGCCCGATGAAAGTCGCGGTGGGCGAGCGCCCAGGGCTCAAAGAACCGCCCGTCGGAGTAAACGACCGGTGTGCTCTCCAGGACGTGATGGGTCGCAACGACCTCTGTCTCCCACAGCACATCCCCACGCTCGATCGCCAGGCGCAGCGCCATCGATTCAATCTGCACACGCGACTCCGTGAGGCCGACGATGTCGTCGATGTCTTCGATGGAAAGTTCCCGCGCCCGAAAGCCGTTCGGCGGTGTAGCAAAGACAAGACCCCGCTCGGCCAACACTGCTGCGAAGGGGGTCACAGGGGAGCTGCTCACAGCGGTAAGCGTAGCTGACCAGCGACGGATTACATACCACAATTAGATGATTTATCAATAAAAATAGTTACTCCCGTGGTTTGTGTTGACGACCCGCTTCGGCGACCCGGATCAGCCGTTCTCGCCCTCTGGATTCAGCGCCGGCTTCGACGTCCTGCGCCCGGCGGCCACCCACGATGACGACCGACGGGGTGAGCGTTCCTGTCGCCTCCCTGGATGCCTGATCACGGCCCGAGGCACTCGCCTCTTCAACGTGGACCATCACCAAGACGTAGCGCTCCCGGGTCGCGACGGCTGTGACTTCGTCATCTCCCTGTGCTTCGGATTGATCGGCCGGAGGCCCCACGCAACGGCAGCGATAAATAATGTGCGCGATGGCTCCCGTGGACGGGCCTATCTGTCGGCTATCGACGGCCTGCCCGCAATGGCGCCGAACGGAACACAGGTTGCTGAACGCTTGGCGGCGGTAGGCGGATAATGATGTGAACAGTTCAACAGAAGGGTCGTGAAGTGCCACGTAACCGTCGCTCACCACCGGGTGACAGTCCCTGGTTGTCTCCACCGCAGCTTCGCGCGTGGATGGCCTATATGCGTGTGCAGCTACGCATGAACTATGAGATCAACCGCCAGTTACAACGGGATAGTGGTTTGTCATTGGCTGACTATCACGTGCTGAACGCGTTGAGCAATGCGCCGGACCACAAGATGCAGATCACCGATCTAGCCGCCCTGATCGGCTGGGAACGGAGCCGCCTTTCACACCATCTTCGGCGATTGGGTGATCGCGGCCTCACCAAGCGCATCCAGTCTGAGGACGACGGCAGGGCAACCGACGCGGTCTTGACCAAGAAAGGTATGAACGCCATTGTCGAGGCCGCGCCAGGGCACGTCGCCCTTGTCCGGAAGTTGTTTTTTGAGCCGCTGCCCGACGAGCTTGTTCCTTCCTTCACCGCGGCCCTGGAACACATCCAGGCGAGTCTCAACCTCAATGCGTCGCTTCCACCCGTACCTCTGTGAGCACGCGTGGAATCGCTCTGCGGCGCGATATCCCTCTCGAAGCCCGGGCTCGCCCTTCGGTCGCGGTACGTCGGGTGCCCACCATGTGGAGGCGCTGAGTGAGGCTCATGGAGCCTTCGGACGATGCTCTCAGGGGTAAGTGCAGCTTCCAGGTGGGTCACAACCCCGGGTTGAGCAACGACGACCGATCCTTCCCTGCCTTCGAAGCGCTTGATCTTGCCGCCTTCTCAGCTCGAAGACGTCGCAACGCGGGCATCCGTGCAATGCCAGCTGCACAAGGACAACGTTGCCGGCGGCGTAGATCTGGATAGAGCGCGGGCGCATAGTTGAGATCGCGGTGCTGTAGCTGCCGACTACATCGGCTAGCTCGCCACCGCGATAGCTGATGCCGACAGAATTGTCGGTGAACACCCCATCTGCAGTGAGCGCATCCACGCTTCCAGATCCTTGCTTTCGGCAATCCGGTAGGCGTTTCGGACCGTGCCACATTGTCGTTGGTCACGTGTTCCTTCCGCGACACGTGAAATTCGACCGGACGGGTCGGCATCGGCGCAAGGCCCGCCCAGCTTGGTGGCGCCAGCAACATGGTTATCAACATGACAATTCATGCAAATAAGATCATCCGCACCTTCGTATGACCCAGCGAGTCTTCGTGATACGCGGCAGATGCCGCGTCTAGCCGGTTGAAGCTGCGTAGCTATACGACAACGCCCAGGACGACGATGCCGAGCGCGACGAAATCTTCGACGCGCTGGCACGCCACACGCATTGTCAATCTTGATGTCGCGTCGGCCCAGGAATGCTCGGGTGTGTCGACGATCGTGGCCGACTCCCGCACTTTTGACTCTTTGATGACCGAAAAACCCTGACATGACCCCGCGCAAATATCGTGCAGGACAAGAACATTGGTACTCACGTGGTCCGCTGCCGGCCGAAGGCAATTTCCCGTCTGAGCTCTCGACCCTACTTGCGGCTGAATGTATCCGAGCTCCGTGCGGCTGGGTTACGGTGTGCCACCGCGGCCTGGCCCAACAACGTGCCTCAACAACGTCAGGCGCGAACGATGTTGAGATCTGCGGCAGCCTAGAGACTCGCCAGCCTCGTTAGGCGGTTTACGATTACCCGTTGGGTCGGCGTGGCATCCGGGGCTACCATTTCGAAGCCGTGGGGGAGGCCCGGCAGCACGTGCAGTTCGGTCGGAATCCCGGCCGCCATCAACCGGCGTGCGTACTCGATGTTCTCGTCCCGGAAGATGTCGAGATCTCCCACGTCGATGTAGGCATCGGGGAGACCCGAGAGATCCGTGGCGCGCGCCGGCGCAGCATACGGAGACACGTTGTCGCCGAACAACGCCGGCCCGAGCAGCGCACCCCATCCCGTGCGGTTGTCGTCATAGTCGAACACGAGATACTCAGGTGGCAGGTGCGGATCGATGCCAACGGTTCGGTCATCGAGCATCGCATAAATCAGCAACTGCAGCGCTAACGCCGGACCGCCCCGATCGCGGGCCATCAGCGCAACTCCGGCGGCCAGTCCACCGCCGGCGCTTTCTCCCATCACCCCAATGCGGTTGGGGTCGACGCCGAGTCCCGCGGCGTTCTGGGCAAGCCAGTGCAGCGCGGCGTAGCAGTCTTCGACGGGGGTGGGATGAGGGTGTTCTGGCGCCACGCGGTAATCGACCAACAACATCGGCACGCCGGTAGCCTCCGTATACGCACGGATCTGGGTGTCGTGAGCGGGTAGCAGCGACACGATGTAACCACCGCCATGCAAGTAGAGCATCGCGCTTCCCGGCGGCTCCGCCGTTGCTTTCGTGTACCACGACATCTTCAACTCGGTGCCGTCGCCCGCGATGGTCGATACATCAGTCCGGTCGACACCTGGCACCGGGTCACGAGAAGCTGCGAATGCGGCGAACGCTTCCGACATGTTCCTGCGGCGGCTATCGACATCTCCGACTGGCGGCGCCGGTGGTCGTGTCGGTCCCAACCTGCTCAGAATGGACAGAACCTCGGGATCCATGTGCAGCGCCATCGGGCGATCCTATCGATGTTATGCAATATTAGCGATATTTTGTTGTCTGGAAGAGCTCCGTTACCCGAGATCGACAGGCCGTTCGCCAATGTTGCCGAGTCCGAAGCGGATCCGATCATTGTCCTGGATAAGGGTGGCGGATCTCAGCGAGGTGATGTTGTCGGGATCTTCGACTGGCCAGTGTTCGCCGTCGATCACGTTCTCGACGGAGTTGAAGTGGACGCCGGCGCGCCTGACACGAATCGTGGTGTCGCGCCGCGGATAACGTCCTTTCACTTCATGACTTCAAGAGGCACTGCGCTGACGATATTTGGCGATAATCTCGGTAAAGCGTTGACGAAGCGTGAATGCGGTGTTTGAGTAATCGTGAGTCACAGCACATCACTCGTTGGGTCAGCAACACCCCGACGGAGCCGTGGCGGTAGCCCGAAATCGACTCGGTACTCACCGTGGAGGCGCGTCATGGTCGACCCCATCGCGAACGGCACAGACATCGACATCTCGGTGCGGAATCGTGGGCGCAGGGCCGGTGGGGCCGCCATCAGCGCCGGCTCTCAACCGCTAGGGCGTGCCTGGCCTGACCATCGAGGAGCATCATTCAACCGCCCAGACACCGCCCGCCCACACCGTCAATCAGCGCATGGTGGAGATTGTTCGCGCGCTCCGAATCAGCAAGGCGTTTCACGAGGTCGCGACGCCACCATCGATGATGAGCAACAACTCGCGGCGGACAACCTCGGCCGATCCCGAGGTGGCTCGATCGCAGGCCTGGGGATCGCGCCAGATCGACTCGCCGACTACATCGTGGCCAGCCGTGAACCTATGGGCAACTGCCCACTGACGGGGTGCGTGCTCGTTCGGCCCAACGGCCATGTCGTATGGCGCTGCCTCGCTGCCGGCCCGGATGGGCCTAAACACCCATCCGACGCCAGCGATCGTGCGTTGGGTTCGATCCCGTCGGCTATCCCGCAGGAAACACCTTGCCCACCAACGCTATCCGTGT
>DATKEW010000234.1:0-4736 GCA_035511785.1 Mycobacterium sp.
CCGGAACAGTTTGCCGCGCCGGTAGCGTTCGGCGATCTTGGCCTTCTCGTATTCGGCGATTACGCCTTGCACCTGGGTGAGCAGTACCGACTGCGGGTCGTCGACGGCCAGTCCCGGGGAATCGGTGAACGCCACCACGACGCCGAAGCGGTCCAGCCCATCGAGCACCAGCACCTGGTAGGCGTAGGCGCGGGCGAGCTGATCCGGCGACAGGCACCACACCCGTTCGATGAGCCCAGCCTCGGCGGCATCGCGTAGCGCGTCGAGGCCGGGCCGGTCCAGCCGGGCTCCGGAATGCCCGTCATCGACGTACTCGCCGACCAGCTCATCGCCGACCTCGGCGATGTGTTGACGCAGCAGCGGCAATTGCGAGCCGATGGTGCCGCGGTCGGCTTGGCGCTCGGTGGACACCCGCGCATACAACGCCGCCCTCACCGCAGGTCTCCACTCGGTAGTGCCAGTCCGGCAACCGAATCCACGTGTGCGGCGGCGCCGAGCAGGAACTGGTAGCTGGCTAAGCAACAGTCGACGAGTTCCTGATCTCGGCGGAGCCGTCCGTCAACCGTTGCAGTGCCTGGACCAGCCGTTGTAGGCGTGTCCTTGCCGCGAAACCTTCGAATGAACTGACATCATTGCTGCCGACTGGTTCGTAGTCGCGTCGATGATCTTTCACCGTCGGTGAAGTCGAGGAGGTGCGGGTTTGGCTCTGGCCGTGGTTCGTGATCTCCGGGAGTATCGCCTGCCGGCGAGCGAGGAGGAGCTGGCCGACTTCGAGACCGATGTGTTGGCCGGCTTCGTGTTGGCACGCGCCTCGGCGGGGCTGGTGGACAGCACGATCCGCAACGACACCAATCACCTCGAGCTGATCCGGGACTGGTTCGGTCGGCCGTTGTGGGAGATGCAGGCCGCCGATGCCGACGCCTACTTCGGCAAGGTGCTGCGCGATGCGAAGCCGTCGACGCGGACCGGTCGGGCCGCTGCGGTGACGGTGTATTTCCAGTTCTTGGAGGTGCGGCACAAGGTCGAGCTGCACAACCTGACCGGCCATGTCGTGGAGTGCCCGCTCGATGAGATCAACCGCCCGCGGGCCTCGGTTGATCCCGGGCTGCGGATCCCGCCGACCGAGACCGAGATCGAGCAGTTGTTCGCCGGGTGGCGGGTGGAACTTGCGAGCTGCCGTAAGTTCGCGCCGGCCGCGCGCAACTACGCCGTTGCTCGGCTCGCCGCCGATGTCGGGTTGCGGATCAACGAGATTCGGATGCTCGACCTCGATGACGTGCGGTGGGAGCTGGGCCGGTTCGGCAAGCTCAACGTCCGCCACGGCAAGGGCTCGCGCCGCAAGGGGCCGAAGCCGCGGCTGGTGCCGCTGATCAACGGTGCCGACGAGTTGCTGCGCTGGTTCGTCGAGGACGTGCTTGGCCAGTTCGGCACCGACCACACCCGCCACGGTGCGCCGCTGTTCCCGTCCGAGCGCCGCAACGTAGATGGATCATGTTGCCGCGCAACATCGGACGTGTTTCGTCGTTCGCTGGCCGACGCGGCCGAACAGCACCTGCCGACCTGGGCAGGCAAGCTCACCCCGCATGTGCTGCGGCACTTCTGTGCCTCCCAGCTCTACCTCGCCGGAATGAACCTGTTCGCGATCCAGGAGCTGCTCGGGCATTCCTGGACAGCGACCACGGCCCGGTATATCCACGTGCACGCCACCCACGTCGAAGACGCCTGGGTGACCGGGCATCGCCGCGTCGCCGACCGATGGAAAGGACTGGCCCGATGAAGTGGAACCTGCGCCTGGCCGCCGCGAACCGCGGCATCTGGAAGGCCAGCGAGCTGCAGCGCATGCTCGCCGAGCGTGGCCTGGTGATCAGTGCCGGCAAGATGTCCGGCCTGTGGTCGGGCCAACCGAACGTCGTCAAGCTGCACGACCTCGACGTGATCTGTGCCGTACTGGGCTGTCGCGTCGAGGAGCTGCTGATCCCGGAGCCCGACGCCGTGCCTGAGCCGAAACCGGCGGGCGATGAACAGCGCGGCGCCGTCGGCGAGGCCCGCACCGTCACACCTCGCCCGCGGACCGGAAGATCGCTGCCACCCCGGTGAACTGCGCCCACTGCGACACCCCGCTGCCCGGGTGGAGCCGCCGAGATCGCCTGTACTGCAACAACAAATGCCGCGCCCTGGCCTCCTACTACCGCCAGCAGGGCGGTATCTCAACGCCACCGCGATGGCAACACCCAGCCATCGGTTCCGGCGATCCGGTGCTTCGAGCCGCAGCACGGCGCACCCAGGAGCTCGGCGAGGCCCACGCCTGGGACCCGTCGACCACCAGCGGGGTGCTCGACGGTCTGGTCACCGTCCTCGACGGCCGCGCCGCCGGCGAGCGGGTCCCGATCACCGAGGTGCGGTCACGCACACACCGCAAGGTTCCCAAGGCGCGGCTGGTCGAGGTGCTCGCCGACCTCGATCTGCTCGACGACGACGCCACGCCGGCGATCCGCGCCTGGATCGACCGCTGCTGCGACGAGCTGCCGAGCGGGTTCGCCGAACCGGTGCGCGCCTGGCTGCTCGTGCTCCTCAATGGCAACACCCGGGCCAGGCCGCGATCGCCGCAGACGCTCTACCGATACTTCGGCGCCGCCCGGCCGATCCTGAAACACCTTGCCGAACAACGCGATCACCTCCGCGAGGTCACAGCCACCGATATCTATGCCGCCCTGGACCAGCTGCGCGGCAAACCGCGCAACAACGCGATCGGCGCGTTGCGCTCGCTGTTCGGCTTCGCCAAGAAACGCGGCTTCGTGTTCGCCGACCCCACGACCGGCCTGAAAGCCAACCGCATCGATGCCAACCTGCTGCCCATGACCGACACCGAGATCCGCGACGTCGAACAGATCGCCACCGGCCCCGCCCAGCGGCTAATCGTCGCCCTGGCAGCCGAGCACGCCGCCCGCACCGGAGCGATTCGGCAGCTGATGCTCGACGACCTCGACCTGCCCAACCGACGCATCACCATCGCCGGTCACCGCCAACGACTCGGCGACCTCACCCACCGGGCGTTGCGCGCCTGGCTCGACCACCGCCGCAACACCTGGCCCCGCACCCCCAACCGGCACGTCCTGATCACCGGAAAGACCTCGGTTGGAACCGGCCCGGTCAGCGAACCATACGTCCGGGAATGGCTGGGCAACAACGGATTCACCGTTGATCGCATTCGTGCCGATCGGATCCTGCACGAAGCGCTGACGGCCGGTCCGGACCCGCTACACCTGTCGCTGGTGTTCAACATCTCCCACGACACCGCCAGCCGCTACACCACCATCGCCGAGCACCTGCTCGCCGACGAGGAAGAGCAACCCCCCGAGCAGTGATTGCGTTCGCCACACGGACTGCGCTTACACTCGACCGAACCCACGCCAAATCTCCGCCTCAGCAACGAAATAGCGGTGAGTTCCCGTTGAAACCGCTTCAATCCCGCTGAACTCACGAAGTTCCCGAAGCTCCCGAAGCTGACCCTAGCCGCAAAGTAGGCGGATGATTCGCCGGACTGGAGGGTCGGGTTGGTTCTACAGTTCGGGCTCGTGCGCCGGGAATGGTCGAGCGAGGATCTAATCGCGTCATGGACGTTGATCGATGACGATTGGTGGTTGGTCGGGAACAAGTCGGGCGCGACCCGGCTCGGCTTCGCGCTGATCTTGAAGTTCTTCGAGATCGAAGCCAGGTTTCCCCGGTCGGCCGACGAGTTTCCTGCTGCGGCTGTGGCTTACGTGGCTGACCAGGTGAAGGTGGATCCGGTGGAGTTGGCCGGCTACCGATGGGCTGGCCGCACTCTCGAGTACCACCGCGCGCAGGTCCGCGACGCGTTCGGGTTCCGCGAGTTCGCTCGTGCAGACGAGGACAAGCTGGCGGACTGGCTGGCCAGCGAGGTGTGCCCGGTCGAGCTGCGCGACGAGCAGCTGCGCGAGGCGCTCCTGGTGCGATGCCGCGCCGAGCGGCTCGAACCGCCGGGCCGTGTGGAGCGGATCATCGGCTCGGCACGGGCCGCGTTCGAGCAGCGGTTTTGCGACGGCATCGTGACGCGGCTCGGTGAGCACTGCGCGGAGCGGCTGGAGGATCTCGCCTCGCGCGACCTGCTGGCCCAGTTGAAGGCCGATCCGGGACGGGTCGGGCTGGAGACGTTGTTGCGCGAGATCGACAAGTTGAACGCGGTGCGCAGCCTGCGGCTGCCGGCGGACCTGTTCGCGGACGCGTCGGACAAGCTGATCGAAGCGTGGCGTGCCCGGGCGTCCCGCTGTTACCCATCGGATCTGCGGGCTGCGCCGCGGTCGGTGCGGCTTACCCTGCTGGCGGCGTTGTGCTGGGTGCGATCGGCGGAGATCTCCGACGCGCTGGTGGATCTGCTGGTCGGGCTGGTGCACAAGATCAATACACGCGCCGATCGTCGGGTGGAGCGGGAATTGATCGACGACCTGCGCCGGGTGCGAGGCAAGGAGGCGATCCTATTCCGGCTCGCCGAGGCCGCGGTCGAGCACCCCGACGACACCGTGCGCGAGGCGCTGTTTCCAGTGGTCAGTGAGACGACGCTGCGCGAACTGGTGCGCGAGTCCAACGCCAATCAACAGGTCTTCCAGGCACGGGTGCGCACCGTGTTACGCAGCTCGTACTCGACCTACTACCGGCGAATGCTGCCGCCACTGTTGGCGGCGTTGGATTTCCGGTGCAATAACACCGCGTATCGACCC
>DATKEW010000235.1:0-11180 GCA_035511785.1 Mycobacterium sp.
CGAAGCGCAGCGCCGCCTCCAGGGTCAACTAGTGATGCACCACGTCGTGTTGGGGGACCAGCCCGATGTGCTGGCGCAGCGACGCGTACTCGGCGTGCAGGTCATGTCCGTCGAAACACACCTCGCCGGCGCTCGGCGCCAGGGCCCCGCCCACCAATTTGGCCAACGTCGAACCTGCCCGCCCCCGACGGGCCGATGATCGCGGTCAGCGACCCCGCCCGCGGGCTAACCAACACATCGCTCAAGAGCTGGCGCCCGTTCGGCAGCCTCAAACCCAGAGCATGCACCTCCAGGCAATTGCCCTCGGCCGAGTCCGTTTGCGCGGCAACCGCGTTGGCGTGCTTATCGGCCGCCTGAGCCGGCGCCGTCCCGGTGTCGCGCGCCCTGCCAGCGCACACTGATGTCGAATCATCCTCCACCTCAACCAGATTCGAGGAGTCCCGAGCAACGGCCGGGAACAGCATGGTCCTGGCGTCGCTCGCCGAGAATTTGCACCTGCGCAAGATTGGGTCGACCTGCTGAGCTGCGTCGAGAGGCAAGGTGTTGTTCTGGACGCAGCGGTCGGCGACCACGAAGGCAATGGGATTGTCCACGGAATGGAGATCCGCGGGACCAACAAATTCATGTGATGTACTCCATGGCGGGTGTTTGTACGACGCAGAAACTAGGAGGGAGAAGGTCTGGTGGCAGCATTTTGACCAAGAAGATGCCGAATTCGGTTGCAAGTACACCGGCTCGCTGTGGAACTATCTGTCGGCATACCGAGGGCCGATTTCCGCTACTCCACGCAGCGAACGAACTCGCCGAACGCTTACGTCGATCACGCCGGCCGGTCAGAGAGCAACGCTCGACGTCGTGCCGATTTCGTCACTGATCAACTTCTACAACGAGCGCTCGATACCTTTATCGATGATGTGCGGATCCCACGAACCGTCAGCGAATTCTCGTGAGCGGCAAGCTGACTGGGATTGCTGCTGGGTGAATCGCTTGGACAGGAACCGCGTCACCGCATCGCGGAGTTCGCCGCTGCGCGGCACGGCGCCGGACATCCAATAGACGCCGTGGATGAGCCCGTCGAACCGGATGCATTCGGTCTCGACGCCGGAATCGGCGAGTCGCTTCGCGTATGCCTCCGCCTCGTCGCGCGACACGTCGTACTCGGTTGTCAGCACCAACGTCGGCGGGAGGCCGGCGAGCGAGCCGGCCTTGGCCGGCACGGCGAGCGCGTTCCGGCTGTCGGCTAGCGACCCAAGGTACTGCTCCCAGAACCAGCCCAGCCCGGTGGCGGTGATCACGTAGCCCTCCCCGAACAGTTTCCGCGACTCCAGCCGTGCGGTCGGATCGACGACGGGGTAGATCAGAACCTGCGCCACCAGCCGCGGGCCGCCCGCATCGCGGGCGCGTTGCGCCGCGACCGCCGCAAGGCTGCCGCCGGCGCTGTCGCCCATGACGGCGATGCGCGCCGGATCGCCCCCGAAATCCGCGGCATGGTCGGCGACCCACCGAAGCGCCGCGAACGTGTCGTCGGTGGCCGCGGGGAACTTGTGCTCGGGGGCCCGGCGGTAGCCCGCTGTGACGACTATCGCGCCGACGTCGTTGGCGAGCGCGCGCGCCGGCTCGTCGACCACGGCAAGCCCGCCGCCGACGAATCCGCCGCCGTGGAAGTACACGACGACCGGTAGCGGCCCTTCCCCGTCGGGAATGTAGATGCGCAACGGTTGTGCCCCAGCGGGTCCGGGGTAGGTCCCGTCGATCACCCCGGCCACAGTCGGGGCCGGGCGCTGCAGGCCGGTGAAGGTCTCCACGACCGCACGGGTGGCCTCGACGCCGATCTGCTCGAACGATTTGAGCCCCTGCTCGGCCAGACCGTCGAGCAGCGCCTGGACGTGTGGATCGACTGGCATTTCGAATCCTCCTCGAAAGATCTTGCCGCGGTTCAGAAGACGGCGACGGCGGCGCGGTCGAGCGTGAACCCCGCGTACCCGCTGGCCACGACGTCGTCGCACGCGGCCCGGTAGGCCGGCGCGCCGCCGAGATACAACATGCAGACGCGCGGCTTGCCGGGGATGTTGGCGCCCATGTACCACGAGTCGGTGCCCGGCAGCAGCGTCCGGGACGAGATCTCGAGGGCATCGGCCACCCATTTGTCCTCGGACTCCACCGTCGCCTCGATCACGTCGAGCCCGCGGTCGCGCAGGTGGGTGATCGCGTCGGCGACGAAATCGACGTGGTCTTCGATGGCCAGCGGCATGTTGTACAGCACCGATGGGCTCTGCGGGCCGGTGATGAGGAACAGGTTCGGGAATCCGCTCACGGTCAGGCCCAGATAGGTGCGCGGGCCGTGCGCCCACTTGTCGGACAGCTTGAGCCCGTCGCGCCCGACGATGCCCAGCTTCATCAGCGGACCGGTCATGGCGTCGAAGCCGGTGGCGAGCACGATGATGTCGACGTCGTACTCGGCGTTCGTGGTACGGACCCCGGTCTCGGTGATCGACTCGATCGGGGCGCTCTTGATGTCGACCAGTGTCACGTTGTCCTGGTTGAACACCTCGTAATAGTTGGTCTCCAGCGGCGGGCGCTTGGTTCCGTACGGATAATCCTTGGGCGCGAGCAGGTCGGCGACGGCCGGGTCGTTCACCCGTTCGTTGATGCGCTCGCGGACGTACTCGGCGATGGTGTCGTTGGCCTTTTTGTCGAACAGAATGTCCTGATAGCTGTCGATGAACAGCCGGAACCCGCCGGCGTGCCACCGCTCATCGAAGGTGCGGCGCCGCTCCTCGGCCGACACCGCCAGGGCGGAGGGCTGCACCTGGCTGTAGGGCACGCCGAGGAAGTGGTTGCGCGAGGCGTCGCGGACCTGGGCGTAGTTGGCCTTCACCGCGCGAACCTCGTCGGGATCCGCGGGCCGATTGACGATCGGGGAGGCGTAGTTCGGTGTCCGCTGGAAGACCGTCAGGTGCCCCGCGGTCTTCGCGATCTCGGAGATCGCCTGAATGCCGCTGGACCCGGTCCCGATGATGGCGACCCGTTGGCCGGTGAAATCGACGTTCTCGTCGAGCCAATTTCCGGTCAGGTACACCTGCCCGCGGAACGACTCGACGCCGTCGAACTCGGGCGTCTTGGGCACCGACAGGTTGCCCGCCCCGGAGATCACGTACCTGGCGGTGACGGTGTCGCCGCGCCCGGTGCCGACCCGCCACAGGCTGGCGTCGTCGTCCCACACCATCGAGTTCACCCGGGTGTCGAACACGATGTCTTTGCGCAGGTCGAACCGGTCGGCAACGTGGTTCAGGTAGCGCAGGATCTCGGGCTGGCCGGCAAAGCGCTCGCTCCACTCCCAGTCCTGCTGCAGTTCCTCGGAGAACGAGTATGAGTAGTGCACGCTCTCGATGTCGCACCTCGCGCCCGGGTACCGGTTCCAGTACCACGTGCCACCGACGTCGGACGCAGCCTCGTAGACCCGTACGGACAGGCCCAGCTGGTCGCGAAGCTTGTGCAGCGCGTACAGCCCGGCGAAGCCGGCACCGATCACGATCGCGTCGAAGTCGGTGACGGCGGTCGCGGTGTTGTGCTCGTCGATGATGGCGGTCATTGGTGGTCCTCCCGAGGTCGTGGGCCGTTTGGTCGATGGCTTCCAGACTCGGCGGTACGGCCGCAGAAAACATGGGGCAGATCACCCCATCGACTACCCGCTTTTCGGATCGGCGTGCGAGCTCGCCACCCACGCGGCGATCTGCGCCCTCGAGGTGAAGTCGAGTTTTGCCAGGATGCGCTCGACGTGCCCGTCGACGGTGCGCGGCGAGATGACCAGCGATTCGGCGACCACACGGTTACTCATGCCCTGCGCAATCAGCGCGGCGATCTCGCGCTCTCGTTTGGTCAGCGGCGACTTCGCTGGGCGCGCCTGCGCCGACCGACCGCCGCCGAGCGCGAGGTCGATCGCCTCGTCCTTGCCGAGACGAACGTGTCGCGACGAGAGCTCGGCGAACCGCTTGCGACCCAGCACCCTCGCCACCTTGTCCGCCGACTCCACCGAGTCGCCGTGAATGTGCGGACCGAACGCGTCGACCGTCGTCCCGAGCGCCGTCCACACCGCGGTGGCCGCGCCGAGGAGTTCCGCGGCGCGCTCGTCGTTCGATCTCGACAGCGCGACCCAGCTGATCAGCTCGATCGTCAGCGCGGTGCAGATGCTGTCCTTGAAATCGCGCTGCAGCAGCAGCGCGGCCCGGGCGTCGCGCTCGGCGCCGTCGAGGTCGCCGAGATGCCAGCGGGTCACCCCGCGGATCCACAGCGAATACGCGTGCGTCCACCGCTCGCCGCGCTGGCCGCTCAGCTCCAGTGCACGCGCACAGGTGCGCAGCGCGTCCTCGTGCCGGCCGGCGTAGGTCTGCGCCATCGCGAGCTGGAACAACCCGGTCAGCTGGGATGCCCGATCGTCGCAGGCGACGTGACCGTCGATCGACCGCTCGAACAGCACGATCGCTTCCGATAGGTCTCCGGAGAACAGTCGGTGGATCGCCGTCCACTGCGCGACGTGCGCGGCGAGCCGGCCGTCGTCATTCGCGCGCGCGATCTCGCCGCCCTCGGCGAGCCAGCGTGCCGCCGGATCCCGATCGCCCTGGATGAGCGCGACCCACGCGGCAACCCACAGCGTCTCGCCGCGCCGCGGACTGGACGGGTCCATCGCGGTCAGGATCTGCTCGAGCCAGCGACGGCCGTCGCCGAGAAATCCGCCGGCGATCCAGTGGTAACGCAGGAAGGCGGCCAACTCCGCGCCGTCATCGAGTTCGCCCGGCGTGGTAACCGACCACTCCAGCGCCGACATCAGGTTCGAGTGGTCGCGTCGCAACGCCGCCAGCGCGTCCGCCTGACCCGGGCCGCACCACCGCTGCACCATGCGAATCGCATTGCGCCGATAGTGATCCCGGTGCCTGCGCCGGACGCTGCCGTATTCGCCGGCCCGCTCGAGCAGTTCCGCACCGTACTCACGCACAGTCATCAGCATCCGGTACCGGACCAGCTCGCCGTCACGGTCGATCACCAGAATCGACTTGGCCACCAACCGGTCCAGGACGTCGAACACGTCATCGGAGAGCAGATCACCGAAGCCGCACACCTGTTCCGCGGCATTCAGGTCAAAGCTGCCGGTGAACACCGAAAGCCTTGCCCACAGGAGCTTTTCGGGCTCGGTGCAGAGTTCGTAGCTCCAGTCGATCAGCGCGCGCAGGGTCTGCTGGCGCGGCACGGCCACCCGGCTTCCCCCGGTCAGCAGCGAAAATCGCCTGTCCAACCGTTCCACGATCTGGGTCAGCGACAGGGCGCGCAGCCGGGTTGCGGCAAGCTCGATAGCCAGCGGGATGCCGTCTAGCCGGTTGCACAACTGCACCACAGCATCGGAGTTCTCCTGTGTCACAGCAAAATCCGGAGTGATATCGCGGGCGCGATCGACCAGCAAGCGCACCGCCTCGTACTGGTCGACCCGCTCCGGCGTCAGCGGCTGGTCCACCGGCGGGGTCGTCAGCGGCGGGACGGTGCAAATGCGTTCGCCGGCGACGCCGAGCGGCTCGCGGCTGGTGGCCAGAATCCGCAGTCCCGGCGATTCGGCCAGCATCGCGTCGACCAGGTCGGCGACCGGCGCCAACAGGTGTTCGCAGTTGTCCAGCACGATCAGCAGCTGCCGCTCGCGCAAGTGCTCGACGAGCTTGCGGATGGGAGCGCGGTTGGACTGATCGGCCACGGCCAACGACGACACCACGATCGATGCCAGACCCGATTCGTCCTCGACACTGGCCAGTTCGACCACCCAGCTGCCGTCGCGGAACGCCCGGCGCAACCGCTCGGCCAGTTCGTATGCAATCCGGGTCTTTCCGACACCGCCGGGCCCGGTGAGCGTCACCAGCCGCGACTCCGTCATCGCCCTCTTCGCCTCGGCCAGCTCACGACGGCGGCCGACGAAGCTGGTGATCACCGCAGGCGGTCTGATGGCGGCGCCGGGCCCGATCTCACGAGCCGGTTCTGTCGTCGCCTGCCCGGACAACGCCATGTGATCGACAGAAAAACCATTGTCGCGCTGGGCCTTACGAAGCTGTTCGCCGAACTCGGCAACGGACGCCGGCCGATCCGCGGGAAGGTGCGCCATCGCGCGCTCGAGAAGCGCGCACACGTCGTCCGGCAGACCGTCGCGGCGCAGATCCGGCACGGGATCGGTGGTGATGCGAACGAACTGGGCAACCAGTCGTTCGCCGCTGCGGCGCTCAAACGCGGCGTGCCCGGTGATCGCACAGAAGAGCGTGGCGCCGAGCCCGTAGACGTCGGACGCGACGCTCGGCGGATCGCCGCGCAGTAGCTCCGGGGCGGTGAACGCCGGGGAGGCAGTGATCGACCCGGCCGTCGTTTCGAAGCCACCGGATATTCGCGCGATCCCGAAGTCCCCCAGCTCGGGCTCGCCGTACTCGGTGAGCAAGATGTTCGCGGGCTTGATGTCGCGGTGCAGGATGCCGGCGCGGTGGGCCGTCTCGACCGCCCCGGCCAGCTTCACCCCGATACGAAGCGCCTCGCCCAGTGAAAGCGGTCCGGATCCACGGATGCGGGCGTCCAGCGAATCCTGCGGGTGATACTGCATGACGAGATAGGGGCGCCCGGTCGCGGTGACACCGACCTGCAGCACGTTGACGATGTTGGGGTGGCCGGACAGCCGGCCCATCGCGCGCTGCTCGCGCAGGAACCGATCGAGACTGTCCCCATCGAGATCCGTCGTCAGCACCTTCACGGCGACGGTCCGGTCAAGCGACGGCTGCCGGCAACGATAGACGATTCCGAAACCGCCGCGGCCAATTTCGGTAGCGTCGTCGAGTCCCTCGGCTTCCAGTTCCGCGGCGACGCCGGCATCGGCGGGCCGCTGAGTCGAGGTCTGATCGCTTCCGGCCATATGGTCCCCAACTTCGTCGTTGGTGTTCCGCTGCGGCAGTGCAATCATTCCACGCCCGGGGTGTTCGCGGGCCGGAACCGTCGTCGACGGCTTCCGGCCCGGCGCCCCGGTCAGCTCTGACCGAAGTACGAAACGTCGTCGTTGCCAATGAGATCCGGCACAGTCCAGCCATCCAGGTCGTACTCGGACAGGCACTGCTCGGCGAGGCCCTTCATGGCGTCGACGCCGCCGCGCGCCTGCGCGGCGAACAGCAACTCGGCCTTGACGTTCTCGTGGTTGCCGGAGTAGTTGCGCTCGTACAGTTCGTGTCGTCCACCGAACTCGGTGCCGATCGAATCCCACAGCGCTTTCATGATCTTCACCCGATCGACCGCGGTGATGCCGTCCGAGCCGCGGACGTAGCGGTCCAGGTAGGGACGAACGTCGGGCGACTTGAAGTCGGCGGCGCTGGACGGCAGGTAGATCAGGCCGGAGGCGACGTCCTGCTCGATGATCTCCTTGACCCGCGGATACCCCTGGATCATGAACATCCGGTAGGTGAGGCCGTATTCGAGCTTCGGAATGACGGTGTCACCGATCCACGGCTCCGGGTCGCGGGCCATCGACTCGGTCAACGACCAGAACAGGTTGCGCCAGCCGATCACCTCGCCAACCCGGGTCTGCACGCCACGGAATCCGCCGGCGCCGGTTGCGTCGAGCGCCTTCATGAGCAGACCGGCAATGAAGTCGAGCTTGACCGCCAGACGCGTGCAGCCCTGGAAGGTGAACCGCGGCAGGAAGCCGGACTGCGGGAAGAAGGCGTTGATCTTGTCCACGTCGCCGTACATGAAGACGTTCTCCCACGGCACCAGCACCTTGTCGAAGACGAAGATGGTGTCGTTCTCATCCATTCGGCTCGACAGTGGGTAGTCGAATGGGCTGCCCATGACCGCGGCGTGCTGGGTGAACGAGGAGCGGCAGATCAACTTGATGCCCGGTGAGTTCATCGGCACGGTGCAGATGAGGGCGAACTCCTTCTTCTTGATCGGCAGCCCGTAGTGGGCGATGAAGTTGTAGTTGGTGATGGCCGAACCGGTGGCGACCACCTTGGCACCGGAGACGATCACACCGGCGTCGGTCTCCTTCTCCACCTTCATGTAGACATCGCCCACCTCGTCCGGGGGCAGCTGGCGGTCCACCGGCGGGTTGATGATGGCGTGGTTCCAGTACAGGACCTTCTCCTGGGATTCCCGGTACCAACGCTCGGCGTTGTCCTGGAACGGCGCGTACAGCTCCTTGTTGGCGTGCAGGGTGCCGAGGAAGCTGGCCTTGTAGTCGGGGCTGCGGCCCATCCAGCCATAGGTCATCCGCGCCCACCGGGCGATCGCGTCGCGCTCCTTGAGCAGGTCCGCCGAGGAGGTGGGTGCCTTGAAGAACGGCATCGTGACGCCGCCGTTTCCGGTGTCCGTCGGGCTGGTCACCTCGTCGACGTAGGGGCCGGTGTGCATGGAGTCGTACAGCCGGGCGGTCATTCGGATCGGGTTGCGGAACGCCGGGTGGGTGGTGACGTCCTTGACGCGCTCGCCGTGCAGCCAGATCTCGCGGCCGTCGCGCAGCGACTCGATGTATTCGTCACCGGTCATCGGGCGCGTTGCATAGTTTTTCTGGGTCGCGCTGGGGGCGGGGATGGTGGCGGTCATTTCTGGATTCCTCCTCTAGACGGTTTGGTAGGTGTGCGTGGGGGTGAAGGACGGGGTGGTGCCGAACCAGCCGGTCTCCGGGTCATCGGCGCATCCGGTCCAGGTCAGCTGCGCCGAGGGCGCACCCAGGCTGTGGAAGGTGCTGCGGTAGAACAGCAATGGCGGTTTGCCGGTGGCGATGGCGTCGACGATCTCGCCGATGAAGATGACGTGATCGCCGCCGTCGTATTCGGCCCAGGGCACGCACGAGAAGGTGGCCGAGGCGCCGCCGATGACCGGGGCGGTGGGCCCATCGGCCCAGCTGGGTTCCGGGATGCACGGGCGCCCGGCGAAATGCATCGCGGTGTCCGCCTGATCGGCGGCGAGCACGTTCACGGCGAATGGCGCCGCGCTGAGGTACTTGCAGGCCTTGGACTTCCTGGTCATGGTCACCTGGCACAGGCGCGGCTGCATCGACACAGCAGTGAAGGCGGTGACGGTGGCGCCGTGCGGGTCACCGTCGGTGTTGCGGCAGGTGATGACGGTGACGCCGCTGGCGAACTGCCCGAAGACGTTTCTCAGTTCGCGCTGCTCCACCATGGGAGCCTCCCTTCCTCGATGGGCGTATTCGGAAAGGTAGGCCCGCAGGTCAGCGCCGTCGATCCGGCGAGCGCGGAGACGATCCGGAATGCGCGGTCAATGCGACGCCGGTAACAACAGCGCTTGGCAAGCGCCGTGGAACGCCTTTCAATGGAGTCATGTCCGCACCCGCTGCCTCCGATTCCCTGGATTGGGATGAGGCCTCGCACGCGGTTGCGGATGCGTACTTCCCACACGAGCTGCATCCGCTCACCCGCTCGACAGCGGCGAACGTGGTGGTGGACAGCGTCGGTATCGGGCAGGTGCGCATCGCGCACATCGGCTGGGGTGCTGCCGTGACGGTGGATACCGCTCATCCCGGCGGCTACGCGGTGAACATCCCGGTGTCCGGTCGCCTGGAGTCGGTGATAGGACGCAACGAGCTGGTGGCCACCCGGGACTGCGCCACGATCTATCCGCCGGACACCCCTACTTGCATCAGGCGTTGGAGCGAGTCCTGCAGCATCGTCGGCGTCCGCTTCGAGCGCGACTATCTGCACCGGGAGATGTCGCGGCTATTGGCCGAGTCCGCACGCCGGCTGCCCGACCACCTGGACCTGACCGAACGGGCGGGCGCGAACTGGTTGCAGCTGGTGCGCTCGCTGTCTCGTGAATCGGCTGCGGACCAGCATCCGCTGGTTCGCGAGCAGCTCTGTAGTGCTATCACCACCGCGTTCGTTCTCGCCGCGATACCGGAGTCCGATACCGGGCACCCGGCGCCACGGCCGCGCATCGTCAAACGGGTGCTCGACGAGATGCATGACGACCCGTCCCGACCATGGACCGCGGGCGAGATGGCCGAGGTGGCGGGAGTCAGCGTTCGTCGGCTGCAGGAGGGCTTCCGCGAGTATGTCGGTGCCAGCCCGCGCGAGTGCCTGACCGATATCCGCCTGGCCCGGGTACACGACGATCTGGCACGCGGAGCCGACGGATTCACGGTCACGGACGTGGCGTTGCGCTGGGGATTCACGCACACCGGCCGGTTCGCCGCGGCCTACCGACGCAAGTACGGCGAGCCGCCGTCGGAGACTCTGCGCGGATAGCGGGCACTCGACAGACTGGACCCTATGCCGGATTTGCGCAGCGTTCTCGGTGCTCCAGGCTTTCCATCCACTCCGAGGCCTGCACCCAAACTTCGCCGCCTGGCATCTACTGCACAAAGGCAGAATCCTTGACCAGGCACGATGCTGCCGTTTCGGCGGTGTAGGGGCGGTGGTTGAGGGAGCAACTGTCGTCGCGGTCGTCAAAATTGTCGTCGGTCAAACTCCGTCACGGTGGACTCCCCGCCCGGTAGCTCAGCCCTCCTGATAGCTCCAACTGCGCAGTTGTGCTGCAATCTCGTCGAGATCGGACATTGCACCGGTGGCCACCCCAATCACAAAGTCGAAGCGCTCGTCCTCCGGCGCACTAATCCACTGACCATTGATGGCCAGGAACGTGCGGCAGGCTGTCCACGCAAGTCGCTTGTTGCCGTCCACCAGCGCGTGATTCCGTGCCAGCGAGTGCAGCAGCGCGGCGGCCTTAAGGTGGAGATTTGGGTAGGCATCCTGGCCAAACACCGACGCGCGAGGCCGCGCCAGAGCCGACTCAAGCAAGCCGTAGTCGCCGACCACGACATCCCTTCCAACGGCCTCCCGGGCAATTTCCAGCAGATCTTCGAGATCCAGGTAGTCAGTCACGCGTCCTTAAGGCGCTCCAAAACCCTGGCCTCCTCGCGGACCACGCGCTGCAGCGCCGCGGCAACCTTGGCCTTGTGCGCCCGCCGGGCGATGTACTCGTCGATGGCCGATAGCGCAATAGCTTGCATCGATCGGCCTTCGGCGGCGGCCTGCCGGCGCAGCGCTTCTGCCTGCTGCTCACTGGGGCGCAGAGTCATTCCCATGACCCCAGATGATACCTGATTGATACCACCGTGCGCTGCGTGGACGCATTCACAGCTCTTGCAAATGGCTGAC
>DATKEW010000236.1:0-2003 GCA_035511785.1 Mycobacterium sp.
GGCCAGCCCGGCGGCAGCCGCACACGGCACGCTGACGTTCAGCTCGGTGGCCACGTAGCCGATCAACGGTGCTTCCACGCTTTCGAACGTGCCGTTCTGCGGCCAGTTCAGTTGGGCGGTGGTCTGGTTGACCGGCAGCACAGGGGTGGCGATCGCCAGGAGGGCCCCGAGCAGACCGGCGACCACGGCGACGATGCGAGCGATGCGGTGGTTCGCTCCCGTGTCGCTCACGGAGGTAGATGGTAGTTCTTCTGCCAAGTCAGGTGAGGTTTCGGTAGCCATCAGCCGCCCGTCACCGGTCGGGCCCCGGCCTGCGGATGGCCAGCACAAACGGGCCGACACTTTGGACTACGAAACGCGGGTCGTCGAACAGGGCGGCCCGCAGATCGACGGTGTAGCGGCGAACGTTGGGCTGGTTGGGGTAGACGTCCTCGGCCAACCGCAGCGTGTAGTTGCCGTTCGCGCCGCGGCGCATCAGGAATACCGTCGGTGGCGGCCAGGGCGAGGTGTCCAGCGCGTGGATGAAGTCGTCGGGGGTCTTGAGTTTGGACCACTTCTGGATCTGTGCGGCCCGCAGGTCGAACTGTGCCAGCGGGTTGGCGTAGTGCGACGTCAAGCCCTGAAAGCCCCAGTAGGGGAAGTAGGACAGGAAGCTGTAGTCGGCGGTCATCACCACGGTCTGATTGCGCGGTCTGCCGGTGACGTGCAGGATCGCGGCGTCGATGACGGGGTAGAACTTCTCCGAGCTCGGCGGCCGCCGGTCGCCGCGCTGGCCGTGGCCGTCGGTGTCGGTGTAGGCGATCGTCAGATCCGGCCGCAATACGTCGGGAATGTCCTGGCTGAACGCGATCGCCGCGGCGAGCCCGATCGCGCCGGCCACGGGAACGACGGCGCGGCCCCAGCCGCGGTCACGGCCCTGCGCCGCCAGCGCCCGCGCGGTCTCGAGGAAGCCGAACACCCCGGCGGCGACCAGCAGCACGGTCAACGTGGGCTGCAGCCGGAACGACAACAGCGTCATGCGCGCCAGCGTGGTCAGCATCGACAACAGCGACCACAGGTACACGGCCAGCACACCGATGGTCAGGGCACCCGCTCGCACCGACGAGCGGGCGCGCACCACCAGCCACAGCGTGCCCAGCATGCAGATCGTGCCCAGCAGCGAGAACTGCAGCATCGGGAAGGTCAACACGGCGCCGTCGGCCGGCAGGTAGTGCTGGGCGCTGCCGGAGTTGCTGACCGGGCTGTGGGCTGCGCGCAACGCGAACGGCAGCCAGGTCGTGGCCCCGATGGCCGCGGCGATGACGCCGATGAGGGCCAACCGGCGCAGTGGGTCGAGCGCGGCTTTGAATCCCTCGCGCCGCCATCGCAATCCGGCCAGCAGCAGGGCCATCAGCGCAACCGTGAATGCGCTGTAGGCAAACAGCAGCGTGTACCAGGTGGCCGTCCAGCCGAGGAATATGCCGGCGCCGACCACCGCCGCCCAGCCGCTCCTTGGCTCGAGCGTGAAGCTAGCTTCACGCTCGGCGTCCAATGTGCGGCCGGCGTCACGCTCGCGGGCACCGGCGCGCAATCCCGACCATGTCAGCACCAGCATCGGCGGCAACAGCACCGTGATCATCGCGGAATACGGCTCGGGCGAGCTGTACGCGAGCGTCACCGCCGCGGTTGCGGTGGTGACGATCAGCGCGTACTCGAAGCGGATCATCCGCCACCACAGCACCAGCGCGACCGCGACCGCGATGGTGATCGAGGCGATGGCCCACGGCTTGTAGATCTCCCAGGCCGGTGTTCCGGTCAGCGCCGCCCATCGGCCGCCGATCCAGAACCAGCCCGGCGGGTAGAACGGCGGCAGCCCGATGTAAGTCATGTCGTGCAGGGCGGGGCTGTCGGCGAGCCGGGTCAGGTATTCGGTGCGGAACTGCTGGTCGACGGAGATGCCGAACAGGTACAGCTTGGTGGCTCCCAGCGGCATACCCAGCGTCACGACGGAGAACGCGGCCACG
>DATKEW010000237.1:0-12183 GCA_035511785.1 Mycobacterium sp.
TCAAGGCCATCAACATCATTGGCGATCTATTGGCGGGGGGCGACAACGCACAGTTCCCGATGCCATGCCCAACACGTTGTGCAGGCTCAAGGAGATAAACATTGGCAAGCGTTGCCCAGCACATCATCGCCGCAGTGGAAGTCAGCGGGGTGCAGCGCGTGTATGGGCTACCCGGCGACAGCCTCAACGGCCTAACTGACGCGATCCGCCGCTCCGGCCTAATCAGCTGGGAACACGTGCGTCACGAGGAAGCCGCGGCGTTGGCTGCCACCGCGGACGCCGCATTGACCGGCGCGTTGGCGGTGTGCGTCGGCAGCTGTGGGCCGGGCAATCTGCACCTGATCGATGGGTTGTTCTATGCGCAGCGCACGCGATTCCCGGTGCTGGCGATCGCGGCGCACATACCCCTCGACGAGGTCGGGTCCGGATACTTCCAGGAAACGCATCCGCAGGAGCTGTTCCGTGAGTGCAGCGTGTACTGCGAACTTGTCAGCAAGCCGGAAACGGCGCCTCGCATCACCGAGATGGCCATGCGCGCGGCGATTGAGCAGCGTGGCGTCGCGGTCGTCGTGATACCCCGGTGAAGTTTTGCTCAGCCAACTACGCAACCCGGACTGGAAGGTCGCCCCGGTGCTGCCTACCCACTCAATGCTGCGTCCCGGCGAGGCCGACGTGCTGCTGATGCTGGGCACCGACTTCCCTTACCGCCAGTTCTATCCCGAGAAAGGCTGCTCGACTAATGGACACGACACGCCGGATTAGCTTGCGCGACCCCCCAAGGCAACGAGTTCGACCCCGTCGCAAGCGGATAACCCTCAGCCCACCCGACACCGACCACCGATTCACCAACCCGTCCCACCAGTTACCGGAGCAAAAGCCATGAGCGAGATCGAAGAGCGCAACAAGGCACTCGTGCTAAGGGCGTTCGACGCACTATTCAACCAGCGCGATTACACTGCCGCAAAAAAATTCTGGTCGCCTTACTACATTCAGCACAGCGCTCACATCCCACCGGGACGTGAGGGTCTTTTCGACCTGGTCGAAGCTTCACCACCCGACATGCGCTACGAGAACGCGCTAGTCACCGCCCACGGTGATTACGTGATGCTGCACGGTCGATTCAGCAATGTCGGGCAACCCGCCCACTGGATCGTCGCAGACATCGTACGCATCGAAGACGGTCTGCTCGCTGAACACTGGGATGTCATCCAAGACGAAGCCACCGCCGAGGAGTCCCGAAGCGGGCTGCCCATGTTCGGCGACGTATTCCCCACCCGGCAATGACACGAAATGCCGAGGCACCACGCGCTTTCCGTGTGAATGACAGGGTCCCCGCAGAACATCGACTGATGTCACGACCGAACCGCAAGTTCGCTGTGATCACCGGCGGCGAGCGGTCTGGACATCTTGATGGTCCCAACGACATTTGCGATCCGGCGACCCCCGCCCAGCCACCGCTACTTCTCACTCAACCCGTCATCACGAACGTGAAAGGCACACCATGACAACGTTTCGCGCCGCCCAGGCCGGCACACCCTACGCAGAACTGGCAATCGTCGATCAACCGCTGGCCGACCCTGAACCCGGCACCGTGCGGGTCGCCGTGGAAGCCTGCGGCATCTGCCACTCCGATACGGTGTTCGTCGATGGCCAGTGGCCGGGTCTGCGGTTCCCTGTCACGCCCGGTCATGAGATCGCCGGGCGTATCGACGCGGTCGGCGAGGGTGTGCAGGGCTGGCGTGAGGGTGAACGGGTAGCGATCGGCTGGTCGGGCGGCTATTGCGGGCAGTGCCGCAGCTGTCGGCGCGGCGACTTCGTGCACTGCGAGGTTGGCATGGTCACCGGCGCAACGTTTCCCGGCGGATACGCCGACTACGTGGTGGCGCCCGCAAGCGCGCTGGCCCGTATTCCCGACGAGCTGTCGGCGGTCGACGCCGCGCCGCTCGCCTGCGCCGGGCTAACCATGTTCAACTCACTGCGCCACACCGGCGCGCGGCCCGGCGATCTGGTCGCCATCCTCGGCATCGGTGGCCTGGGCCATCTCGGGGTGCAGTTCGCAGTGAAGATGGGCTTTCGCACCGTGGCCATCGCACGTGGCCGTGAAAAGGGCGATCTCGCAGAACAGTTGGGCGTTCACCACTACATCGACTCCACCGCCAGCGACGTGGCCACCGAACTACAGAAACTGGGCGGGGCGCGCGTCATCGCGGCCACCGCCACCAATGCCGAGGCAATCAGCGCGTCGGCCGGCGGACTCGCAGCGCACGGCGAACTTCTCACGCTGGCCGCCCTGGTCGACCCAGTGCAGGTCACCCCGGTACACCTGATCACCATCTCGGGCACCGTGCACGGCCATCCCGCCGGCACCTCCAACGACCTGGAGGACACCCTTAATTTCGCTGCACTGCAAGGGATCAAGCCGATGGTGGAGGTGATGCCGCTGGAGAAGGCCGCCGAGGGCTACCAGCGAATGCTGGCCAACCAGGCACGCTTCCGCGTGGTGCTAACCACAGAGAAGACCAGCGCATGACCGACAAAGGCCGGGTGCACCTCAGAGACGGGACACTCGTCGAATGGGATGTACCCACCGAAACGGACGACAGCCGGCAACTCAGGGCAGACATCTTCCGCTCGATCGGGCCGCGACCCTACCGGGTGCTGTTATCGCACCGTCGCGCTGCCAAAGCAGCCAGCTTTCAAAACCGCTTTGAGGCAATGGCGAAGCGTCTCGCCCGAGACTACCCAGAGGTAACGCGCAACACCACCAACAAGTATCAGAATCTTTGGGGTCGTAACCGTTACCGGAATATTGACTGACTAACTCAGAACTCGATACCTTTGTTCTGTACTGATTGACAAAGAACTGACCACCGAAGGAGCGATGCTTTATGGGGTTGGGCGCGGTGTATAGCCAGGCAGGCAATCCTGCCGAGGTGGTCAGAGTCGTCGAGGTAGATGAGCCGCGAGATCCCGGTCCGGGCCAGGTGCTGATTCGGGTGACCCTGTTTCCCATTCACTGGGGCGATCTGCAGGCGATCCAATACGGCTACGCATCGCCGTCCGGGCCGGTTCGCGCCGGTGGTGTTGAGGTCACCGGTGTCGTGGAAAAGATCGGTCCCGGCGTGCACCACGTCGCGCCCGGCGCCCGGGTCAGTGTTTTCCCACAGCCCGGCGCCTGGGCCCAGCGCGTCGTCGCCGATGCGCAATTCGTTGTGCCGGTTCCCGATTCGGTGTCCGACGAGGTCGCCGCCCAGATGCTGGGCAATCCGATAACGGTGCTGATGTTGCGCCGCGAAGCCGAAAAGCACTTCACCACCGGCTACGACGGCGTGGTGCTCAACAACGCGGCCGGGGGCTCGGTAGGCCGACTGCTCACCGCCGAGCTGAGCACTCACCACATCGCCACGATCAGTCTGGTCCGAAGCGCCGAAACCGCAATGGGACTTCGTGAACGCTTTCCCGAGGTGCCCGTCGTGGTGACCAATCAGCCCGGCTGGGTCGCTGCGGTGCGCGATCTGATCGGTGGCCGGACCGTCGGGGCAGCGCTGGACCCCATGGGGGGTGCGATCAGCGCAGACCTGCTCGGTCTGCTCTCCGCGGGGGGCACCCTGGTGGTGTACGGACGCATGGCCGACGAACCGATCCCCATACACGCCTGGGCGCTGCTACAAAACGGCCTGACCATCCGGACCCTCACAATCAGACGGTGGCTCGCCACCACCTCACCGGAGCAGCGCGCGTCCGACACCAAAACCGCCGTCCTGATGGCTCAAGCACTATCGGACCAGTTCGACCGCGCGGCCATGTATCCCATCGGCGAACTGTCCGACGCCATACGCCATGCCACCAGGCCCGGAAAAGCCGGCAAAGTGCTGGTAAGGGCCTAGATTCATGATTACCACCGCTCATAGGTTCGTGCTGGTAACGCGTCCGGTTGGCGAACCGTCCAGAGACAACTTCCGCCTCGAGGAAGTCGATGTGCCCGAACCTGGCCCGGGACAAGTGCTTCTGCGCTCTCGATATCTTTCGCTTGACCCGTATGTCCGTGGGCGCATCGGCGGTATGGGCTCAACGTATGCCGGGCCGACGCCGATCGGATCCGCCCCACCCGGCGACACGGTCAGCGTGGTGATCAAGAGCGAGGACCCGTCGTTGTCGGTCGGCGATGTCGTACTTGCCAACATCGGCTGGCAAACCCACGCGCTGGCCGACGCGCGCGCTGTACGCAAGCTCGATCCGGCGGCAGCTCCCGTCACGACTGCGCTTGGTGTCCTCGGAATGCCTGGGCTGACTGCGTATTCGGGACTGTTGAACATCGGCAAACCGCGACAGGGAGAAACGGTCGTGGTCGCCGCCGCGGCAGGGCCGGTCGGTTCCTTGGTTGGCCAGCTCGCCAGGATCCGCGGTGCCCGCGCGGTCGGCATAGCCGGTGGACCGGCGAAGATCGAGTATGTCGGCTCAACGCTGGGATTCGACGCCGCAGTCGATCACCGCGCCGCTGATTTCGCCACCCGGTTGGCCGCGGCCTCACCAAACGGAATCGATGTCTACTTCGAAAACGTTGGCGGGGACGTCTTTAACGCCGTCTTTCCACTGCTGAACCCCTTTGCGCGTGTGCCTGTCTGCGGCCTGGTGTCTGGTTACAACAAGGCTCAGCAGGGGTGGTCGCTCCCGCCGGATCTACTGCGGCAGGTACTGAGCAAGAGTCTGACGATTCGTGGCTTCGCTGTGACCGAGTTCTGGGAGGAGTTCGATCGATTCCACGCCGACGTCGCCGAATGGATCAGGGACGGAAAAATCCGGTATCGCGAAGACATCGTCGACGAGTTCGAAAACACCCCGGACGCCTTTCGCGGCCTTCTGCGCGGAGAGAACCTCGGCAAACTCATTGTTCGGGTCTCCGAATAGGCCCGGCTATCGCGAGAATTCCCGTTGCTCAGTGGAGAAAGATTGCGTTCTAGGCGATTTCACGGCTGCACGAACATCGTGCGGCGCAGGCGCGGTCATTTCGGCACAGGTTGGGTAGGAGTGCGATGGCTCTGGTGAGGCGGATGTGGATTCCACTGGTGATGTTGGTGGTGATCGCGCTGGCATCGTTCATGGTGATCCGGCTGCACGGCGTTTTCGGAAGACAGTCGGCTTCGGCTGGCGGGGCCGATCCCGCCGACACGCTGGTGCAATTCAACCCCAAGCATGTTCTCTACGACGTGTGGGCCCCTCCCGGCACCGAAGTCGAGGTTGATTATCTCGATGAGCACGCCCAGCCTCAGCGGGTGTTGTCAGCCGCTGTGCCATGGCATTACGAGATCGTCACGACCGATACCGCGGTGATCGCCACGGTGGTCGCCCAGGGCGAGGCCGACAGTATCGGGTGCCGTATCACGGTCAACGGCCAGGTTCGTGATGAGCGGACCTTTGACGGTCACCGAGCCCAGACCCACTGCATTGTGAAATCGGCATGACCGGCACACACTCCGTCCAGCTCGACCCGGTGGCGCGGCACGGGCGCTTTACGCACGCGCTCCGCATTTCGTGCCTGCCGATCTTGATCGGCTAGCTGGCGGTCATGGTGATGGTCAACGTCGCCGCGCCGCAGCTTGAAGAGGTCGGCAAGACGCACTCGGTGCAGCTGACACCTGAGGACGCGCCCTCGCTGATCGCGATGAAGCGTATTGGTAAGGACTTTCAGCAATACGATTCCGACACCACGGCCATGGTCGTCATCGAGGGACAAGACAAACTCGGCGACGAGGCCCACAAGTATTACGACCAGATCGTGGCTAAGCTGCTGCAAGACCCCAAACACGTCGAACACGTGGAGAACTTCTGGGGCGATCGGATCACCGCGGCGGGCTCGCAGAGCACCGACGCGAAAGCCGCTTACGTCCAACTGAATCTTCGTTGCAATCAGAGTGATTCGGTCGCCAACGCCTCGGTGGACGCGGTCTACAAGATCGTCGAAAGTGTGCCGGCACCGCCTGGCGTCAAGGCCTACGTAACCGGTCCCGGACCGCTGGCCGCCGACCGCCGCGAGTATGGTGACCGCAGCATGCAGGTCGTCACCCTGGTCACGGTGGTACTCATCTCGATCATGCTGTTCATCGCCTACCGAAAAGTCTCGACCGCGCTCGTGATGCTCTTTACGATCCTGGTCGAACTCTTCACTGCTCGCGGCACCGTGGCCGTGCTGGGCCACTACAACCTCATCGGGCTGTCCACGTTCGCGGTGAATGTCCTTGTGGCTCTGTCGATCGCCGCCGCGGCGGACTATCTCATCTTCCTCGTCGGCCGCTACCAGGAAGCCCGCTCGCACGGGCAGGACCGAGTGGATGCTTTCTACACGATGTACAAGGGAATTGCCCACGTGGTGCTAGGTCGGGTCTGACGGTCGCGGGCGCGATGTTCTGTATGAGCTTCACCCACCTGCCGTACTTTCATTCGCTTGGTGCGCCGTGCTCGATCGCACTACTGACGACGATCGCGGCGTCGTTAACGCTGGCGCCGGCGGTGATCACCATCGGCAATCGATTCGGGATCTTCGACCCCAAACGCAAAGTCAAGACCCGCGGCTGGCGCCGGGTGGGTGTGGCCGTAGTGCGGTGGCCCGGGCCAATTTTGGCTGTCTCCGCGCTGCTGGCGGTGATCGGACTGATAGCGCTGCCCAGCTACGTTCCGAACTACAACGACCGCTACTACATCCCGGGTCAGGCTCCGTCGTCGATCGGCTACCACGCGTCTGACCGGCACTTCCCGGAGGCGCGTATGGAGCCCGAGATCCTGATGGTCGAGGCCGACCACGACATGAGCAACCCCACCGATATGCTGATGTTGGACCGGGTCGCATGGTTGACCTTCCATCTGCCAGGAATTGCTCGGGTGCAGGGCATTACGCGTCCGCTGGGATGGCCGGTCGACCATAGCTCGGTTCCGTTCCAGATGAGCACGCAAAGCAGTACGACCATCGAGAATCTGCGTCACCTCAAAGACCGCATGGGTGATCTTCTTAAGACGAGCGATCAGATCAGCACAATCATCAACATCACGAAGACCCTCCACGGGTTGACCGAGCAACTCAGCGGTGTGACCCACGACTTGGACTCCAGGACTCATCAGATGCTCGACACCACTCAAGAGCTTCGCGATCACCTGGCCGACTTCGATGACTTCTGGCGACCGCTACGTAGCTATTTCTACTGGGAAAAGCACTGTTTCGACATCCCAATCTGCTGGTCGCTGCGCTCACTGTTCGATGGCCTCGACGGTGTCGACAAGCTCTCCGACGACCTGCAGGGCATTACGAACGCCGACTTGGACCGCCTCGCCGTGATCGTGCCTGCGCTGTCGGCGCAATTGCCTCCGCTGATCGCGACGTTGGAGACGACGCAGGGCTTGCTGCTGACAATCTATAGCTCCTTGAGCGACTTCACCGATCAGCTAGACAGGATGGCCGAAAACTCGACCGTCATGGGTCTGGCGTTCGAAACTCCAAGAACGACGACATGTTCTACCTGCCGCCCGAAGCGTTCGACAACGAGGACTTCCAGTACTGGCTGAGGCTCTTTGTCGCCCCGGACGGCAAGGCAGCCAAATACGTCATCACCCACAAAGGTGTGCCCGCAACGCCAGAGGGGATCTCCCACATCGATCAGCTAAGGCAGGCCGCTGAGGAAGCGATCAGGGGAACACCGTTGGACACCGCAAATATCTACATTGGTGGTACGGCAGCAACGTACAAGGACATGCGCGAAGTGTCCTTGTTGGATCTGATGATCGCGGTGACCGCGGCGATCGGCTTGATCTTCATGGTCATGCTCGGCATCACACGCGCCTTGGTGGCCTCGGTGGTGATCGTCGGGACCGTGGCGCTGTCGCTCGCGTCCTCCATGGGTCTGTCGGTGCTGGTGTGGCAGCACCTACTGCACATGCCGCTGAACTTCTTGGTGCTGCCGATGTGCATCATCATCATGCTGGCCGTCGGATCCGGCTACAACCTGCTGCTGGTCTCCCGAATGCAGGAAGAGATACACGCCGGCCTCAAGACCGGAATCATCCGGTCCATGGCCGGCACCGGTGGAGTTGTCACCACCGCAGGCCTGGTGTTCGCCTTCACCATGGGCGGCATGCTCGTCAGCGATCTGCGCATCATCGGCCAGGTTGGCAGCACCATCATGCTCGGACTGATCTTCGACACCCTGGTGGTGCGCTCCTTCCTTGTGCCCTCGATCGCCGCACTGCTCGGACGATGGTTCTGGTGGCCACGCAACGTCTTCCGAAATGCCTGGGACAACCCACAACCGTCGGCCGCAACACCGATCACCGTCGGGGCGCCGGGCGACGACACCGCCCCGACTGGGCCGATAATGGTGGATGTCAGGGCGGAGGGCAACGCGTGAAACTGAGGTAGCCGCCGCCAGGCCCTTCGCGACACCCGCCGAGTACGGGTTATGGAACGATCAGTTTCTAACCGCTAGTCTGCTGCCATGGCTCGACCACGAGAGTTTGACGAGGCAGAGGTCGTGCAGGCCGCGCGTGACCAGTTCTGGCTGCAAGGCTTCAGCGGCACCTCACTTGACGACCTGAGCGTCGCGACAGGACTGGGCCGGGGCAGCCTGTATGCGGCGTTCAATCACAAGCGTGACTTGTTTCTGCGGGCACTGGATGACTACGCCACCACGGTGATGGGCCGGCTGCTGGCCGATTTGCGCGATCCGAACAAAAGCGGGCGCGACCGGGTGATGGATCACATCCAGTTGATGACCAAACGGCTGGCCGCGGACACCAAGGGACGGGGCTGCCTGATGGCCAAGAGCGCTGCGGAGATGGGGGCCACCGACAAGGAAGTTGCGCGGCGGATCCGCAGCTGGCTGGACAGCTATTGGCGCGAGCTGGCCGACGCGATCCGAGCGGCTCAACGCGATGGCGACATCGATTCCGACCTCGACGCCGATGAATTGGCGCTGCTGATTCTGGCGTTGCTGCGAGGGGCGGAGGCGCTGCGCAAAGGTGGAATGCCGCCACGGGCGATCACCGCCATCGCCGACCAGGCCATGGCGCTGCTACCGCGCCCCCAGCAGGTGGCCTAAGAATCTGCCAGACCCTGCCCAACGCCACTACCCGCCAACGCATCTGAATTGTTGACCCGTGTCGAAAACGATTGTCTCGCCGTGGACGCGAGACTGTGCGGCCGGCAGCTGGTGCCCGCAGTTCGACGGAGCGACGACGCGAATGCCTCACCGTGCCCAGTTCGGCCGTGGCCTGCCCGGCGCCGCGATCAGGGTGAGGCGCCCGAGCTGTAACGCTCGGGCGAACGACCGGCGTGGGACGGTCCGCCGGAACCGCCAACCCGGCTACGAGGCTGGAATGAGTGCCCCCGGCACGACTCGAACGTGCGACCTTAGGGATTAGGAGGCCCCTGCTCGGCTGGTTAAGGTCCAGAAAAGGCGTCTGAGCTGGGCATATAGCGCCATTGGACACCAGGCAAAATCACGGCGTGTCGCAGATTCACCGACCATGCACCGACCACATATCAGCGCTGGCTTCCGGACTCGGAAAGCGGAAAGCCCTGAAATGGCTGGCAGGTTTTCGTCGCGCCAGTGCCGTTGACCAGTTGGGTGCGCAAGTCAGCGAGGACTGCGATGCGGTTGTAGGACATGATGTTTCTCCGTTCTAGTGCGGTGAGTGGTGCGCCGGTTAGCGCTGGGGGTTGGGGAAGCGGGTGAGGGTGGGCGTGCAACCCCGAAGAGGCCGCAGCGGGGAGTCGCCGGGTTTTCGGCCCGCGCTCGCCGGCGCGAAGCGCCCTGGGGCGAGCTGGCATTAGGTCCGAAAACAGTCACTCGGCACGGCGATGCCCGGTGCGGGCGTGGGTTGACGCCGCGGGTCCCGGTCGGCCATGCTGGGCGGCCGCTGAACGGCAAAAAGGGGTGAGGGGCTTACCTACTGGCTGATCCGGTCTTGCACGAACGATTCGGCGAGCAATTCGAACCAACCGATGCGCTCATCACGGCCGAATGGCGTCGGCGGGGTCGGAGTTCGAAGCCGCGCGGTTTGAGGGTGAGGGATTCGGCGATCTGTAGCCGGTAGTCGTCGAGGGGTATCAGGTGGTAGCGGTGCAGAATCAGTCCGAGCGCGAGCACGGCCTCGTGCAGGGCGAACTGGCGGCCGATGCAGGCCCGCTGGCCCGTCCCGAACGGCTTGTAGGCGTGCGCAGGGCGCTTTTTGGCTTGGCCGGGGGCGAACCGGTCGGGATCGAACCGGTCGGGATCGGGCCACACCAGCGGGTCGCGATGCAGCAGCGGCAGCAGCACGCCTACCCAGTCGCCCTGGTTCATCCGGTATCGGCCGCCGAGCACGGTGTCGCTGCGCGCGGCCCGGAGATAGCCGGGCGCGGTTGGCCATAGCCGCAGCGCCTCGTCTAGCGCCGCGCGCACGTACCGCAGTTTGGGGATGTCGCTGAAGGCGGGTTCGGGGTCGTCGGCCTTGCCCCACAGCGTGTCCACTTCCGCTTGCGCTCGCGCGAGGGCCTGCCCGTCTCGGGTGAGGTAGTACAGCGCGAACGACAATGCGCCGGAGGTTGTCTCGTGGCCGGCGATCATGAAGGTAATGACCTGTTGGCGGATGTTGACCGGGTCCAACCTGCGGCCGGTCTCGGGGTCCGCGGTGCGCAGCATCAGCCCGAGCAGGTCGGGTGCGTCGGGAGCCGCGCCGCTGCGACGGGCCTGGATGACCTCGTCGACGATCCGCTCCATCGTCGCGACGTCCGCCCGGTGCTGGCGGGCAGAGCCCGCCACGACCCGGCGCACCGGAGCCAGCTGTGGAACTGCCGAGAAGGTGGCGTAGCGCAGCGTGCGGGTCATGGCGGTGACGAACGGATGCGGGCGGTCGCGCTCGAAGGAGGCGAACCGGTAACCAAACCCGGCGCGCCCGATGGTCTCCATCGTCAACCGCGTCATGTCGGCGGTGACGTCGACCCGCTGTGCGTGCTCGGCCGCGGCGTCCCAGCGGGCCAGTAGTTCGCGGGCCACCTCCAGCATGATCGGGTGGTAGCCGCGCATTGCCTCGCGGGTAAACGCCGGCGCCAGGATGTCGTGCGCCAGTTGCCAATTCGGCTCGTCGTTCTCAGCGGTGAACAGCGCGTCACCAACGATGCGGCGCAGCGCACGCAGAGGTAGTCCGACGTGCTTGGCGAAGCGGGTGTCGTCGCTCAACTCGGCCACCAGGTCGGCCCCGCCTACGGTGACGATCTCGGTGCCGAACACTTTCCTGACCGCGATCGGTCCCAGGTCGCGCAGCAGTCGCAACGCCGATTGGATGGGGGTGCGGGGATTGATGCCCACGAAATCGCCCAGCACCGGCAGGCGGTGCGGTGGATGGGGAATCGCGGCGGTGTCCACGGCGCACCTCCGGGCTAATGAATCCGATTCAATAGATTCACAATGCCGGGCTTACTGAGTCGAAGTCAATAAGATTGCGAACCGACCCGACCAGCGTGACATTGGCAGCCCTAAAGTTATGAGACGAGTGGATTGAGGCATCCAGCACGCAGACTAATGACATTGAATGGCTCTGCCGCGCAACGGATCACGTGTGATCCCAGCGTTGTGGGCTTGGGCCGAAGCAGCGGTCATGCAAAGACAGCCGGTTCGTTATCTCAACAGCCTTGCTCTCGCTCGAGCGCAGGTTTCGGAGATCAAGGCTGCGGCGCCGCCGATGGCGATGTACGTGCCAAACGTGGCTAGCACACCGCACTACGGCTGGCGACGGTCGACACTGGGGATCAGGCCCCGTCAGGGATCGAACATCGTTGCGGGAGCTGTAGATAACGCCGCGGTTGCTCGCCGGTTGGAAGCACGATCAGGGCCGCTCGAAGTGCATGTAGTCGATGGGAGACCGCCAGTAGCCGCCCCACTGCCAACCTCGATCGGTGAAGACGTGTACGGCCGGATCGCCGCTATGCAAAAGGCCCGGGTCGGTGCGGCTGCGGTCCAGGTATGCCGCCGCATTCTTCGGTTGGAATGCGCCCGTGGCGCCAATGTACGGATTGAGAAGTGGGTTGACGTCAATAGCCCGACCGTAGGCGTGCTGAGACCATCGGCCGGTTCCCGGGATGTCTCGGCAGCTGAACGCCGACGTGTTGTTGTCTTCCATCTGTAGCTCATCGGAAGCGGCCGGATACTGGTCAACCGT
>DATKEW010000238.1:0-13775 GCA_035511785.1 Mycobacterium sp.
ATGCCCCGGCCGCCATCGGCGGGATGAGCGATCCCCCGCGGCAGCTCACAAGTGGTCGATGGGGCGCGGCGGGCGTTGTAGATAATCGAGACCGCTCCGGATTCCCATATTGATCTGGTCCGTGGCAACGGCCCCGCCATCCGGGGCCGTGACTGCTTCCTCGCAGCTACAGCTGAGAATGCCGAACAAGCTGGGGTCAGCGCTGGCCGGTGTCGCCACCCCGACCCCGGCACCGAGCGCGATCGCGACGCTGAACAATACTTTTGTGATCACACGGTTCCCTGTGATGGCCGTTGCCCGAGTGTAAGGGCGCGGGTCTCCGATGGCGCGCCAAGCGGATGCCGTCAGCGCTACTGGGCATGCCTCGGGCAGAATGCGGCAATGCTGACGCCGACGAAGAACCCGGCATGGTAGCCGTCCAGATTGCTGTTTTTCGTCACGTCATTTGCGACGTCGGACGACTGCCTGCCGAGATCGAGTTCATCGCAGACCTCATGACCGGCAACGATCGCCGCTTGCGGTGTCGCGAAGTTGATGCCCTTGGCCTTCAACGCTGCCAGGAAATTGTTATCGACCGCGTCGGCATGCGCGGTCGGGGTTGCTACTCCCACGAGGCTGACCAGAGCGACGACCGGGACAAGGCCGGCCGCTCTTGATCGCACAGGGCTGGGCGAACGCACTTGGATGGTCGTCCTTTCTGAAACCTTTCCGCTGAGCAGAAGCGCCGTACGGCAGACCAAGCCGCCGACAATGCGATCATCGCACGCGACATCCAGTCTGGCGAAGCCCTTAGCCGCGACCGCTGACTTGACGGACATGCCGTGGCGCTCAGATCTGGCAGGTCGGGCACCAGTACGCCACCCGCTCGCCGGTGTCGTCGTATCTGATCCGCGCGCCGCAGCGACGGCAAGTCTGCCCGGCTCGCCCGTAGACCCAGAGCTGCCTGCCCGACCGGGTGTCACCGGTGGTACAGCGGTTCCAGCGGAAGCGGTTGGCCCACAACATATCCCGGGCGCGGGAGACCAGGCGATGCGGGTCGGTGACCGCGCTTACCGGCGCAGTAGGCAGGTGTCCGCTGACGAAACACAGTTCGTTGCAATAGACATTGCCGATCCCGGCCAACACCCGCTGATCCAGCAGCGCCTCGGCGATCGGTCGGTCCGGGCGTGCCGTCAGGTTGGCGGCGGCCGTCTGTGGGTCCCAGTCTTGGCCGAGCAGATCGGGTCCCAGATGAGCGACCACATCGCCGTCATGGGCGCGATCGAGAATCTCCAGCACGCCGAGGTCGACGCCGACGGCCCGCACGGTCCCGGCTTCCAGAATGATCCGCGCGCGATGATCGACCCGCACCGGACGGTCGCCGACCCGCCAGCTGCCGTCCATCTTCAGATGCGAGTGAATGCTGGCTCGCCCGACTCGGATGAACAAGTGCTTCCCCCGACTGAGCACTTCGTCCACCATTTGCCCGGTGAGATCGACGGTGGCGAACGGCGGCACCCGGATATCGCAGCGGGTCAGCGTCTGCCCGGCCAGGTGCTGCCGCAGCGTGGCCGCCGTATGCCAAACGGTGTCACCTTCTGGCATCGGTCACCGCAGCCGCATTCCGCGCGGGGTGCGCACGAAGCCGGCATCGGACAGGGCGTCGACCGGACCGGGCCCGCCGGCGTGCGGCTGTAGTGCCGGCACTCCGTCGATGCGCTCGACCAAGATCGACGCGACCCGCCGGGCGGCGACCAGATCGGCCAGCGCCACGGCCGCCGCATGGTCGGCGGCGGGATCGTCGGTGAATGTCAGCAGTGACCGTCCGCCGCGCTCCAGGAACCAGGCCAGCTCGCCGTCCACCAGCACGACCAGCGCGCCGGCCTTGCGCCCCGGCCGTGCCCCGGGGCCCTCCCCGCTCGACGTGGGCCAGGGCAGGGCCGCACCGTAGGGGTTCGCCGGGTCGGCGGCGGCCAGCACGACCGCCCGGTAAACCGGGCGTTCCGGATCGATACCGTCGAGGTAGCTGCGCAGCCGGTCCACGGTCGACGCGACGGCGAACTGGGCACCGCCCAGTGACTCGACGAAATAGCCGCGCTGGCACCTGCCGGCCTCCTCAAACGTGCTCAACACCTTGTAGAGGATGGCGAATCCGCCCGGGACGCCCTCGGCGGTCACCGCACCTCGGGTCAACACACCGTGGCGGTTCAACAGCAGCTCGGCTTGGTAATGGGCCCGCACCGTGGAATCCGGCTCGGGAGCCGGTAGCGCCGACCACCGGCCGGCCACGGTCGGGTCGGTGTTGCGGTGCTGGACGTGCGCGATGCTGTAGCGGCTCAGCCGGGGCGGGCGATGCGTCCGGTGCGCGGGCGTGGAACGCTTGCGGCTACCCGTGCCGCCGAGCACGGCGCGCACCGGCGCGAACGTGTCGCCGGTGACCCAGCCGGCCCAGATCAGTTCCCACAGTGCGGCTTTGAGCGCCGCCTCACCGACCCCGTCTTGCGCGAGTTGCCGGAAGAAGTACGCCCCACCTCCGGCCAGCGTGTCCAGGATCGCCCGGTGGGCGGCGGTGAGGTCGATCTCGGCGGGCGCGGCCAGGGTCAAGGGTGCGGAATCGCTTGTGTGGAGCGCGATCCAGCCGTCACTGCCCGAGATCGGCCCGGCACCCGACCACGTGACTTCGCCGCCGGCGAGCAGTTCGTCGAGCATCGCGGGGGAGTAGTCACGGACCCGCGGGCCAAGCACCAGCGGTTCGATCGCCGAGGCCGGCATCCGAACACCGGCCAGCTGATCGATGGCCGACATCAGCCCGTCCACGCCGGCGTACCCCGACGAATCCAGGGTGCCCACCCGGTGCCAAGCGGGCAGGAACCGTCCGTAGGCGGCGGTACTGACCGGCTCGACCTGCGCACGCAGCGCCGCCAGCGAGCGCCGCCGCAGAATACGCAAGACGTCGGCGTCGCACCACTGCTCGGCTCCCGCTCCGCCGGATAACTCCGCGGCGGCGACGAAGTCGCCACGCACCAGCCGGCCTCCTGAAGTTGTCGGGCCGGCCAGCCGGCCCAGCACGTCAGCCGTCACCCGCAGTCCCAGGCCAAACCGGGCGGCGGCGCCGGCGGTGGAGAATGGGGTGTGGGTGCGCGCGTACCGGCCCAGCAGCTCGCCCAGCGGATCGGCCACCTCCCCGGTAAAGGTGGCCGGGACGCCCGGCGGAACTGCCGCCCCGACCCCGTCGCGCAGCCGGCCGATGTCTTCGACCGCCACCCACCAGCTGCGGCCGGCGAACGACACCGTCAACGCGCGCCTGGCGGCGCGCAAGCCCTCCAGCCAGCCGCCCACATCGGCGACGCCGGCGCGGGCCGCGACCTCGTCTTCGGTCAGCGGCCCGAGCAGTCGCAGCAGATCCGCGACCGCTTCGGCGTCGCGGGCGGCCCGGTCGGAGGACAGGTGCTGCAACTGACGACCGGTCGCCGCGATCACCTCCGGATCGAGCAGCTCGCGCAGCTCCACCCGGCCGAGCAGCTCGGCCAGCAGCGTGCTGTCCAGTGACAGCGCCGCGGCCCGGCGCTCGGCCAGCGGGGAGTCGCCCTCGTACATGAACGCGCCGACGTAACCGAACAACAGTGAGGCCGCGAACGGGGAAGGCTTGGCGGTCTCGGCCTCCAGCACCCGCACCCGGCGCTGGGCGATCCCGTTCATCAGCTCCACCAAGGCCGGGACGTCGTAGACGTCCTGCAGGCATTCCCGGATGGTCTCCAGCACGACCGGGAAGTCGGGGTACTTGCGGGCGACGTCGAGCAGCCGGGCCGCGCGCTGACGCTGGTGCCACAGCGGTGAGCGGCGGCCGGGGTGCCGGCGGGGCAGCAGCAGAGCGCGGGCCGCGCACTCGCGGAACCGCGACGCGAACAGCGCAGAGCCGCCCACCTCGGCGGTGATGATCGGGTCGATCTCGTCGGCGTCGAAGACGAAAAGCTCGGCGCCAGGCGGGGTTTCGTCCATGGTGTCGGGCAATCGCACCACGATGCCGTCGTCGGAGGCGGTCGGTTTCTCGTCGATGCCGTAGCGTTCGTGCAGCCGCCGGCTGACTGCCAGCGCGAGCGGTCCATGCACCCGCAGCCCGTACGGCGAGTGCAGGATCACCCGCCAGTCGCCCAGTTCGTCGCGGAATCGCTCCACCAGCAGCGTGGTATCGGTGGGTACCACGTTGGTGGCCGTTCGCTGGTCGTCCAGCAGTTTCCACATGTTTTCGGCCGCATAGGCATCGAAACCCAAACCCGCGCAACGCTTGTCGAATGCGCCTCGGTCCAGGCCGGCGAGCTCGCCGGTGAAAGCGCCGAGCGCGGCGCCGAGCTCGGCGGGCCGGCCGACGCCGTCGCCGCGCCAGAACGGCAGCCGGGCCGGCTGGCCCGGCGCGGGGATCACCAGCACCCGGTCATGGGTGATCTCGGTGATCCGCCAGCTGGTGGCCCCAAGCGAGATGACATCACCCGGACGCGACTCGTAGACCATTTCCTCGTCGAGTTCGCCTACCCGCGAAGGCTTTTCGGACTCGCTGGCGAGGTAGACGGTGAACAGCCCGCGATCGGGAATGGCGCCGCCGGAGGTGACGGCCAGTCGCTGCGCACCGGGCCGCGCCGTCAGCGTGCCGGTATCGCGGTCGTAGACCAGCCGCGGTCGCAGCTCGGCGAACTCGGTGGACGGATACTTGCCGGAGAGCAGGTCCAGGGTGGCCTCATACACGCTGCGCGGCAGCGTCGCGAAAGGGGCGCTGCGGCGAACGGTGTCAAACCACTGGTCGGCGTCCAGCGGCTCCAGCGCGGCCGCCGCCACCGTGTGCTGCGCCAGGATATCGAGTGGGTTGGCGGGCACCCGCATCGTCTCGATCTGCCCGGCGAGCATCCGCTGCACGGTCACGGCGCAGCCGATCAGGTCGGTGCGATGCTTTGGGAACAGCACGCCGCGCGAGACTTCGCCGACCTGATGGCCGGCGCGGCCGATGCGCTGCAGGCCGCTGGCCACCGACGGCGGCGCCTCCACCTGGATCACCAGGTCGACGGCACCCATATCGATGCCCAGCTCGAGGCTCGACGTCGCGACCACCGCCTTGAGCAGTCCACGTTTGAGGTCCTCTTCGACCACGGCGCGCTGTTCCTTGCTGACCGAACCATGGTGGGCGCGTGCCAGCACCGCGTCGGCGCCTAAGGTCTGGCCGCTGCCCATGATGTGGGCGGGCGCCCCGCCCGGCACTCGCGGATTGGTCTCCGTCGATAGCGCGATACCACAGCGTTCGGCATGAATTTCGTTGAGCCGTGCGGTAAGTCGTTCGGCCAGCCGCCGCGAATTGGCGAAAACGATCGTCGAACTGTGCGATTCGATCAAATCGACCAAACGCGCCTCGACATCGGGCCAGATGGTGTTGTTGGCCAAATTGGCCATATCCGGCACCGGCACTTGCACGGTGAGCTCGACGGTCTTGGCAGATGGGGGAGCCACGATGGTCGTCGGTGCCCGCCCGGAGAGGAACCGGGCGAGCTCCTCGGGCGGACGCACGGTCGCCGACAACCCGATACGCTGCGCGGGCCGCCCCTCGCGAAGGTCTTGTGATAGGTCATCGAGGCGCTCCAGCGACAGGGCAAGGTGCGCGCCGCGCTTGCCGCCGGCGATGGCGTGGATCTCATCGACGATCACCGTCCGCACACCGGCCAGGGTTTCGCGCGCGGACGAGGTCAACATCAAGAACAACGACTCCGGGGTGGTGATCAGCACGTCGGGCGGCTGGTTGATGAGCTGACGACGGACGGCGGGCGGGGTGTCACCGGAACGGACGCCCACGCTGATGTTCGGGGCGGGCAAACCGTGCCGCTCGGCAATGCGGGTGAGCCCGGCCAGCGGGGTGCGCAGGTTGCGCTCGACGTCGACCGCCAGCGCCTTGAGCGGTGAGACGTACAACACGCGGGTGCCGGATGGCCGGTCGGTTGCCCCGGCGAGACTGTCCAGGGCCCACAGGAAAGCCGCCAACGTCTTACCGGACCCGGTCGGCGCGATCACCAGGGTGTTGTAGCCGTCGGCGATGGCGTCCCAGGCCTCGGCCTGCGCGGTGGTTGGTGCGGCGAAGGTGCTGGCGAACCACTCGCGGGTGATCGCGCTGAACCGGCCTAGCGGGTCACGGGTGCTCACCTAGCCATGGTGCCAAGGGGAACCGACAAAAACGATCGACTATCGCGGTTCGATACGAGCGGTCGCCATCGCGTGGGACAGCTCGCCGGGGATCTCGGGCACCCGGGCGATCGCGTCGAACAGCGTGTGCGCGCAAGCGTCGGCGAGGCGTTCGGCGTTGCTTGCGGGGTCGATGATGCGCTGCCGGCACAGCTCGAAGGTGAACGCCAGCCAGCCATGACAGATCACCCGCAGGTCCCGCTCGACATCCGGTTCCAGCTTTGTCTCCGAAAACGTGGCCACGAGCTCGCCGATGCGCGCCATGATGTGCTCCAACTGGCGATTCTTGGCTTCGTCGTCGATGCCCAGCAAAACCGGGTCGGACCGGCCCAGACCGACATACGCGGCCCACGCAGCCTCCGGGTTCTGCTCGTGGTAGGCCATGTACGCCATCACACCGGTCCGCACCTCTTCGAACATGGTCAGGCCGATGGCGGTGTCCTTGTTGGTGGCTTCGTACAGCCGGTCAGCCTCGTCCTTGACGACGGCGGCGAAGAACGCCCGCTTGTCGGGGAAGTAGTGATACATCAGGGCCCGGGACACCCCGGCGCGCTCGGCGATCTCGTCGATACGGACCTCGTCGTAGGGCCGCTTCCCGAAAACCTCCGCACCTAGCGCGAGCAGCTCGGCGCGCCGATCCTCTGGGGATAACCGCCTCCTGGCTGTCGGCATGTGTCAGATAGTACTCACGGAGTTCAAGATCACTTGCCGACCGCGCTTTATCCGAACTCCACGCCCTGGGCCAGCGGCAGCTCGCTGGAGTAGTTGACGGTGTTGGTGGCGCGCCGCATGTAGGCCTTCCACGCGTCCGAACCGGACTCCCGGCCGCCGCCGGTTTGTTTCTCGCCGCCGAAAGCGCCGCCGATCTCGGCGCCGGACGTGCCGATGTTGACGTTGGCGATGCCGCAGTCGGATCCGTCCAGGAAACGCTCGGCCTCCCGCAGGTCGGTGGTGAAAATGGCTGACGAAAGTCCTTGTGGTACACCGTTGTTGAGCGCAATCGCTTCGTCCAGGTCGTCGTAGGTCAGGACGTAGAGGATCGGCGCGAACGTTTCGGTTGCCACGACGGCGGTCTGTGCGGGCATCCGGACCACGGCCGGCTCCACGTAATAGGCACAGGGATGGTCGGATGAGTCGGGGTGCCGGCGGTCGCCGCCGACGACCTCGCCGCCATCGGCGCGTGCCTGTTCCAGGGCTCCCACCATGTCGCGATAGGCGGTCTCGTGAATGAGCGGGCCGACGAGCGTGCCCGCCGCCGACGGGTCACCGACGGGCAGCTGCCGGCACGCGGAGACGACGCGGGCCACCACGTCGTCAGCGACCGAGCGATGCACGATCAGCCGGCGCAGGCTGGTGCAGCGCTGACCGGCGGTGCCGGCTGCGGCGAACACAATGGCACGCACCGCCAGCTCCAGGTCGGCCGACGGCGTCACGACCGCCGCGTTGTTCCCTCCCAATTCCAGCAGCGCCCGCCCGAAGCGCCCGGCCACGCGGGGACCGACCTGCCGACCCATCCGCACCGAACCGGTCGCGGACAACAACGCGACGCGTGGGTCGTCGACCAATTGCTCGCCAAGGTCACGGTCACCCAGCACCAGACTGCTCACCGCGGGCGGCGCGCCGACGTCAGCCGCGGCCCGGCCGATCAGCGCCTGGCAGGCCAGCCCCGTCAGCGGCGTCAGCTCGGAGGGTTTCCACACCACGGTGTCGCCGCACACCAGGGCCACCGCGGCGTTCCACGCCCACACCGCAACCGGGAAGTTGAATGCGGTGATCACGCCTACCACCCCGAGCGGATGCCAGGTTTCCAGCAGCCGGTGACCCGGGCGCTCCGAGGCGATGGTCCGGCCGTAGAGCTGGCGCGACAGGCCGACGGCGAACTGGCAGATGTCGATCATCTCCTGCACTTCGCCGAGCGCCTCCGAGGCGATCTTGCCGACCTCGAGGGTGACCAATGTCGCGAGGTCGCCCTTGTGTACGGTGAGTAGCTCACCGAGCCGGGCCAGCAGTGCCCCGCGCACCGGGGCCGGTGTGCTTCGCCATGCCGCAAAAGCCCGGGCGGCGTCGGCGATCACGCGATCGGCCTGCTCGGGCGTGGTCTGCGCGACGGTGAAGAGCACCTCGCCGGTGATCGGTGTGCCGGCGGTCAGCCCGTGCCCGCCCGGCTCGCCGAGGGTGACGTCGGCTCCGATTGCCCCAAGCGCGTGACGTGCGCGGGCGCGTAACTCCTCGATCGACGGCATGCGCCGCTCCTCCTCATCACTTCGCTCTGCATTGTCGCCGGCGCGCGGCAGGTTCACGGATGTGCCTCCTGGGAAAGCGATTCGTAGAGCGCGTACGGGTCGTGAATATCGTGGCCGATCGCGCCCGCCAGCCAGTCGATTTCGTACCCGGAATCGTCGGCGGCATCCCCGGCCCGGGTGTCGCGGTCCAGGTTGGATCGGAAAATTCCCGCCGCCGACGCCGGCAAGAAGTCTTCGTACACGACGGGTGCCGACGGGTCGCCGCGGCGGTAGTAGGCCAATCCCTGGTCGGCCATCTCCTTATCGGTCGACGGGAAGTACCGGCTCCACACCGCGGCAGGATCCGAAGCGGCCATCGCGGCGTCGTAGCGCGCGCGCCCGCGCGAGGTCAGCGCGACACCGCGTGCCTCGACCTCACCGAAACGCACCCGCAGGCTTCCCGGCGCCAGCGTGGCGTCCCTGCCGCGAAACAGGCACGGTTCGGCGAGCGCCCGAAAAGAGGTCTGGCGCAACAGCACGGCGGGCCCGTCGGTGCGGGGCGGTCCCTGGATGGCATCGATCATGGCGATGCCCCGCTGCGTCATCCGGCGGTACAGATCGTCGATGTCGAGGACTCGCGGCGTCAGGTGGTTGATGTGGGTGGAGCCGACCCCGGCGATGTCGGCGGCGACCGCCGACACGCGGGACAACTCGTCGTACCAGGACTTGTTGATCGGTTCGCGGGACAGCGCGAATGCCGACACCGCCGCCGCGACGAAGGCCTCCGCCTCATCGGCATCACAAGCGCCCTCGGCGGCGATGAGCCGCGCCCGAGCGAGCAGTGCCGGGTCGAACAATTGCCGGCGCGCAAGGAAGGTCTCCACGCGGTTACGCAGGTCGTGATCGAAATACCGCGGGTCGCGGGTGGCCAGCATCGACGTGAACACCCGGAACGGATTGCATGCCAGCTCGTTTGCCTCGATGGGCCGGAAAGCGGTCGACACGACCGGAATGGGTGAGGCGGCTGAACGCAGGTCGTAGTAACCGACCGGCAGCATGCCGAAAGCGGCGAACAAATCGGCGACGGCGGCCAGCTCGGCCGGGCTGCCAACCCGGATCGCGCCGTGCCGCTCGGCGGTGATCCGCTGCAGTGAGCCCATGCGTTCGGCGCCGTCATGGCGGGCCACGTAATCGGCGTTCACCTGCCCGCTTACCTCGACCAGCGTGCCGTACGCGGGCACCTCACCGGCGTACATGGCCGACAGTCCGGCAGCGAATTGCGCGCGCAGCTGCCAGGTCGCCAGCCGCTTCGCTCTGCTCATGCGCTGCCGTCGCTGCGATAGTCTCCGGCAATGAGTGAGTCGCTCGACGACATCGACCGGATCCTGGTGCGCGAGCTGGTCGCCGATGGACGCGCCACGTTATCGGAGCTGGCCGCCAGCACGGGCCTGTCGGTCTCCGCGGTCCAGTCGCGGGTGCGCCGGCTAGAGTCTCGCGGAGTGGTGGCGGGGTACTCCGCGCGGATCAACCCCGAGGCCGTCGGGCATCTGCTGTCGGCGTTCGTGGCCATCACCCCTCTTGATCCATCTCAACCCGATGATGCGCCGGGCCGCCTGGAACACATCGAGGAGATCGAGGCGTGTCACTCGGTGGCCGGCGAGGAAAGCTACGTCTTGCTGGTGCGCGTGGAGTCCGCGCGGGCGCTCGAAGACCTGCTCCAACGGATCCGGACGACGGCCAACGTGCAGACCCGAAGTACCATCATCTTGAGTACTTTTTACAGCAATAGGCAGTTCATACCATAAGCATTCCTGCAAATGCGTCAGGATTCCGTAAAGATTACGCTATCATGGGCGCATGACCGCTGCCCTGAGAGTTCTTGACCTGGCCGAGCGCCAAACCGACCCCGACCAGGTTCATGAGGTGCTGTCCCGCAGCATTCTGGCCGACGGTTATGACCTGGTGCTCGATCTGACGTGCTCGTCCGGCTCGTATCTGGTCGACGCCCGAGACGGCCGGCACTACCTGGATATGTTCACGTTTTTTGCCTCGTCGGCGCTGGGCATGAACCACCCGGCACTGGCCGACGACGAGGAGTTCCGCGCCGAGCTCACCGAGGCCGCGCTGAACAAGCCGAGCAATTCCGACGTTTATACGGTCGCGATGGCCCGCTTCATCGAGACCTTCGCGCGCGTGCTGGGCGACCCGTTGCTACCGCATCTGTTCTTCGTCGAGGGCGGCGCGCTAGCGGTGGAGAACGCGCTCAAGGTCGCATTCGACTGGAAGAGCCGGCATAACCAGGCACACGGCATCGACCCGGAGTTGGGTACCCGCGTGCTGCACTTGCGCGGCGCATTCCATGGTCGCAGCGGCTACACCTTGTCACTGACCAACACCAAGCCGGTCACCGTTGCCCGCTTCCCGAAGTTCGATTGGCCGCGCATCGATGCGCCGTTCATCCAGCCGGGAGTAGACATGGACGCGCTGGAAGCCGAGTCGTTGCGGCAGGCCCGCGCGGCGTTCGAGGCGTATCCGCACGACATTGCGTGCTTCATCGCGGAACCGATCCAGGGGGAAGGGGGCGACCGGCACTTCCGGCCGCAGTACTTCGCGGCGATGCGTGAGCTGTGCGACTCCTACGACGCCCTGCTGATTTTCGACGAGGTGCAGACCGGCTGCGGGTTGACCGGAACCGCTTGGGCCTACCAGCAATTGGGTGTCGAACCCGACGTGGTGGCGTTCGGCAAGAAGACTCAGGTGTGCGGTGTCATGGCCGGCCGGCGAGTCGACGAAGTCGTCGACAATGTCTTCAGCGTGACGTCACGGATCAACTCGACCTGGGGCGGCAATCTGACCGACATGGTCCGCGCCCGCCGCATCCTCGAGGTGATCGAGGCCGACGAACTGTTCGACCATGCCGCCGAACAGGGCCGGTACCTGCGCGCGCGGCTCGACGAGCTCGCCTACGACTTCCCGGCATTGGTTCTCGAGCCCCGCGGCCGCGGCCTGATGTGTGCGTTCAACCTGCCGACCACCGCCGACCGCGACGAGTTGATCCGCCAGCTGTGGCAACGCGCGGTGATCGTGCTGCCCGCCGGCTCGGACGGCGTTCGGTTCCGTCCGGCACTGACCGTTTCGCGCGCCGAAATTGACGCGGCGATTTCGGCGGTGCGTGGCGCTTTGGCGGCTGTGACCTAGGCCTGAAGTTGTTTACCCAGCTTTACCGCGGGGTATTTGCTCCCATGCGATTTCCCACCTGGACCGGCAACCCCGGGTGGGGAGAAAATTTTGATAACGCGGTAACTAATACGACGTAGCGAACGATGGACTAGGGACGGGCCCGACGCGGGACAGAGGATGAGGATGCCAAGAGCGGACGAGCGATCACGTGGGGATCGCTTAGGTCAGGAGGACGGCGAGGTACACGCCGCGATCCGCTTTGCCGTCCTGGTCACGGCTGCCGGCGTCGGTTTTGTCGTCCTGGCCGCGTTGTGGGTGAGCACCTGCCCGGGAACAGGCGTCGACACGGTGGCCTGTGGCGCGCCCCAGCGGACACTGCTGGCGTTCGGGGGACCGCTGATCTTGCTGGGCGGCGGACTCTGGGCATTCCTGCGCACCTACCGCGTCTGGCGCAACGAGGGCACGTGGTGGGGATGGCACGGCGCGGGCTGGTTTTTGTTGACGCTGATGGTCGTGACGGTGTCCATGGCGGTTCCGGCAATTGCCGGCCCGGTGCTGGCTCTTTGACCAGCGTCAACTACACATTCAAACCGCTGAAGACCCTTACGGGATTACGGGTCGATTCTCAGCTGGCAGCGCGCTGGCGTGGCGGGGCTTCGGCGTCTGCGACGTGTACTGCTCGTCGATGCGGGTCACGCGGCGATGCTCCACGACGAACCATAGAGCCGCGGCGACCGTTCCGAGCACGGCGATGAGGCCCGTCGTGGCGAGCCACTCGTAATGTCGGTAGGCGGCCGCGGCCGTCGTGCCGATCATCCCGGACAATGCGACGAGTAGCAGGATGAACCCGGGCCAGTAGAGGTTGTCCTTCATCGTGAAACCAGCGTGCGGTTGCGTGGTCCGGAAATGATCGGTCGGATCGTGATGTCTGTCTCCCATCACCTCTCCCTCTCTCGTCGGACGAGATAACAAAATGCTACTCATTCGGCGAACCTAGCGGAACTCACCAATTTGCCGTTTGACCAGCGATTCAGCTGGGTCTGGTCGAGCCGGCCGCATCGCGAACGAGCACCTCGGGCAGCGATATCGCCCCAATCGTCGTCACGAGCCACACCACGATCGTCGTGGCAAACCAGGATGCGGTGCCGCCGATGGTGAGCCCGTGAGTCAATGCCGAGGCGAGACCCAACGCGACGAGGGTCAATACCAGGCCGGTGCCCCCATGGAGCAGCGACGCATATGCGCGGGGCAACTTCAAGATCCATAGCGACAGGATCGCCTGCGCTACCGAGAACAACACCACGGCGACGATGAACCCCGACGCCGAGACCGAAACACCGGGAACGACCCAGGCCGCCACCAGCAGTCCGATCGCCCACGATCCCAGAAGCACAACTGTCCGCAGCAGAATCTGGCTCATGACAATAAGTGTAGGTCTCGCGAATGCCGTTAAGGACTCGTTTAACTCCGGAATGCCAAGGTCCTTTGCTGTGCTCCGGACAGGGCGCCGGCCTCATTCGGCGATCGCGGCTGCGCCGTCGTTCAGGTCGCAGCCCGGCGGGAAACCGATGTGCGCGGGGGGTTACGGGACTCGCCGAATGGGTATCTGGTTTACACCATGATTGAGTGCCGCAGTGTTGCGTTAGCGTGGTTACCCCATCATGGGGGTCAAGATCACGAAAGCACCGACATATATGCCTATCGAGAGAACGATCAGTACGACCAACGTGATCCCGGCGATCACCGCGACGCGCTTAAGCCGGCGCGTCCGAATTGTGTCGGTCGTGTCATCCCCGTTCATAGCGGGTGGAATACCCGGCGGGAAGCATGACTAACCGGCTCGATCAGCCCGTCGAAGGCGGGCTCATAAGCAACAGTAGTGTCAGCCAAACATCGCCGGGAGACCATATGACCGATACAGGATTGCGCGGTGACAGGCGTCAACGAGGCCATCGCGCTGTCGAGGTGCACGTTGCTGCACGCCTGGAGAACCTGGCGATGCTGCGCACGCTCGTCGGAGCGATCGGCACCTTCGAGGACCTGGATTTCGATGCGGTGGCGGACCTGCGGCTCGCGGTAGACGAGGTGTGCACCCGGTTGATCCGATCGGCCACTGCCGATGCGACGCTCGTTGTGGTGGTCGACCCGCGGGACGACGAATTGATAGTGGAGGCTTCC
>DATKEW010000239.1:0-3534 GCA_035511785.1 Mycobacterium sp.
TGTCGTAAAATGGCTGGGGATCCGCCGCGGTCATCGCGGCGCCACCCGCGTGGGCATCGCGACGCGGCGTGGGCGACCGGTTGAGATGAACCGCAGCGCAACGCCTTTGGAGAACACTGACATCACGTCCGCGAGGGGCCGGCGGTCGGCGCAGCCGGCGAGCCACCGCACAGGAGAAAGCGATTGACCGGACTCGACACCCCGCTCACGCCGCTTCGGTTTTTGCGCCGCGCGGCCGACGTGTATCCCGACAAGACCGCGATCGTCGACGGTCCACGGCGGTTCAGCTACACCGAGGCCGCGGAAAGCGCCGCCGCGCTGGCGCGCGCGATCGCCGCCGGCGGTGTCGGTGCCGGCGACAGCATCGTCTACCTGGCCAGCAACTCGGCCGAACTCGTGATCGCCCACTTCGGTGTGCCGCTGGCCGGTTCCGTGCTGGTGGCGATCAACACCCGGCTGTCCAGCGATGAGATCGCCTACATCCTCGATCACTGTTCGGCCAGGCTGGTCTTCGCCGACGGGTCGCTCGCCGACCAGCATGGCGCCGTACTCGCTTCGGCTGCAGCCGAACTCGTCGTGCTGCCCGAGCAGGACGGCACCGGCGGCACCTACGAATCGTTCCTAGCGCGGGGTTGCGCCGCCGCCGAGCCCGAGTGGGCGGTCGCCGATGAGACCGCGACGATCGCGGTCTTGTCGGGATACACGTCGGCCGCGCGGCGCAAAAACCGAAGCGGCGTGAGTGGGGTGTCGAGTCCGGTCAATCGCTTTCTCCTGTGCGGTGGCTCGCCAGCTGCGCCGACCGCGGGCCCCTCGCGGACGTGATGTCAGTGTTCTCCAAAGGCGTTGCGCTGCGGTTCATCTCAACCGGTCGCCCACGCCGCGTCGCGATGCCGACGCGGGTGGCGCCGCGATGACCGCGGCGGAACCACAGCCATTTTACGACAGTCCACAATCGGGAATCTAGGCGTTCAAGGTTGGTCGCGGGTAGGTTGTGCCCGCCGGCTTCACCGGGGTTGACAGCAGCGGCCCCGCCGCGCCAACCTGTGCGGGTCTTATTGCGGTGCGCGACCATACGACTGGAGAGGTCATTGAGCGATGCAGCGATCCAGCGGGTGGGGGTTATCGGGGCCGGGCAGATGGGGTCCGGTATCGCCGAGGTCGCCGTCCGCCGCGGTGTCGGCGTGACGGTGTTCGAGACCACCGAGGCGCTGCTCACGGCGGGACGCAACCGCATCGTGAAGTCGTTGGAGCGTGGCGTGAGCGCGGGCAAGGTGACCGGGCGCGCTACCTGCCGCCGAACTGCGCGCCAACCACGGGGAACACGACGAGAACTGCGGACCCGGCGGCCGCCGCTTCGGCGGCGATCCTGGCTGCGATCAAGACTGACCCCAACCTGACCGTCAAACAGCGGCGGGCGCTCACCGAGGTGCAGCTGGCGATGGTCGAGGCGACCGCCGCCAAGCGCGCGTCAAACACATCTAGTTAGCCAGTGCTGAGGGGGCGGGGTAGCGGGTTTGCCGCGTCCGTGCGCGCCCCGTGGACCGTGCGCCTTCAGGTGGTGCCAGCGCCGCCGGACACGACTTGTTTTGCTGCCGCGGCCCGTGTCATCGAGAGCAGTCGACTGCGAACCTGGAGGGCTGCGCAGATGGCGCGCATCCGGGTGTCGGCAAGCCGGCCAAGCCGGCTGTCCACGGCGACTGACACACTTTCGACAGAATCCAGATTCACGGCCGATCGGCGGGGGATGGGATCAGAACCGGGTTGAAGCACAACTTCGCTGGCGAGCCCCCGAATGGTCGTCGTGTATGGTGCAACAAGTGCCCGCCGAAGCTGGGGGATCGCCGCGTCTCGCGACAGCACAACGACTGGGCGGCAGCCGATCTCGGCTGTCTCGCACCACCAGAGCTCCCCGCGCGCCGGAAGCGCATTCACAAGGCGCCGGCTGCCCGCCACCACGACGCCAGGTCACCCCACTCGTCGGGCTCATCGGCCGGGTGTTTGTCGTAGGCCGCATAGCTCGCGTCCACCTCGGCCGATCGATGACGAGCCAGCAATGCCCCGAGAGCCTCATCGATGAGAGCGGCGTCTGTGATCCCTGACCGAACGCTGCGCGCGCTGCTCAGAAGCTCGGCGTCCACGGTGGTGCTCACACGTATGCCGTTCATGCCACGAGTATGCGATTCTGGCGGCCGATGGGTGTGGCTTGCCTTATGGTCGGCTCCCGGCCGTGGCGCCGCGCGGCGGGCGTTTGCCCAACCAACCGGTTGCCAACCTTGTGGTGGGACTCTGACACCCGCGTCGTGTCTGCCGGCCCGACGGTGGTGAGCAGATTGGAGACCGGGAAACGCGATGTCATGCGCACCGCCCCGAACCATGAACAGTAATCGCTGGCACGAATGTAGTGGGGAAACGACATGCCCATCGACCTGAGTCAGCCAGCCGAGATCGAGGATTTGGTAGCTCGCACGTCGGTCTTCGTCCGCGAGACGGTGCTACCGCTCGATGACCAGTTCGGCGGTGACATTCACGCCGCGGGCGGGGACGCGCTGCGCACGCAGTTGCAGTCCGCGGCGCGGAAAGCTGGTCTGCTGGCCCCCCACGGGCCCGTTCAATTCGGAGGGCTGGGGCTCGGAATGTGCGATCGCGCACCGGTGTTCGAGGCGGCCGGGTACTCGCTTTTCGGGCCGCTCGCGCTTAACATCGCAGCACCGGACGAGGGCAACGTCCACCTACTCGCCCATGTCGCGACGGATGAACAGCGGGACCGGTATTTGCGCCCGCTGGTACTCGGTGAGGTTCGGTCTGCGTTTGCGATGACCGAGCCGGCGCCGGGCGCCGGGTCGGATCCCTCGATGCTGACGACGCGGGCCGAGCGAACCGCAAACGAATGGCGCATCGACGGGCGCAAGGTTTTCATCACCGGCGCTGACGGCGCGGGCTTTTTGATCGTGATGGCCCGCACATCGGGTCAGCCGGGTGATCGTGGTGGCGCCACGATGTTCCTGGTGGACGCCGACAACCCGGGGGTGCGCATCGGGCGTCACATCGCGACAATGGATCGCTCGATGCTGGGCGGTCACTGCGAGGTCGAGTTCGACAACGCACGCGTATCAGACGCAAGTGTGCTCGGCGAGGTTGATCTGGGGTTCCGCTACGCACAGGTACGCCTCGGACCGGCCAGAATGACCCATGTCATGCGTTGGCTGGGTGCGGCCACGCGCGCGCACGATGTCGCCGCCGCCCATGTCGGTAATCGAAATGGCTTTGGCGGCAGGCTCGGCGAGCTTGGGATGATCCAAGAAATGCTGGCCGACAACGAGATCGACCTTGCCGCCACCCGAGCGCTGCTTCAGCGGGCTTGCTGGGAACTGGATTGCGGGCAGACCGCATCGACATCGACATCGATCGCCAAGACTTTCGGCGCCGAAGCGGTCAACCGCGTCGTCGACCGTAGCGTGCAGATGTGCGGCGGGCTGGGAGTGTCCGACGACTTGCCGGTGGCCCGAATATCACGCGAAGTCCGGCCGTTTCGCA
>DATKEW010000240.1:0-3769 GCA_035511785.1 Mycobacterium sp.
CGTGAAGCTTGTGCTGATCGTGTCCAGGGGGATGCCGTCGAACAGGATCTCCGCGTCGGCCAGGGTGTCCACCGCCACACCGACGCGGCCCACCTCTTCCCCGACGTCGGGAGCGTCGGAGTCGAAGCCGCACTGGGTCGGCAGATCCAGCGCCACGGACAACCCTGTTCCGCCCTGCTCGAGCAGGTAGCGGTAGCGGCGGTTGGATTCCTCGGCGGTACCGAACCCGGAGTACTGGCGAAACGTCCAAGTCTTGCCGCGGTATCCGGTGGCGAAGTTGCCACGGGTAAACGGGAAGCTGCCGGGCGCGGGCGGATTGCCGCGCAGGTCCTCCCGGCGGTAGACGGTCTTGACGGGGATCCCGGACGGGGTCTGGGCCATGTCATCCATCGACGATTACCGCTCTTTCCTTCATTCAGCCCTCCGCGTTCGATCTACCGAAGCAGAGTTACGATATCATATCTCTAGTTCGCTCAGTGCACCGCCGCGGGGATGCTCCGTGGGCGAATCGCCTTCAGAGCGGGAAGCTAACCTGGCCCGCGATACAATGTAAGATGTCGCAATGGCCGAAAAGCCGACGACGACCATCCGTGCGCCGATCGCTCACAAGTCGATGACCGACCAGGTCAGCGAGAAATTGCGCAGCATGATCCTCTCACGTGAACTCGGCCCGGGAACGCGGGTCACGCAGGCCGATCTTGCCGAAATGCTAGGCGTCAGCACGATGCCCATCCGCGAAGCGCTGCTGCGCCTCGGCGCCGAAGGCTTGATTACCGCGTCGGCCAGCCGGTCGTTCGAGGTCGCCAGTGTTACCGTGCGCGGCATCCGCGACGTGTACTGGGTTCATGGCGTCCTGGCCGGTGAGCTGGCTGCGCGGGCGTGGGACGAGAAGTCCGACACGCTGATCAGCACATTGCGCCAGGAGCATAAAAACTACGTGGCTGCCCACAAGGCCGGCGACCACCAACTACTGACCGAGGCGAACCGCCGATTCCACGCTGCGATCAACTCGCTTGCCGCGTCCCCTACGCTCAATGTAATCCTGCGAAACACGTTGCAGTACTTCCCCGACTTCACCCTCGACGTGGCCGGGTGGCGCGATTTGGCCAGAAGCTGGCAAGCCGAGCTCATCGACGCCTTCACCAAGGGTGACCGGGAGAAAGCACGTCAGGTGTCAATCGAGAACAGCCGCACCGCCGGCGAGTTGTTCATCCTGGCGTTCTGGTCGCCGACCGTGGCCTAGTCAATACCCACCGCGCGCCGATAGATGTCGATGATCGCGCTCATATCCGCCGGTACGTGATAGCCGGCCTCGTCGCATACCTGGGCGAAGTTCTGCGCAACCTTCTCCACCGTGAGATCACTGTCCACGTAGCCAACGGTCTCCCCGACAAAGATCCTGGCCATCCGCCCCGCGCCCACCGCGAACGTTTCCCCGCTCACCGGGCACGTCTCGTGGACGAGGAACACGCTGCCGGGGGCCACCAACTCGGGTTTGGAGTAGGTCTCCATGAACTGTGCCTGCGGAGTGGGTGGGAGCCCTGCTGCCAACCGTGTATAGGCATGTGGTGAGACCATATTCACCCGGATGTCGTACGGGCGCCCACGCACAGCCAGGCATCGCCCCAACCCGAACGCGCCCATCTTCGTCGCACCGTAGGACTGGATCGGCCCGTAGGTCGCCCCGTTCGAAGCGCCGAACAGTCCAGCGCTGGAAGTCGTCAGCAGGATGCGGCCGTACCGCTGCGCCTGCATGTGCTCCCATGCCGCCTCAGTCAGCCAGAACGCAGCGCGGAGATTGACCGCAGCCAGTTGCTCGAAGGTTCCGTCGACGATGCCGGCGTTGTGGATTAATACATCGATGCGACCGAACTCCTCGAGCGCGCGACGGATCACCGCCTCGGCCCCGGCCTTGTCAGCCACCGAATGGGTATCAGCGACCGCCGAACCTCCAGCGCCGGCAATCTCAGCGGCAAGCTGCTCGGCCGGGGCCGCCGATGGACCCGAGCCATCGGGCGCCACGCCGAAATCGTTGACAACGACTGCAGCGCCGCGCTGCGCTAAGAGCTGGACGTACTGACGTCCGACACCGCGTCCGGCCCCGGTGACCACAGCGACGCGGCCGTCAAATCGGAGCTCGTTCACCGTCATGCCGCTTCCGCCATGCGACGTCTGGTTCCACCAGCGGCACCCGCACCCAACGGTGCCTTGCAGTCATCGTGGTGTTTGACGCTGGCGCCTGACACCGTGATGCGACGCAGCTGGTTTTTGCCGGCGGTCATTGGTTTCACGCGTATATGCCCGATCTGACAACGCTCCCAGGTCTATCACGATATGATATCGCCAAAATCTGCTCCGGTCAAAAGTCGGGCTAACTGCGTCCCCATCACGCCAGTCCAAGGTGCGCCACGACACAATCGACGCCGCCGGCGTCATCACCATCCGCTACAACAGCCGCCTGCACCACATCGGCGTCGGCCGAACCTAATGGGAATCGATCAGCGCGGCGTTGACGGGGTTTGGGTGCTTGTCGAGGCAGGCTGGTCACCGAGCCGCCGGCCGGTGAGCACTTTGAGAACCTGGAGTGAGGGTCGATTCCTAGGTGTAGATCGTGCCCCGGCCGGTTTGGTGGGGTCGCCTGTAGCGCTGCTGGGATGTCGTGCCGCTTCGAGCACTGATCCATTAGGTCGCCGCCGGGTGTCCTCGGGCTCGAAATAGGTTGAGTGCGAACCGATGGAAGGCGGTGATCGATGATCTTTATCGGCGATGACTGGGCCGAAGAGCATCACGATGTGTATCTGATGGACGAGGCCGGGCGGCGGCTGGCCGCTGGGCGGCTGCCCGAGGGACTGACCGGCATCCGCCAGCTGCACGAGCTGGTCGCGGTGCACGCTGAGGAACCGGAACAGGTGGTGATCGGGATTGAGATCGACCGCGGTTTGTGGGTGGGGGCGCTGACGGCCGCCGGCTATCAGGTGTATGCGATCAACCCGTTGGCGGTGGCCCACTACCGCGACCGTCACCACGTCTCGGGCGCCAAATCCGATGCCGGCGATGCCAAGCTGCTGGCCGATCTGGTACGCACCGACCGGCACAACCACCGCCCGATCGCCGGCGACAGCCCCGATGCGGAAGCGATCAAAGTTCTCGCCCGCGCGCATCAGAACTTGATCTGGACACGCACGCGACACACCAACGCCCTGCGCAGCGCTTTGCGCGAGTACTACCCGGCCGCCCTGGTGGCCTTCGAGGACCTCGCCCACGGCGACGCCCTGGGGGTGCTGGGCCGGGCCCCCACCCCCGAGCAGGGCGCCCACCTGCGCCCGAGCGCGATCCAGTCCGCGCTCAAACGCGGTGGCCGGCAACGCAATATCGCCGCCCGCGCCCGCGAAATCCGGGCCGCGCTGGGCACCGAACAGCTGGCTGCACCCGCGACGGTCACCGCGGCGTTCGCTGCCACCACCCGCGCCGCCGTCGGCATCATCGCCGAGCTGAACCACCAAATCAGCGAGCTCGAAGAAAGCCTGGCCGAGCATTTTGAAACACACCCGGACGCCGACATCTACCTCTCCCAGCCAGGACTCGGTGTCGTGCTCGGCGCCCGGGTGCTCGGTGAGTTCGGGGACGACCCGAACAGATACACCGACGCCAAGTCTCGCAGAAACTACGCCGGCACCTCACCCCTGACCGTCGCCTCCGGCAAGAAACGCACCGTGCTGGCCCGCCACGTACGCAACCGTCGCCTCTACGACGGCATCGACCAATGGGC
>DATKEW010000241.1:0-4686 GCA_035511785.1 Mycobacterium sp.
TATCCAGCATCTCGATCGACCCGGGCTCGGTGCCCACCGGCACGTATGCGCAGACGGTGCTGCCGCTGCTCGCCACGAGCTCCAGCCGCTCGCTGAGCAGGCGAGCCTCGGCGGCCCGAACGTCGTCGGCAACACACCTCCGGGCCGCCAGCAGCTGTTCCCGCAACGCGGCCTTGCCTGCGGTCGCCATGCCTCAACCATGACAGCCCGGACATTCGCGCCGCCAGATCGAGGCGACAAACCCCTCGAGGGCTATCCTGTGAACGATGTCACGCCCAGAAGTCCCGATCCCATTCACGGCTATCGTCCCCGCGGCCGGTCTGGGCACGCGTTTCCTGCCGGCGACCAAGACGGTGCCCAAGGAGCTGCTGCCCGTCGTCGATACTCCCGGCATCGAGCTGGTCGCTGCCGAGGCGGCCGCGGCCGGTGCCGAGCGCTTGGTGATCATCACCTCGGAGGGCAAGGACAGCGTCGTCGCGCATTTCGTCGAGGACCTGGTGCTGGAAGGCACGCTCGAGGCTCGCGGCAAGAAAGCCATGCTCGACAAAGTGCGTCGTGCGCCGCAGCTGATCAAGGTCGAGTCCGTCGTGCAGGCCGAACCGCTCGGACTGGGACACGCCATCAGCTGCGTGGAGCCGACGCTGGCGGCCGACGAGGACGCCGTCATGGTGCTGCTGCCCGATGACTTGGTGCTGCCGACCGGCGTACTCGAGACAATGTCGAAGGTGCGGGCCGACTACGGCGGGTCGGTGTTGTGCGCCATCGAGGTAACGCGCGAAGAGATCAGCGCCTACGGGGTTTTCGATGTCGAGTCGGTCCCCGGCGACCACCCGGACGTGCTGAAGGTCAACGGCATGGTCGAGAAGCCCAATGCGGAGGAAGCGCCTTCGATGTATGCGGCGGCGGGCCGGTATGTCCTCGACCGTGCCATCTTCGATGCGCTGCGCCGCATCGACCGGGGGGCCGGCGGCGAAGTGCAGCTGACCGATGCGATCGCGCTGTTGATCAAGGAATGCCACCCCGTCCATGTCGTCGTGCATCGCGGATCTCGACACGACTTGGGAAATCCCGGCGGCTACCTCAAGGCTGCGGTTGACTTTGCATTGGATCGTGACGACTACGGCCCGGAATTGCGGCGGTGGTTGGTGGCGCGATTGGGCCTGACCGAGCAGTAGCGGGCCCGGCGACGACGCGGGCACGATGGTCCCGTGGTGGGCGGGCGGTCAGGCTCAGTTCGCCCGACACGGCGCCCGTCAGGGCTTGAGGGCAGGGAGGCGCGCTTGTGCGTTCTGTTGAGGAGCAGCTGGCCCGGATAACGGCCGCCGCGGTCGCCCCGCGGCCGATACGTGTTGCCATCGCCGAGGCCCAGGGATTGATGTGCGCCGAAGAAGTGGTCACCGAGAGGCCGCTGCCGGGTTTCGATCAGGCCGCGATCGACGGCTACGCGGTACGCAGCGTCGACGTGCTGGGCGTCGGCGAGCCGGGTGCCGAGGGGTCCGGTCACGAAGCCGGCGACGCGATGGGCGACGAGGACGCGCGCGACGGGCTGATCCTGCCGGTGATGGGGACCATCGAAGCCGGTGCCCGCACCCCCAGCCGGCTGCAGCCCCGCCAGGCCGTCCGGGTGCAGACCGGTGCCCCGCTGCCGACGCTGGCCGATGCGGTCCTGCCGGTGCGATGGACTGACGGCGGAAAGTCTCGGGTGCGGATTCTGCGCGGGGCGCCGTCGGGTGCCTATGTGCGGCGCGCCGGGGACGACGTGCAGCCCGGCGACGTGGCCGTGCGCGCCGGAACGATCATTGGCGCGGCCCAGGTGGGGCTGCTAGCGGCGGTCGGCCGTGAACGGGTACTGGTGCACCCGCGCCCGCGGTTGTCGGTGATGGCCGTGGGTGGAGAGCTGGTCGACATCTCGCGCACCCCGGGCAACGGGCAGGTGTATGACGTCAACTCCTACGCGTTGGCGGCGGCCGGCCGGGACGCCGGCGCGGAGGTCAACCGCGTAGGGATCGTCAGCAACAACCCCAAAGAACTCGGGGAAACCGTTGAGGGCCAGATCAATCGCGCCGAGGTCGTGGTCATCGCCGGCGGGGTCGGCGGCGGGGCCGCCGAGGCGGTGCGGTCGGTGCTTTCCGAGCTTGGCGAGATGGAGGTGGTCCGGGTTGCCATGCATCCCGGATCCGTCCAGGGTTTCGGGCAGCTGGGGCGTGAGGCCGTTCCGACATTTCTGCTGCCGGCCAATCCGGTCAGCGCGCTGGTGGTCTTCGAGGTGATGGTCCGGCCGCTGATCCGGCTGGCGTTGGGCAAGCGGCAGCCGATGCGCCGGATCGTGCAAGCCCGCACGCTGTCGCCGATCACCTCGGTGGCCGGGCGCAAGGGCTACCTACGTGGTCAGCTGATGCGTGACCAGGACACCGGTGAGTACCTCGTGCAAGCGCTGGGCGGGGCCCCGGGGGCGTCCTCGCATTTGTTGGCGACGCTTGCCGAGGCGAACTGTCTGGTTGTGGTTCCCAGTGGGGCCGAGCAGATTCGTACCGGTGAGATCGTCGACGTCGCTTTCCTGGCTCAGCGCGGCTGAGCGCAACGACTGCACAGGCTCGTGAACCTCTTGCGCTCCCATTCCCGACATCCCGGTTGGCCCTTGGACGTTGGGCCGCTGCGGGTGCCGGCAGGCGTGGTCCGGTTGCGGGCGGTGCGGATGCGCGACGGTGTGCAGTGGAGCCGGTTCCGGTTGGCAGACCGTGCGCACCTCGAGCCGTGGGAGCCCAGCGCGGACGGCGATTGGACGACCCGGCACACGGTCGCGGCATGGCCGGCATTGTGTTCTGGCCTGCGTTCGGAGGCCCGCAAGGGTCGCATGCTGCCGTACGTGATCGAGCTCGACGGGCGCTTCTGCGGTCAGCTGACTATCGGCAACGTCACCCGCGGGGCGTTGCGGTCGGCGTGGATCGGCTACTGGGTACCACGGTCGGCGACCGGCGGCGGGGTGGCTACCGGAGCATTGGCTTTGGGTCTCGACCACTGCTTCGGTCCGGTGATGTTGCATCGCGTGGAGGCCACCGTGCGCCCGGAGAACGCCGCCAGCCGGGCCGTGCTGGCGAAGGTGGGATTCCGGGAAGAGGGTCTATTGCGCCGCTACCTCGAGGTGGACAGAGCATGGCGAGACCACCTATTGATGGCCATCACGGCCGAAGAAGTGTACGGATCGGTGGCATCGACGCTGGTCCGCGCTGGGCACGCAAGTTGGGTATGACCCGACGCTGGTAACGGCGCGCCGCCGCTCGACCTCTCGATGCTGCACCGGAACGCCAGGCATAAGCGCGTCGAACGGGCTGTGGCGAGCGCGACACGAGTGACGTTTGGTGCTTGTAGGCGGCAAATTACAGGTGTGTAATTGTGCTGGTCGCTGTGACCCGGCCGCGCTGGCCACCGACGAGCCTCGCGGGGGATCCACACGAGAAGGAGCACGTCATCATGCCAAGCATCCCGCAGTCGTTGTTGTGGATCTCGCTCGTGGTGCTCTGGCTGTTCGTTCTGGTCCCGATGCTCATCAGCAAACGCGACGCGGTGCGCCGAACCAGTGACGTGGCCTTAGCGACCCGGGTGCTCAACGGTGCCGGTTCCCGTCTGCTCAAGCGCAGCCGTCCGGCCGCGGGTCATCGCAGTGACCCCGATTGGAAGCCGGAGGAAGACACCGCCGACGAAGAGTTCGCCGACGACGCTGACCAGGCCCAATCCGACGACCTTGGCGAGACCCAGGCCGGCGAAGCCGATGCAGACGACCAGCAGCGCGCACGGCCGGTCGTCATGAAGGTCGCGGCCGCCGAGCAGACCGAGCCCGACTACCTGGACGTCGACGTCGTCGAAGACTCGTGCGCCCTTCCGGCAGGAACCAGCGCCGAGGTGCCCGACGCCGTCGACGAGGACGAGGTTGCCGACACTGACGACGTCGTTCGCGTTCCCGGCGCGGCCGATGCGGCCGACGAGACCGACGCAGAGGCCGACCAAGATCAGAGCGACCGATATGAATACGTCGAGGACTCCTCTGGTTTGGAGCCCGCAGAGGACTCCGAAGAGGACGAGGACGCGGAGTCGCGGGCGACCGTCGCATCGGTTGGCTCACGGCGGCGGCGCCGATTCGACACGAAGACCGCCGCTGCGGTCAGCGTCCGCAAATACGCTTTCCGCAAGCGTGTGCTGATGGCGATGGCGGTCATCTTGGTTGGATCGGCAACGGCCGCATTCGAAGTGGCGCCAACGGCCTGGTGGGTGTGCGGTAGCGCCACCGCGGTGACCCTGCTGTACCTGGCCTACCTGCGCCGGCAAACCCGCATCGAGGAGAAGGTGCGTCGCCGTCGGATGCACCGGATGGCGCGTGCGCGCCTAGGCGTGGAGAACGCACACGACCGCGAATACGACGTGGTCCCGTCGCGGCTGCGGCGCCCAGGCGCGGTGGTCCTCGAAATCGATGACGAGGACCCGATCTTCGAGCACCTGGACTACGCGATGCCCATGCGGACCTATGGGTGGCCCAGGGACTTGCCGCGAGCCGTCGGCGAGTAGCCCCTGGCGCGACGCTAGCCGCGTCGGAACTGGTAGCCTGCTAGCACTCAGGGGCTATGGCGCAGTTGGTAGCGCGACTCGTTCGCATCGAGTAGGTCAGGGGTTCGAATCCCCTTAGCTCCACAA
>DATKEW010000242.1:0-12140 GCA_035511785.1 Mycobacterium sp.
CGGTCAGCTGCCGACGGGCGTCGACATTGCGGTCGTAGACATCGACTAACGACGGCGGGATTCGTGGTCGCGTGACCGCATCCCATTCGGGGTGTCGGCCGATGGCGCGATAGGCCGCCTGCTGGCGATGCGCCGCCGCCAACAGCGCTCCCTCCCCCGTCGATTGGTCACGCAGCGCGAGCTCGTCGGCGACAAGGTCGTCGGCCAGCTGAGCGGGGTCTGACGCCAGGTGGGGCTGCGCGCCGTCGGGCGTGCTGGGCGCATCGGCCAGCATTGTGGTTGAAGCGAGCTCCGGGGCGGCCACCGCCGGTGCGGCTGTCGGCGCAATTGACCCTGCAAAGCCGCCGAGCGCGGACATGATCGCGCCGACGCTCACGACAAGGACTACACGGTTACGGCTCACAGTGTTCACTTCCGTCGAAAAGCCGGGATACGTCAACGGTAGCGACACCTGCGCCCGATGCGAACCGGGTCAAGCCCACGGCGCCGTCAGTGTGTCGACGCGGTAGCGGCTGGCGGTCCAGGGTGGGGCGTCGAGGATAGGCGTGAGCGTGACGGTCATGCGGGGTTTGCCTGCGGTCAGCGCCTCAGGCACGAGGTAGGTGTCATCCAGCCAACGGTGAAAGGTGTTGCTGCGCGGCTGCAACCAGATCCCGGCGAGCACGCCGTCAATGGCAACGTCTGCTGATTGATAGCCCGTTGCCTGATCGGACGTGCGGCGCAGTAGGACGCCGCGGTTGTCCGGGCGGATTTGGACGTTGAAAGTAGTCACGGACTGTGTGTTTCGGACTAACCCGGCGATGGTGCGGGTGTCGTCGCTCCCCTCGTACGTGGCGACCAGCACTTGATCGGTGGCGCCGGTGTCGGTATAGCCGTGCATGAGTCGACTGACAGGATCGGCGGGGTTGACTTCATCGCTCGGTGCAGTGGTCTCGTTCGGCTGTGTGTAAAGGAACGCGGTTGAGCTGTAGTCGGGTTGGACCAAGTTCCGCTTGCCGTGCTCGATGCCGAATCGGATTGCGGAGTGGTAGCCAATGGAATCGGCGAGCATGAGCCGATAGGTGGCGACACAATAGTCCGCACATCCACCAGCCTCCGTGCGTTGATCGGGTTGACCGGTGAACGGGTCGCTGAAGTGTGTGCCGTTCTTGAAATACCAGCCGCCCTCGTAGAAGTCCTCGGTGCCGGTGCCGTACCACTGCGGCGACGCGGAGCCGTCGGTGTACACGCGTTCGGCGCCTTCGAGAAAGTACGGGGCGTCGTCGCTAAACGACGTTTTGATGCGGGAACCCCTGATCGTGTGGCTGACGCCGACGAATTTGCCGTGGCCTTGTTCATCCGCGAACAACCAGTCCTGACCGAGCATCGTTGGCCCGGCATGCGAACGCGCGGTGAAGTACCCAACACGGCCGCTGGCCAGTGCGGGTGCCCACTGAGGGTCGGGCGTGGTCACGACGTCGCTGTCGATCCCCGCTACGGGATTGGCGGTTGTGTTGACGAGGGTGATGTGGGCTGTGCGGGCGAACGGCATCGGCCACCACTCCGACAACGACAACGATCCCTGCGGTTGTGGGATCGCCGCGAACATCAGCGATCTCACGGTATTGGCGCCCAGTCCGGCGCCGAAGAATTCCCCGAGTGGCGAGTCGACCATGGTTCGGCCGTCGAACTCGATCTGCAGCCGCAACCCGGCCAGGAGTTGATCCGCCGGTTCTGGTAGCTGTAGCCGCAGCCCCGAGATCGTCGCTGACCCAGTCGATTCCGCGATCGTCAGTCCAGTGTCGGCGGGGACTTCGACGACCCGATTGTGATGCGCTGCTGTGGGTGCCGCCGGTTTGGGATCGATGGTGCCCGCGGCGCGCAGCGTGGCGACTACGTCGAGAGCGGAATCGGAGGGCGAGAAAGTGGTCACGCCGTCAGCAGTCGAAAACTGGCGATAGTCGACGTGGTAGTACTGCAGATTCTTTGCGACGCTGATCCGCATCGATAGCCGGTACGGCATCGGCACCTTGATGTAAACCCCCGCCGGCGACTGCGCAGCGTTGGCCACCAGAGGCCACACGAATGGCGCACCCAGCTCGCCGTCAACCACCGATTGCACCGGTGCATCTATCACCGTTTGTCCATCCAGATCGATGCGGATAGTTCCCATCCGGGTCACATTGCCGCCGTCGCGCGTGAACCAGATCGAATCAACCTCGCCGGCACCGCGATCCTCCGCGATGACACAGCCCGCACCACCGGACGCCAGACATCCACCGCTGCCGTTCTGGTTACCGGTGGAGATGTCGAAATCGCCGCCGCTCCGATCAAAGCTCGACACCTGCAGCGTCTGTGTGTTGGCGCTCAGATACGGCAACCGATCCAATCGGCGATAGGTGTCCCAGCCGATCGCCTTTTCGCCGAGTCCTGTGACATCCGGCTCAGCACGCGCTATTCCTGCGGAGGCGAGACCCGCTATCCCCAACAGCAGCAATGCGAATATCGCCGCCGACGCCCGCACCACCACCGACATATCCGACGAGCAACAGTCCATCCCCGCCGCTCCTTAAGGTTCAGCGAACAGCGTCAGGCCGAGGGGCCCTCCGCGGGCGGCCAGTCTGAACCCGGCGACGCATCGCCGGGTTCGGTGTGGTCGCCACGGGATAGCGGCACCCACTGCTCGGTCGGCGCGGGCTGCTTCGACGACGGGAAGTCACGTAGCTTGCCCGACGGTTTGGCGTCCCATTTGGCGAACGTCAGCGGCGTCTGCAGCCAGGCGTGCAGAAGGGTGTACGCAGCGACCAGCGAATCCAGGTGGGTGCGCTCCCAGCCATGGCTGCCGTCGACGCCGAAGCCGACTAGCGCGGCGCGGGTGCCTGCGCCCGCCTCGATCGCCGCGGCGGCGTCGGATCGGTAGTAGCGGAACACATCCCGCTCGAACCGTATGCCTTGCTCCTCAGCGAGCCCGCATAACTTCCGCGTCAGGTGGTAGTCGAACGGGCCATGCAGATCGGCCATCGGGATCGTCACACCGTCCTCGATGGAGTGCTGGCCTGGCGCGCACACCGCGTTGTCCACCGAGATCAGCTCGGCGACGTCCGCAGGCAGACCATGGCTGGCTCCGTGGCCGACCTCCTCGGTGATCGTGACCATGATCATGGTGCGGTGCGGCAGCACCACCTTCTTCTCGCAGAAGTTCTTGGCCAGTGCCAGTGCGATTGCGACGCCCGCCTTCCCGTCGAGGTGACGGGAAACGATGAAGCCATCGGCGGTGAGCTCGGGGCTGGCGATCAACGCGACGAAGTCGCCGACCTTCAGACCGAGACGAACCAGGTCCTCCCGCGAGGACACCTTGCGGTCGATGCGGACCTCGACGTGCTCCCAGTCCGTAGGTTGGGTGTCGATTTCGTCGCCGAACGCGTGTCCACTGGCCTTGAGCGGCAACACGGTGCCGGTGATGAATTCGCCGGAGTCGTCGCCGAAGATCCGTACGCGCGCGCCCGCGGCGAACCGGGCCGAGAAGGTGCCGACCGGAATCAGCTCGAGACGGCCGTTCTCCTTGAGCCTGCGCACCATGCAGCCGATGGTGTCGGCGTGAACCACCAGCGCCCGGTCGGTGGTCGCCGACTTACCGCCGAGTTCGGCGGTCAGTGCCCCTCGCCGGGTCAGCGAGAACGGCACGCCGAAGTCATCGAGGATGTCGCCGATCAGCTGCATCACCGCGTCTGTGCGCCCAGCCGGGCTTGGGGTCTGCAGCAGCGCGAGCAGCGTGTCGATCATCCACGCGCGATCCGCCTCGGCCATGGCCGCGGTCTGGCGCACGGTGTCTCCCTTCGGGGTTGTGCGGAATCGCGTTCAACCTACCGCTTACTCAGCCCTCATCGGCCGGCCCGGGGTTGTCACATCCACGGCGTCCGCTGTGCGACCCGGCCTAACCGCTGCCAACCCGCCGGCCGCGCTACCGATCCGTGGTCACGGCATCTCGGCAAATTAGACCGGCAATGGCCGCTGCGCTACTGCAAAGCAATCGAGGTATGCCCAGTCTAGGAGGCGGATTCCATGTCGGAGATGAGATCAGCAAGGGCGAGGATCCGCTGGGCGTCGCGTACATGCAAGCTCTCGATCATCCGGCCGTCAACCGTTATGACGCTGTTCCCCGCAGCCTGGGCCTGCTCGTAGGCCGAGACGATCCTGCGGGCGTCGGCCAGCTCTTTTAGCGACGGACCAAACAGATCGTTGGCCGGCGCGATTTGGGACGGATGGATGAGGGTCTTGCCGTCGAAACCCATCTCGCGGCCTTGTCGAGCCTCGGCTCGGAATCCGCTTTCGTCAGTGATGTCGTTGAAGACACCATCCAAGATGACCTTTCCCGCCGCCCTTGCACCCAAGATAGCCAGTGACAACCCCGTCAGCACCGGTGCGCGTCCTGGCACGTGCGATCCGTGCAGATCGTTCACGAGATCGTTGGTCCCGACCACTAATCCGGCCAAGCGATCGCTGGCCGAAGCGATTTCCTCGGCCCTTAGGAAGGCCCCCGGCGTTTCGATCATCACCCAGAGCTGCAAAGACTCGGGCGAGTCGAGCTTTGCGAGCATGGCGGCCAACGCTCGGACCTGTTCGCCTGTCTCGACCTTCGGCACAAGCACTCCGTCGGCGGCCGAACCACCCACGGCGGCCAAATCGTCGTCGTGCCAGTCGGTGCCCAAGCCGTTGATGCGCACCACGATTTCGCGGGGCCGGTAGATCCCCGACGAGATCGCATCGCACACCTTCGTCCTCGAATCGTCTTTCGCGTCGGGTCCAACGGCATCTTCAAGGTCGAAGATCAACACGTCCGCCGGCAGTGTTTTCCCCTTCTCCAGTGCCCGGGCGTTGTTGCCGGGCAGGTAAAGGGCGGATCGGCGCGGGCGCAGCGTCGGTGCCATGACTTCTTCGCTTTCTGTCGTCAAGCTCAGCGGCGAGATTCCTTTGTGTGCATCGCGATCCGCCGCTCTACCGCGTGCTCGTCGCGCTTGTCGCTGACACGTCATCTTCTCGTAGACCGGTTCCTGTCACGTCGCCGGGGCAACAGGCTCACTCGCTGCTCCTCAATCTCCGGACACTCCCGCGGGGGTAGGTGAATGATTTGGTCTACCCGGCGCTAAGGCTTGCGCAGAATGAGAACTCTTGGGCAAAACGGAAAGGAGAAGCTCGTGCAGCGACAGGAAATCCGGTCACTCGCCGACCTTGCTGGCGAAGGCACCCGCATCCTGACCAATCTGGTACGTGACACGCACAGCGGCATCGCACAGCGCGTCTTCGACGCCATTGGGCCGGTGTCGAAACCTGTAGAGGTCGTTCACAACACGATTGCCGCGGTGACCTACTACGCCGTCGACCGCGGGACGCGAGTCTCGTTGCGCGGTGCCGGTGAACTGGCTGCCGAGGCCCGCGGCAGCGATGAGGACGACGCCGTCGAAGCGCATCCCACGGTCGCCGGCGTCATCGCCGCACTCAACGGAATCTACGGCGACGAGCTGACCGACCGCGGCAACGGATTCGCGCTGACCATGCAGATCCGCCACCACGGGAAGCCCGTTGCGATGAACGCGGCCGCCATCGCGGCGGCCTTCCCCGTTGCGACCGGGCGGATCGCGGTGTTCGTCCACGGCTGGTGCATCACAGAAATGTCGTGGCGGCGGCTACCGCGCGACGGCGAGAGTGTGCTCCCCTACGGCACCCGGCTGCGTAGCGACCTCGGGTTTACGCCGGTCTACCTGCGCTACAACACGGGTCTGCACATCTCTGATAACGGCAAAGCCCTGGCCGCCCTGCTAGACGCGCTTCGGACGCTGTGGCCGGTGCCGGTCGAGGAGATCGCGTTGGTCGGTCATTCGATGGGCGGCCTGGTGGTGCGCAGCGCCTGCCACTACGGGGCGCAGCAGCAGCACGACTGGCCCGATGCCGTTCGTCACGTCGTCTGTTTGGGGTCTCCGCACCTGGGAGCCGACCTGGAAAAAGGCGTCAACGCCGCAGCCTGGGTGCTGGCCCGGCTGCCCGAGACCCGCGCCGTGTCCTCATTCCTCAATGCCCGCAGCGCAGGCACGAAGGACCTGCGGTACGGCGCGCTGCTCGAGGAGGACTGGAACGAGGCCGACCCCGACGAATTCCTTCGGGACCGCTGCCATGAGGTGCCATTTCTCCCCGGTGCCGTCTACCACTTCGTGGCCACAACCGCGGGACCGCGGCCGGTGGGGGCCATCCTCGGCGACCGTCTGGTGCGCTCCAAGAGCGCGTCCGGCGTGGGCAAGTCTCGACGGGTTCCGTTCGAGCAGGACCATGGTCTGACGCTGACCGGCCTGCATCACCTCGATCTGCTCAATCACGCCGCGATCTACGCCAAATTGCATGACTGGCTCAGTCAGTCGGCGCCGCAGGCGGGGTCCGCGGGCTAGCCGCGACTAGCGTTGGCTTCGCGCCACTCCCGCTCGAACGGCAACCGCCACGCATTGGGTGCGATCAATTGATGAATGGCGTTGGGGCCCCACGTACCGGGCTGGTACATCTTTGAAGGCGGCGGGTCGGCGAGAAGGTCCTCCGAACGCTCCCACAACGATTCGATGCCCTCGGCGGTGGTGAACAGCGTGTGATCGCCACGCATTGCGTCGAGGATTAACCGTTCGTATGCCTCGAGCACATCGACAACGGTGTCGATCTCCTTGGAGGCGAACTGCATGGACAACTTGTCCAGCTTCATGCCGGGGCCGGGCCGCTTGCCGTAGAAAGATAGCGAAACTTTCGAATTGTCAGCGAGGTCGAACGTGAGGTGGTCGGGGCCTTGGGTCCCTACCCCCGATCCCGGCGGGAACATCGTTCGGGGGGCCTCTCTGAACGCGATCGAAATGATGCGGATGCCCTCGGCCATCTTCTTGCCGGTGCGGAGATAGATCGGCACGCCGGCCCAGCGCCAGTTGTCTATCCCGACCTTGAGCGCGATGAACGTCTCCGTGTCGGAATCCTTTGCCACTCCGTTCTCTTGGCGATAGCCGTTGTACTGGCCGCGTACCACGTTTGAGGGTTCGACCGGGAGCATTGACCGGAACACCTTGTTCTTCTCTTCGCTGATCGCATGCGGCTCGAGGGCGGTCGGAGGCTCCATCACCACGAACGCCATCACTTGGAACAGATGGGTGACGACCATGTCCTTGTAGGCGCCGGTGCTTTCGTAGAAGTTCGCCCGCTGATCCAGACCCAGGGCTTCGGGGATGTCGATTTGTATGTGGTCGATGAAGTTGCGGTTCCAGATCGGCTCGAAGAGACCGTTGGCGAAACGGAACGCCAAAATGTTCTGGGCCGCCTCTTTGCCCAGGAAGTGGTCGATACGGAAAACCTGGGATTCGTCGAATGTTTCGTGCAGGAAGTCGTTGAGTGACACCGCGCTGGCCAGATCGGTGCCGAATGGCTTTTCCATGACCACCCGGGAGCGGTCGACGAGATCGGCGTCGCGCAGCATGGTGATCACTTCGCGCGCCGCCTTCGGAGGGACCGAGAGGTAATGCAGTCGCCGAACTCTGGGTCCCAGGTTGGTTTCGGCTTCGGCGACCGCGGCGGCCAGTGCTTCGGGTCCGCCGCCCTGCGGGACGTACTTGACGATTTTTGCGAAGTTTGCCCACTGCTCGGGCGAGAGCTTGTGAATGCCGAACGAATCGATTGCGGTCTTGGCCAGTTCCAGGAACTCGTCGTCGGTGAACTCTTCTAGCGACGTCGCGACGATTTCGATATCGGGGGCAAGCTCGGACTGATCCAAGTAGGCAAGGCCTGGGATCAGCTTGCGTTTGGCCAGATCCCCCGTCGCGCCGAACAGGACGATGACATGGGGATCGAGCGGTTCAGCGTCGTGGCGGCGCGGGCGTGCGCCTGGCGCCGGGTAAGCGATCGTCTGCGGTTTGTTGATGGCCACTCCTGCGATACTTCCATCGCCGGGTCGTGTCCGCAGCGGTGAAGTCGCATCGGTTCTCCTGAAAATCAGATGTTCATCTTCGACCGGTGGCAGGGGCGAGACGGGCCATCCCGCGCAGGATTCATGGTGTCCGCCGGGCCGAGGATCCGGGCTGCGGGCCGCTCAGTACAGGGGCGAGCTGGACTAACGTGGCTGGTGTGAGTGATCGTCATGAGCGCGCGATGTCCTTCGGATCAATAGCCGAGGACTACGACGGGCTGCGGCCGCAGGCCCCGCGAGAGGCGGTGGACTGGTTGGTGCCGCCCGGTTGTGAGGTGGCCGTCGACGTGGGCGCGGGCACCGGGCTGTTCACCCGCATGCTCGTGGACCGGGCTGCGCAGGTCATCGCTGTTGAGCCCGATGCGCGGATGCGGAAGGTGCTGACGGCGCGATCCCCGGGGGTTCGTGTCGTCGAGGGCCGTGGCGAGTCGATCCCACTTCCAGACGCTGCCGTGGACGCGGTGTTCGTTTCGTCGGCGTGGCACTGGATGGATCACGGACGGGCTGTTCCGGAGATCGGGCGGGTGCTGCGCGACGGCGGTCGGCTCGGCCTGATCTGGACGAGCCGAGACCGTGAGGTGGACTGGCTGCGAGACCTCGACCGGTTGCCCGGCCAGGACATGTCCGAGGTGGCATCGGAGAACCGATTCCGGAGGCTTTTGGACTTCGCTCTCCCGGAGCCGCAGATCTTCCACAACATTGCGAGTGAGACGTTCGAATTCGTGCGGACGATGGCGGTCGAGGACGTCGTCGCGATGCTGGGCACCTACAGCAGAGTCATCGTCGCGTCTCCGGATGATCGCGCGCAGAGACTGGCTCGGGCACGCGCAGCCTTGGAGGCGCGTTTCCCTGGGGCCGACGCGATAGACATTCCCATGCGGGCGCGCTGTTGGCGGGCCGATCGGATCTCACGCGGCGGCAAGCGTTAGGGCGTTGTTTCGTCACGCGATGGCATTGTTGTTGCGCCCCAGGTGTTTTGACGTCTGGCCCCATCAGCGGAGTGTGACGAGAAGGGAACCCGGGCGGTGATGGCCGGGCGTGGTGGCGATGGTCGACGCGGATTGCGGTCGCGTCGTGACAGGCGACACCGCCCGCGCCGCCGTCGCCGGCCATATGTCAGGATTCGGGGATGAGTGCACGCAACTTTGCTCGCATTGGTGGTGTCCTGGTTGCAACGACGTGGGCGCTGCTCAGTGTGCCCATCGGCAGCCCGGCCGCTTCTGCGGATCCCTGCTCCGACGTCGCGGTGGTTTTCGCGCGCGGCACCCATCAGGAGCCCGGTCTCGGCAACATCGGACAGGCATTCGTCGACTCGCTCACCTCACAGGTCGGCGGACGGTCCGTCGGGACGTATGCGGTTAACTACCCGGCCAACGACGACTACCACAACAGCGCGTCAATGGGTTCCAATGATGCGAGTGCTCATGTCCAGGACACCGTCGCCAGCTGCCCGAACTCGAAAATCGTGCTTGGTGGCTATTCTCAGGGCTCGACCGTGATCGATTTGGCCACTCAGGCGATGCCCGCCCCGGTGGCCGACCATGTCGCCGCGGTCGCGCTTTTCGGCGAGCCATCGAGTGGCTTTTCCAGCATGTTGTGGGGTGGCCAGCCCCTGCCGACAATCAACCCGCTGTACGGCGGCAAGACCATCAGCTTGTGCGCTCCCGACGACCCAATCTGCTCCGGCGGCGGGAACATCATGGCGCACGTTTCCTACATTGAAGCCGGGATGACAAACCAGGCCGCCACGTTCGCAGCCAATCACCTCAATCAAGGGCCTCCACGCACGTAACGACTGCTGACCGTGGCTGCGGCGTTTCCCATGCGGATGCTTAGGTCGGGTTGTGAAGCCCCTCGTTAAGTTGTTCCGCGATACGGTCGCGGTCCGGATGTCGATAGCGGTGGTGCTCGGAGTCGCCGTCGCTCTCGTGGTGGGAAACACGGTTGGTTGGCGATTCGCGCTTGCCGGCTGGGTCGTTACCGCCGGCGTGTATGTGGTGTGGACGCAGCTCATCCTGCTCGGAATGGATGCTGAGCAAACCCGCAGATGGGTGACCCGGGAGGATCCCACCCGCTGGGTTGCTGACGTGGTCATACTGTCGGCAAGTGTCGCGAGCCTAGGCGGGGTCGGCTACGTGGTGGCCGCCGGATCGCACAGCGGCGCTCGAGCCGTAGAAGCCGCCGTTGTCGGCATCCTGACCGTCGCAGCGTCCTGGTTCGCCGTCCACACGCTGTTCACGGTGCACTACGCGCGGCTTTACTACTCGGATCAACCGGGTGGAATCAACTTCCACGACACGGAGCCGCCCCGCTTCCGGGACTTCGCGTACGTGGCCTTCACTGTCGGCATGACTTACCAGGTTTCGGACACCGAGATCGGACTGACGTCTATCAGGGCGACGGTGTTGCGCCATGCGCTGGTGTCCTACCTGCTCGGCGCGGTGATTTTGGCGGTCACGATCAATTTGATCGCCGGGCTCGGTTCCAGGCTCTGATCGCCCCGACCGCGTCGTGCCGGTTAGTCTGGCTGGCATGGCCATCGAGTCCACCATGCTCGCCCTCGGAACCCCCGCGCCTCAGTTCACGCTGCCCGAGCCGGCCACCGGCACCACGGTCAGCCTCGACGAGCTCACGGGTCCCGCGCTTGTCGTGACTTTCATCTGTAACCACTGCCCGTACGTCCAGCACGTCGCCGCCGGGCTCGCCGCGCTCGGGCGGAACCTCGCCGATCAGGGTGTCGCGATGGTCGGCATCTCCAGCAATGACGTCGTCAACTACCCGCAGGACGGGCCCGATCAGATGGTCCTCGAGGCCCGCCGGCACGGCTGGACGTTCCCGTACCTCTACGACGAGACCCAGGACGTTGCCCGTGCCTACTCCGCGGCCTGCACGCCGGACACGTTCGTCTTCGACGGCGAGCGTCGACTCGTCTATCGCGGACAGCTCGACGACTCACGACCCAAGAACGACCTACCGGTGACAGCCGCTGACGTCCGAGCGGCGGTCGACGCGGTGCTCGCCGGGCGGCCGGTCGATCCAGACCAGCGGCCGTCGATCGGGTGCGGCATCAAGTGGCGTTGAGCCGGTCTCACGCCGACGGCACGGGCTAGGCTGCGGCCGTTCAATGACATCACCTCAAGTCAGGTTGTGCCGATGAGATTTGTACTGGCTGCCTACGGAAGTCGCGGCGACGTCGAGCCTTTCGCCGCCGTCGGACGGGAGCTGCAGCGTCGAGGTCACGACGTGTGCATGGCGGTCCCACCTAACATGGTTGGCTTCGTGGAGTCCGCGGGGCTTGCGGCGGTTGCATACGGGCCGGAGCCCGCTGCATTCTCATCGGAGGCTTTAGGGTGGTTCTTTGGGGCGTGCCCGCCGGCGCGGGGCGACGGGGATTTCGTCCGCAACACGAGCAGCCAGAATCCGCTGGGCGCGATGATCGAAGTGATGGAGCATGTCGCACGGGCCTGGGCGGAGTGGGGCACCGCGCTGACCACGCTGGCAAATGGGGCCGACTTGATATTAACGGGCAAAGGTGAGCAGGGGCTGGCCGCCAACGTCGCGGAGTATCACGACATTCCGCTGGCCACGCTGCAGTTCTTCCCGGGCGGAGAGACGCGCCCAGGTGGCGTGCTTGGGGACATAATCAAGAACGCTGAAGACGCCCAACGCCGCGCACTGGGCCTGCCGGAGGCAACCGGACCCTCTGAATCGCTGGAGATCCACGCGTATGACGAGCTCTGCTTTCCCGAACTCGCAACCGAATGGCCGAAACAGTGTGGGAGACCCTTCGTCGGCGCGCTGACGCTAGAGTTGCCCACGGATGCCGACGACGAGGTCTTGTCGTGGATTGCCGGGGGAACGCCGCCGATCTACTTCGGCTTCGGCAGCATCGTGCGGGTGATACCTCCCGCTGACACGGTCGCCATGATCAGCGCGGCCTGTGCGCGGTTGGGCGAGCGGGCGTTGATTTTTCTCGGCGCAGGTGACTTCACCCACATCCCGCATTTCGACCACGTCAAGATTGTGGGCGCGGTGAATCACGCGGCCGTCTTTCCCGCGTGCCGCGCGGTGGTTCACCATGGGGGCGCTGGCACCACGGCCGCAGGCCTGCGAGCCGGAATCCCGGCGTTGATCCTCTTCGCAGACTGGATGGATATGCGGCTCTGGGCAGATGCGGTCA
>DATKEW010000243.1:0-3137 GCA_035511785.1 Mycobacterium sp.
CCGCTGCGCCGCACCGCCGAACGCGTCATCGACTGGAATCAGCTGCGCGACAACATCGCTGCGCGGCGTGCCACGCTTGCGGTGGTGGCGACATCGGGTGCCGACAACCGCAGCGTGGTGTTCGTCGATCGCGGCGACGCCACGCCGGTGCCGCCGCCCGACGACCAGCGCCCGATCGACTACGTGGCCGCCCATATCACTGCCGAGCACGTGCTGGGGTCATCGGCCATTCCGATCGCGTTCCCGCCGGCGCACGTCAGCGAGCCCGAGCCCTGGGATGGCTGGTATCTGGACGGCGGAATCCGCCTGAATGCACCGCTCAAGCCGGCGATCGCGCTGGGTGCCGACGCGATCGCCGTCGTGGCCACTCACCCCGAAATCGACACCGCCACAGCGCCGCCCACGGCGAGTCCGCCGCCCGAAGTCTACGACGTGGTCGTTCGGCTTATGGACGCGACACTGGTCGACCCGATGATCGAGGACCTGCGGACACTGATTAAAGTCAACACGCTCGTGGACTCCACCGAACGTGTAACCGCGACGGGCAGGCCACAAAGGGCGATTCCGTTCCTTGCCATCGCCCCGCCGGCGCGTGCAACCCTTGGCCAACTTGCGGAGCAGATCTTCCAGAATCAGCGTGAGCGCTGGCAGGGCGTCGTGCCAACCTTGCGCCAGGCCGAGTTACGGATGCTCGGCCGCGCAGTCGGCGGCGGCGGCCCACGCCGCGGCGACCTGTTCAGCTACCTGTATTTCGATCCGGAGTTCATCGAGGCGTCGATCGAACTCGGCCGGAGCAACGCCGAGGCGGTCTTCGAGGGCTTGCCGCCAGACCAGTTGCCGTGGCAGACCGGTCCAGGGCAACTGCCTACCACGCCGTGAGGAGAAAGCGATGCAGATCTATGAGGGCATCGTGAAGGGCCTCGAAAGTATCGGAGTCGATACGGCATTCGGCGGCAACGGAGAAAATATCGCGAGCCTGGCCTGATGACGAGGACGCCGGTAGCCCCAGGACGCGGACCCACGCTCCTATCGGCCACGCCGAAGCTGCTTCTCGAGACGGTCACCCGAGGTCCCAAGCAGATGCTAGTCGGAGCGTTGTCAGAGTTCGAGGCCTTCGCTGCCCAGACTGCGTTCGCGCTCGGCGGCCCGTTTGGCGGTGTCGCGCGTGGCCTGGGGCGCAGGTGCGCATCGACGAACTGATCGGCTTGGAGGCTGGGCGAGTTGATCTTGGCGAGGGCCTCGTGGAGCTCCGCGGGTAAGGGGTCGGTGGCAGTGAGGGTTTGGTTACCGGCGCGGATTTGCACAGTGCGGTAGCACGCGTGGTCTGAACGAATTTATTAATGCTCCAACCGGTTTGGCGCTCGATCCAGTGGCTGATGACCCAGGTAGGCCACCACCGCACCCCACGAAGCCCCGGTTAGTGGGCACATCTCGGCTAGAAGCGTCACCGAGCGTGAATTCTGCGACGATCGGATCGGCGTGTCGTGTCGGGAGATTCACACTCGGCGGGTACTCGCGGGCGCCCGGTCCATCTCCCAGTACGCGCGCGGGGCCACCAGGCGCGCAAAACGTAGCACGGCAGTCGCGCAGCGCCTACCGGCGCGCGAGCCGGCGGTCGTTACCCCGATGGGGCCGGTGCTCGCCGTGCATGTCGGCACCGGAGCCGTGGCGGTCTGCTTCGAACTTGCCGACCCGACTCGGGCCCTGGGTGGCCGCGAAGCCCCGGTTAGTGCGCAAATCTCGGCCAGCCATCCAACAAAACTGCAGATCAGCTCCCTACGGCCGAGGTTCGAGGCAGAACATGACCCAAGTCAGGTACTTCGCACTCAGGCTGCTTCGTCGCCTGTTGCGTCGCCGTGCGGCCGGTGCTCAGACGGGGACGGCACATTGGCATTACACTAAGCGCTTGCTTATAAATAAGCGATCGCTTATAGTCGGCGGATGCGGCGGATCGGGTGAGCGTGACAACTGCGAGCGTCGTCAGTAGTTCTAAGGCCGCCGCGCGGATCAGGGCCGCCGCAATTGAGGCGTTCGCCGAGCACGGCTATGGCGGTACGACCACCCGTGACATCGCGGCACGCCTCGGTTTGAGCGCGGCCGCGATGTATCCGCACTACAAATCCAAAGAAGAACTGCTCTTCGTCATTACGTACGAGGGCCATCAAAAGACTGTCGAATGGCTGCACGCCGCCGATCCGGTCAGCGAATCGCCGGCCAATCGCTTAAGGGCGGTGGTTGGCGAGTTCTGCCGGACGCAGGCGGCTTATCACGGCCGGTCAAAGGTGGTCGAGCACGAGTTGACAGCACTCTCGCCAGACCATTACCGAGTGATCGTCGGGCTGCGTCGCAAAATAATGCGGCATCTGCGGGGGATTGTCGAAGCAGGCGTTGCCGACGGGTCTTTTGCGGTTCCAGACGCCGAGGGCGTCACCCTGGCGATCGTTTCCCTGTGCGTCGACGTCTGCCGCTGGTTCCCGGCGGGACGCTATGCCGATCCCGAAACAGTGGCCAAGCTCTACTCCGAATTGGCGCTTCGCCTCGTCAGCGCGACTACCGAATAGGACCGACTAGATGATGCAACCGCAACTCGCGCTGCCCTGGGGCGGCGCCAGTCACACCAGCGATATCGCCGGACCGGTGCACTGGGTGGACTTCGGCGGGCCGGCGGGGGTTCCGCCCATCGTCATGGTGCACGGATTGGGTGGCTCGCACCTGAATTGGGTCAGGATCGCTCGACCGCTGACCGAGCGCACCAGAATGATCGCCATCGACCTGCCCGGATTCGGGTTCTCACCTGCTGCGGGCAGAAGGACCACCATCGAAGCCAACACGAAGGTACTCGACCGCTTCATCAACGAAACCCTCGGCAGCCCTGTCATTTTGATGGGCAACTCGATGGGCGGTGCCATCACGATCCTGGAGTCGGCCGCCAGCCCGCAGGCGGTCGCCGCGGTGGTGATGGTCGATTCGGCGCTGCCACGACCGCCGGAGGTTCCCGACCGCCAGGTCGCCGCACAGTTCCTGATGTACGCCCTTCCCGGCGTCGGCGAGGCCTTCATGGACATCAGCAGACGATCCAGAACCGACCGCGAGCTCGTCGAACGAGTCATCAACCTGTGCTTCGCCGATCCGCGCCG